>NZ_JARVTC010000003.1:0-177234 GCF_030208875.1 Pseudarthrobacter sp. MEB009
CGGGAAACCAAGGCGCCGGCAGCCCCGACGCGGGAAACCAAGGCGCCGGCAGCCCCGACGCGGGAAACCAAGGCGCCGGCAGCCCTGGCACGGACCGCCGGAATGCCGCCGGCCCGGCCGCAGTCGCCACTGCCAAGCCCCCGCGCGGCTCCGCGTGGTCCCTCCTGGGCTCCGAGCTCAAAGTGCTCTTTGGCCGGCGGCGGACGTGGGCCCTGCTTCTGGCACTGGCAGCCATTCCGGTGCTCATTGCCGTGGCCGTCAGGCTTTCCTCCACCGTTCCCGCGGGGCGGGGACCGGCCTTCCTTGACCGGATCTCGCAGAACGGCCTTTTTGTGGCCTTCACGGCCATGCTGGTTTCCGTTCCGCTGTTCCTGCCGCTCACGGTGGGGGTGGTGGCCGGCGACACGATCGCGGGTGAAGCAAGCCACGGGACGCTGCGCTACCTCCTGGTGGCGCCAGCGGGCCGGATCCGGCTGCTCCTGGTCAAATACGCGGGGGCGCTGGCTTTCTGCGTTGTGGCCCCGCTGGCCGTGGCCCTGGCCGGCGGCGCCATCGGGGCTGCGCTGTTCCCGGTGGGGCCCGTCACGCTGTTGTCCGGTGACGTGATCCAGCCGCCGGAGGCTGCCCTGCGGATCCTCCTGATCGCCGCCTACCTGGCCGTATCGCTGGCGGGGCTGTCAGCGATCGGGTTGTTCCTGTCCACCTTGACCGTGGTCCCCGTGGGCGCCATGGCCGCCACCGTGGTGGTTTCGGTGGTGTCCCAGATCCTGGGCCAGCTGCCCCAGCTCGAGTGGCTGCATCCGTGGCTGTTCAGCCACTACTGGCTGGGGTTCGGTGACATCCTGCGGCAGCCGGTGCTGTGGGATTCCTTCGCCTCGAACGCGGTGCTGCAGGCAGGGTACGTGGCGGTGTTCGGAGCCCTGGCCTACGGCCGGTTCGCCACCAAGGACATCCTGAGCTGAGCCGTCCGGGCGTACAGCTAGGCGTGCTGGTTAGCCTCGTGTTCGGAGTGGCTGGCCGGTTCGAGCTGGAAGGTGCAGTGTTCGGTGTCGAAGTGGGAGCCCAGGCAGGTGGTGAGCTGGTCCAGGATCTGGTCGGCGCCGTGCGCATTAAGCACACCGTCCTCCACCACCACATGGGCTGAAAAGACCGGAACACCGGACGTAATGGTCCAGATGTGGATGTCGTGGACATCCGTGACGCCGTGCACGGACAGGATGTGCTCGCGGATCATCTGGACCTCCACGCCCTTGGGGGTGGCTTCCAGCAGCACATCCACCACGTCCCGCAGCAGGCTCCAGGCCCTGGGCAGGATCATCAGGGCGATGACCACCGAGGCGATGGTGTCCGCGGCCTGGAACCCGGTGACCATGATGACCACTGCCGCGACGATCACGGCGAAGGAGCCCAGGAGGTCACCCAGGACCTCGAGGTAGGCGCCGCGCACGTTGAGGCTGTGCTCCTGCGCGCCGCGGAGGATCAGCAGCGAGACCAGGTTTGCCGCAGCGCCCAGGATGGCGGCGAACAGCATGATGTCCGTCTGCACTTCCGGGGCGGTGCCGATCCGGCGGATGGCCTCGGTGAAGATGATGACGGAAATGACGATCAGGATCAGGGCGTTGGCCAGTGCTGCCAGCACTTCTGCGCGCTGGTAGCCGTAGGTCCGCTGGTCACTGGCCGGGCGGCCTGCGATCCACGCGGCCAGCAACGCAATGGTTACCCCGGCGGCGTCGGAAAGCATGTGCCCGGCGTCCGCCAGCAGCGACAGCGAGCCGGAAAGGAACGCGCCCACCAGTTGGATCAACACCACGGACAGGGTGATCACCAGGACCGCCACCAGGCGTTTCCGGTGCCGGCCCGTTGCGGTCAGGCCATGTGTGTGGCTGTGGTCGTGTCCCATGCTCCTAAGGCTATCCCCAGCCGAGCTCGTGCAGCCTGTCATCGGAGATGCCGAAGTGGTGGGCCACCTCGTGGACCACTGTCACGGCGACTTCGTGGATGACGTCTTCCCGGGAGGAGCAGATCTCCAGGATGGGCCCGCGGTAGATGGTGATCCGGTCCGGCAACGAACCGGCATCCCACCAGGAATCCCGTTCGGTCAGCGGCACACCCTCGTAGAGTCCCAGCAGGACCGTATCCGGGTCTTCCCCGGGACCCGGCACGTAGTCGTCCTCGATGAAAACGGCCACGTTGTCCATGGCCTCTGCCAGCTTGGCCGGGATGCTGTCCAGGGCGTCCTGGACAGCGGCCTCGAATTCGTCGGCGGCCATGCTGAAGCCATAGGGCTCGTGCGGGCCGTCGGGAATGATGGGAAGGCCGGGCGGGAGGCTGGCGTGCATCCTTCGACCTTAGCGCTGAACGGCGGCAGCCGTAACGTGCTTGTTCCGGGTCCGGCGCCGGGTCAATGCCACCCCCACCAGGCAGATCAGCCCGCCCACCAGGCCCCACACCGTGGGAATTTCGGCGAGCAGGAACCACGAGATCAGCACGGTGGTCCCGGGTACCAGGTACGTGGTGGCCGCCAGCTTGCCGGCGTCGATGAGCGAGAGGGCATAAGCCCAGGTGGTGAACGCGATGGCAGTGGGGAACACCCCGAGGTAGGCAAGGCCCCAGGTGGCCTCCGGCGGAGCGGCCTGCAGTTCGTCGACCAGCTGGCCGGTGAACGGCAGGCAGCAGAGCGCCCCCACCAGGATGCCGAACCAGGTGGCCTGGGCCGCCGGAAACTTCCGCAGGACCGGCTTCTGGATGATGACGCTGACGGCGGCGAGCACGGCGGCAAGGAGGCAAAGCGCCACACCCGCCATGTCCGCCGTCGGCCGGTTCCCGCCGCCGGACCCTTGGCCGGACCCGAGCGCAATCACTGCCACGCCGGCGAACGCGACAGTGCTGCCGATCAGCAGCCAACGCGGAAAGCCCTCCTTGAGGAAGATACCGGCCATCACGGCCACCAAAATGGGGTTGACGTTGATGAGGAGGGCACTGGTTCCGGCATCCAGGACATGTTCCGCCGCGTTCAGCGCCACGTTGTAGCCGCCGAACCACATCACGCCGTACGCCAGGATGGGCAGCCATTCCCTGCCGTGGGGGAGGAGCCTGCTCTTCATGAGTTGCGGGACCACCAGCAGGCCCAGGACGACCGCGGCAACCGCCAGCCGGCCCAGCGTCAGCGGCCCGGGTGAAAAGTGCGGGCCGATGGCCCGGATCCCCACAAACGCCGACGCCCACAGCACCACCGTCACCACCATGGCGGCGATGCCCAGCGCTTTGAGTGGGGCCTGGGCGGTGGGCGGTGCGGGTGTGCTGGCGGGACCTGTGGTTGGCATACAGCAAATCTAGCCGTGCCGACGGGGCAGGGGCTCGCGGAAAACGGTCACGTCACGGCGGCTACCCGTCGGGGGCAGCCCAGGCCAGCAGTTCCGCCAACGGCCAGGTGGTGATGATGCGTTCTGCCGGGACGCCGTTGCTGGCGGCCCGTTCGGCCCCGTACTGGAGGAAATCGAGCTGGCCGGGGGCGTGGGCATCGCTGTCGATCGAAAACAGGCAACCGGCGTCCATCGCGAGCTGGATCAGGGCGTCCGGCGGGTCCTGCCGTTCCGGCCGGGAGTTGATTTCCACGGCGACACCGTATTCGGCGCAGGCAGCAAAGACTTCCTTGGCGTCGAAGTCCGACGGCGGCCGGGTTCCGCGGGAGCCTTCCACCAGCCGGCCGGTGCAGTGGCCCAGCACATTGGTGTGCGGGTCCCGGATGCCGCCCAGCATGCGCCGGGTCATGGTTTTACCGTCGGCCCGGAGCTTCGAGTGGACGCTGGCCACCACGATGTCCAGGCGGTCCAGCAGTTCCGGCGCCTGGTCCAGGCTGCCGTCCTCGAGGATGTCCACCTCGATGCCGGCGAGGAGCCGCGGGGGCACCTTCTTGCCAGCGGACCCGTCCGGGCCGCCGGTGTTGATGGCGGCCACCACCTCCAGCTGCTCGGTAAGGCGTTCGGCGGAGAGCCCGTTGGCGATGGTCAGGTTCGGCGAATGGTCCGTCAATGCCAGGTATTCGCGGCCCAGGATTCCGGCGGCGGCCACCATCAGGTCGATGGGGGATCCGCCGTCGGACCAGTCACTGTGGCTGTGCAGGTCGCCGCGGAGCGCCTGCCGCAGCTCGTGGCCGCCGGATACCAGCGGCTGGGCCCCTTTGTCCCGCAGGTCCGCAAGATACTCCGGCACCCCGCCCGCCAGTGCTTCCTGGATGACCTGGTGGGTCCGGTCGCCGATGCCCTTCATGGATTTGAGCCGGCCTGTCCTGGCCCGTGCCGCAAGTTCGGCCGGCTCCAGCGGCCCGATGGCGGCGGCTGCCTTCCGGAAGGCCTGGACCTTGAACGTGGCGGCCCGGCTCCGTTCCAGCCAGAAGGCAATTTCGGACAGTGCTGCAACGGCATCCATCACTCCATCTTGGCCCAACCAGGCGCCAGGAGGCGGGGTTTGTGCCGATTTTGGTTAAATCGAAACTAGGCCCTATAGTTTTAGAGTCCAGTTCGGAGACAACGCAAACGATAAAGACTAAAAGCCTCGGCTCGAAGCCTTTTCTTTTGTTCCGAACGGGTTCTGGCCCCCATCGTCTAGCGGCCTAGGACACCGCCCTTTCACGGCGGCGGCACGGGTTCGAATCCCGTTGGGGGTACGCAAGGAACTGGTCAAGCAGGCAGAAATTGTCTGGTAAGCTTGAAGCCTTGAAAAAAACGGTAGCGATGCCGTAAAAGCAAGAAACGCAAGGCCCTGTAGCGCAGTTGGTTAGCGCGCCGCCCTGTCACGGCGGAGGTCGCGGGTTCAAGTCCCGTCAGGGTCGCTCTGATTGTTGGAAGTAATTCCGGCTCTCAAGGTGACTAGTCACCTAGGCTCTGTAGCTCAGTTGGTAGAGCGTTCGACTGAAAATCGAAAGGTCACCGGATCGACGCCGGTCGGAGCCACCACTGGGAAGCATCAGTTCTTCGGAACTGATGCTTTTCTTCTTTAACAAGCCGTTCCCCGCGCCGCCGGATGGCCGAAGAACGTATCAATCCCGCATCGTTGTGCCAACGGATCCTGCCTTCCCGGCCGCGCTGCGCCCACGGTCAGTAAACTTGCAGGCTGCACGTTGAACCTCGAAGAGCAGTCTGAGCATTGCACAGCGCATAAGGAGCAACCTGAATGTCCGCCACACCAGGCGCAAGGACCACCAGCCAACCACAAAAGGGCAATCCGCCGGGAGCGGAGAAAGCGGCTTCCCAGCCGCCCGGAGGTGGTGGCCAGAAAATTGCCACCTGGGTCTTTTGGCCCGCCGCGGCCGTCATTTTCCTTTTTGTCCTGTTCGCGACGCTCTTCCCCGGCACAGCCACCGAGGCCTTCGGGGCCATCCAGACCAACGTCATTAAATGGTTCGGCTGGTACTACGTTGCAGCCATCGCCGTTTTTGTGGCGTTTGCCCTGTGGATCGGGCTGAGTCGCTACGGCGACATCAAACTCGGCAAGGACGACGATGAGCCCGAATTTTCGGTCGTGTCCTGGTTCTCCCTGCTCTTCGCCGCAGGCATGGGCATCGGGCTTGTTTTCTTCGGCGTGGCCGAACCCCTGAACCACTTCGCCGCGCCGAGGCCCGGTGTTGAAGGAACCCCGGTGGCGCTGGCGCAGCAGGCGCTGACCCAGACCTACCTGCACTGGGGGCTGCACGCCTGGGCCATCTACGTGGTGGTGGGTGTCTCCATCGCCTACGCGGTGCACCGCAAAAACCGGCCCATCTCCATCCGCTGGACCCTTGAACCGCTGCTGGGGCACAAGCGCGTTGCCGGCGGCTGGGGCAACCTGATCGACGTGATCGCCCTGGTGGGCACCCTCTTCGGCGTCGCCACCTCCCTGGGCCTGGGCGTCCTGCAGATTTCGGCGGGCCTGGAACACGCCAACATAGCGCAGGCCACCACGATGACCCAGATCGGCCTGATCCTCTGCATCATCACCTTGACGATCCTTTCGGTGGTCTCCGGCGTGGGCAAGGGCATGAAATGGCTCTCCAACACGAACCTGCTGCTCGCCGGGGCGCTGATGATCGTGGTGCTGTTCACCGGGCCCACGCTGTTCCTGCTCCGCGAGTTCGTCCAGTCGATCGGCAACTACCTGCAGAACGTGGTGGGGCTGACCTTTAACACGCTGGCATTTTCCGGCGCCGAAGGCGAAGCCTGGCAGGCCGCCTGGACCACGTTTTACTGGGGCTGGTGGATTTCGTGGGCACCGTTTGTGGGCATCTTCATCGCCCGCATCTCCAAGGGCCGCACCGTACGCCAGTTCGTCGCCGGCGTGCTGCTGGTCCCCACCATGATGGGCTTCCTGTGGTTCTCCGTCCTGGGCGGCGCCGCCATCCACCGCGAACTCTTCGGTGCCGGCGGGCTGGTCAGCGCTGACGGCACAGTGGACACCGAGGGGGCGCTGTTCTCCCTGCTGGGCAGCCTTCCGGGCGGGATGGTCCTCACCATCGGGGCGATTGTCCTGATCGCCATCTTCTTTGTCACCTCGGCAGACTCCGGCGCGCTGGTCATGGGCATGATTTCCACCGGCGGGAACGTGGAGCCGAAGAACTGGATCCGCATCTTCTGGGCGCTGGCCGCAGCGGCAGCAGCCATCGCGCTCCTGCTGGCCGACGGGCTGCAGGCGATCCAAACGGCCGCCATCCTCACCGCGGTGCCCTTCAGCGTGGTGATTCTGTTGATGTGCGTGGCCACGGCCAAGGCATTCCACCAGGAACACGCGGCGCTGATGCGGGCCCAACGGAAGCTGGCCCGCGAACAGATGACCGCCCACGTGACGGAAAAGGTGCAGGACTCCGTGAACGATTCCGTCCAGGAGCACTACCAGGAACACCTGGCGGACCAGGTATCGGACCAGGTGGCGGAGGCCGTCCAGGCGCAATTCACCGAACACCTGGCCCACGGTGACGAGGCCGGTGCGGAACATGTCACGCACGACGCCGACAAGGCCGGTTCTGGCGCGAAGGGAACCCGCTAGCCCGGCCGCCTGCATCGGGGGCGCTTCAAGTCCCCGACGCAGGCCCGTTCCAGCACATCGGCGCGGGCTAGGGATAGGGTAATGAACAACAGAAGGGGGAGTTCTTCGATGGAGTACCAGAACCCGCAGCCCGGCCAGGGCGGCCTGGGCCCTGCCCCGTTGGTTCCTGCCGCAGGGGCAGGGTCGGGCAGGACTGTCATTTCCGAAACCGCCGTGGCGAAAGTGGCCGGTATTGCCGCCCGCGCCGTCCCCGGCGTCTATTCGCTGGGGTCCGGCCCGTCCAGGGCCCTCGGCGCGATCCGTGATGCCGTGGGCAGCACGGACCATGCCACCGGCGTCCATGCCGAGGTGGGCGAAACCCAGGTGGCGGTGGACATCAACCTCGTCGCCTCCTACGGCACACCCCTGCATTCGCTTGCCAACCAGGTGCGTGCCGCTGTTTACGGGGCCATCGAGGAACTCGTGGGCCTGCAGGTCATCGAGGTGAACGTGGAAATCACGGACGTCTTTGTTCCGCCGCCCGTCAAACCAACGGCATCCGGCACCACCGAACGGGAGGCGCTGCTGTGAACCTCACTCTCGCAGGAACGGCACTTGGCGCGTTCGTGGCGTTTATGTCCCTGCAGTTCGGCCTGTGGGGCTTCCTGATCTCGCTCCTGTTTATGGCCATTGGCGCCGTGCTGGGCCGGGCAGCGGAGGGCAAACTTGATCTGCGCGGTGTGCTGGACGCCATCACCGGCCGGCGCTCATCCTCATGAACCCGGGCGCGCCGGCCGTTTCCGGGCAGGTGCTCAGCGGCCACAACCGGATTAGCACCCAGGCCCTGACCAGCCTGGCGAAAGCCGCAGCGGCGCAGGCCCTGGGATGCGATGCCCAGGACGTGCGGGCCGACTGGGCGGACGACGGCGGCCTGCTGGCGCTATCGCTCGTGGCGCCCATCAGCATCCCGCCGCTGCGCGCGGCCGCGGCTGATCCGGCCAGGCTTCAGGCCTTCGGCGGCTCCATCTGGGAACGAACCGTCACGGCGAAAGCCCGGATCCTTGCCACGGTCACCGAACTCAGCGGTGCCCAGCTGAGCCGGGTTGACATCAGGATCAGCGGAGCCAGGATCAGCGAAGGAGGACGGGTCAAGTGACCACCGTCGACACCGGTCCTGAGGGGACCCGCAAAGCCAAACGGCACGGTGCCGCGGAACCGGACCCCGTCCTGCGCAGGATTGTGCACCGCGAAACCCACTCAAACCGGGCGGGCATTGCCATCTTTGCTGCCGTGCTGGTGGCCGGCCTGGCCGCGTACGGCCTGCTTGAAGCAGCCGTGCACGCCATCGGACAGCCCGCCTGGCTGATCGAGCCCCAGGTGGCAGCCGAACGGCTGGTCGACCTGCCGGCGGGGATCACTCCGCTGCTCCTGGGCGCCATCGGCGCGGTGATCGCCATGGCCGGCCTGATCTTCTTCCTTAACGGTGTCCTGCCCGGGCGCCGGGCCCGGCATCCGCTGGCCCTGCCAGGCCGCCATGCGGGCCACCATGCCGTGGTGGTGGATGACGAGGTCATCGCCTCATCGTTGGCCCGGCGCGCCCGGCTGGCCGCCAATGTCACCCCGGGACAGGTGATGGTGGTGGTCTCGCACCGGCAGGTCCTGGTCAACGTCCGCCCCACCTCCGGCGTGCCGGTGGAACAGGACGCCATCCTGGCGGCCGTGGCGGACGAGCTTGAGCAGATGGACCTGCAACCGGCCCCTGAGGTCCGCATCAACCTGACCCCGTCCGGAGTGATCGGCGCATGAACAGCACCCCCGGAACATTAAACCGGATCCTCATCACCCTCCTGGGCCTCGCGATGCTGGCTTTGGGCCTGCTGCTGGTGCTCCTGGCCGCAGTGCCTGCCGTGGCGTCCTGGTGGCATCCCTGGGCGGACGGAACCTGGAGCTCCGTCAACACCGCCTTCAACGCCACGCGTTTCCCGGGCCGCGCGGAAAGCTGGCTGTGGCTCCTGGTGGCCCTGGCATTGCTGGTCCTGATCGGCCTGATGGTGGCGTGGATCGCGCAGCAGGGCAAAGGCAGGTCCAACCTCCTCGCCTCCGAATACGATCCAGGCGAGGTCGCGGGAGATATCCGCATCGGCGGGGGAGTGGCGGAGCAGGCCCTTAGGCAGGCCCTCGCAGGGCGGCCGGACCTGGCAGGAGCCACGGTGGCGACCTACAACGTCAAGGGCATGCCCGCCCTGAAGGTCAAGCTCCTGCCGCGCCAGGGTGTTGCCCCGCACCTGCTGGCTGCCGAAATCTCTGACCTCCTCGGCGCGCTGGACGCCGTGGTGGGCCGCGAAACACCCGTGCTGATCCACATCGGCGCAGGCGCCCGGACCCGGTTTGGACGGGCGGAACGGGTCCGCTGAGGGGGCCGGTCCGGCGTTTGATCACCAATTGGACACAGCTGGTGTAAACGCTTGCATTTCTTGCTGGGAGTCCACTACTGTGATGGTCACCACGTCAATCGCACCAGGCGTAAGGTCCGTAACTCAGCGAGGAGTCACCAGTAATGAAGAACCGCAAATACCTGCTGCCGATTGCAGCCACCGGAATTGTGGCCCTGGCACTCACAGGATGCAGTAGCTCGGACAGTGGATCCGGAGACGCTTCCGTCGATTGTGCAAAGTATGAAAGCTACGGCAAGCATGACGGAAAGACCGTTTCCGTCTATTCCACGATCGTTGACCTTGAAGCCACCAACCTTGAAAAGACCTGGGCCGCTTTCGAGCAGTGCACGGGTGCAACCATCAAGTATGAGGGCAGCAAGGAATTCGAGACCCAGATCGGTGTCCGCGCGAAAGCCGGAAACGCCCCCAACATTGCCATCTTCCCGCAGCCCGGCCTGATGGCGGACCAGGCCCGCGCCGGCAACCTCAAGAAAGCACCGCAGGCCGTCTCGGACGCCGTGGACAAGAACTGGTCAGCGGACTGGAAGAAATACGGCACCGTGGACGGTGTCTTCTACACCGCTCCCATGCTCGCCAACGTCAAGGGCTACGTCTGGTACGCACCGAAAACGTTCGAGGATAAAGGCTGGACCGTCCCCAAAACGTGGGACGAAATGATGGACCTCTCCAAGGAGATCGCCGATGAAGGCGCCATGAAGCCTTGGTGTGCCGGTTTCGAGTCAGGTGAAGCCACGGGCTGGCCCGGCACGGACTGGATCGAGGACGTTGTCCTCCGCGCACAGGGACCGGAGGTTTACGACCAGTGGGTCAGCCACGGAATTCCCTTCAACGACCCCAAAATCGTTGACGCCTTTGATAAGGCAGGCGACATCCTGCTCGATGACAAGATGGTCAACGGCGGCTTCGGCGACGTCCGTTCCATCCTGACCACCGGATTCGCCCAGGCCGGCCAGCCGGTACTTGACGGCCAGTGCGCAATGCACCACCAGGCCAACTTCCAGGCCTCCAACTGGCCCGAAGGCACCTCCGTTGCACCCGACGGCGACGTCTGGGCGTTTATGACGCCACCGATCGACGAGTCCAAGGGCCAGGCCATCACCGGCGGCGGCGAAATGGTCGGCGCTTACAGCGACGCCCCCGAAGTCCAGGCTTTCCAGGCCTACCTGGCGAGCTCTGAATTCGCCAACGACCGCGTGAAGCTCGGCGGCGTCATCAGCGCGAACAAGGGCCTGGACCCGGCCAACGCGCAGACCGAGCTGGATAAGCTCTCCATCCAGCTCCTGCAGGACGAGAACACCGTCTTCCGCTTCGACGGTTCGGACCTCATGCCGGGCGCAGTAGGATCCAACTCCTTCTGGAAGGGCATCGTTTCGTGGATCAACGGCACCCCCGCCAAGCAGGTTGCCGACAGCATCGAAGGCAGCTGGCCCAAGAGCTGACCTCCCAGCTGTACGCTGCGCCCCAGCCACCGGTAGGTGCTGGGGCGCAGTGCTCCCCACTCTTCATTCTGATCCACGCACACCCCGGAGGTTGAGCCTTGGAATTCATCGGAGGAAAGCTCCTTCAGGTCGTGATCGCGCTGGCCATTTTTGCCGCGATCATTGGACTACTCATGTTGTTGGTGGACAGGGCCCCCAAGTCCGCCAAAGATAAGGTCACGGTGATCGGGTTCCTCGCACCGGCCGCGATCCTGCTGCTGGTTGGCCTGGTTTACCCGGCAGCCCAGACATCATTCCTGGCGTTCACGGATTCCGGGGGAAAGCTGAACGGCGTCGATAACTTCGTCTGGATGTTTACCCAACCGGAGGCCCTCGCCACGCTTCGCAATACCGTCATCTGGACCATCCTGGTCCCGTTGCTTTCCACCGTTTTTGGCCTTGCCTACGCCGTCTTCATTGACAAGGCCCGCGGCGAAAAGGTCCTGAAGGCCCTGGTCTTTATGCCTATGGCCATTTCGTTTGTCGGTGCCGGCATCATCTGGAAGCTGGTGTACGACTACCGCGGCCCTGGCATTGAACAGACCGGTGTGCTGAACGCACTCCGCGTTGCGTTGGGCCTGGACCCCAAGCAGTTCCTGCTGGACGCGCCGGGAAACACGATCTTCCTCATCATCGTTATGGTCTGGATCCAAACCGGGTTCGCCATGGTGATCCTTTCGGCCGCCATCAAGGGCGTCCCCGCTGAAATCGTCGAAGCCGCCCGCCTGGACGGTGCCAACCCGTGGCAGCAGTTCCGGAACGTCACCATCCCCGGCATCCGTGGCTCCCTTGTTGTGGTCCTAACCACCATTACCATCGCCACGCTCAAGGTCTTCGATATTGTGCGGACCATGACAGCCGGCAACTACGACACCTCGGTTGTTGCCAATGAAATGTATACGCAGGCGTTCCGCGCCGGTGAACCTGGCAGGGGTGCGGCCCTCGCGCTGATCCTCTTTATCCTGGTTCTGCCTATCGTGATCTACAACGCCCGCGTCCTCCGCCAGCAGAAGGAAATCCGATGACCGTCATGCCAGCGCCGGATGAGGCGGCGAAAAACACCCGCACCGCGACCAAAGCCAAGAGTGGTGGCCGGCCCTTGGATCCGGAAGATACCGGCCCCATCATGCGGCGGGTCAAGAACAGGCTGACGTCCCGCTGGGCCACCGCCGCGGCGGTGATCATCGCCGTTATCTGGACCATTCCCACCTTCGGTTTGCTGGTGTCATCGGTCCGGCCCGCGGCGAAGCAGGTGGGTCCACGCTCAGACGGCTGGTGGAACTTCTTCTCCGACTGGGACTTCACCTTCAAGAACTACGTGGACGTCACTGCTGCAGCTGGTTCGCAGTCCGCCAACCTCTCGCAGTACTTCGTCAACTCGCTGGCAATCGTTGTGCCCGTCACCGTGTTTGTCCTGGTGCTGGCCTCCATGGCGGCCTACATCTTCGCGTGGGGCAACTTCCGGGGCCGGGAAGCAGGATTCATCTTCGTCTTCGCGCTCCAGATCATCCCGCTCCAGATGGCGTTGATCCCGCTGCTCCAGTTGTTCACCCAGGTGCTGCAGATTCCGCCGGGCTCCTACACCCAGCTGTGGATCGCGCACACCATCTTTGGGCTGCCGCTCGGTATCTTCCTGCTGCATAACTTCATCTCGGAAATTCCGGGCGAAGTCATCGAGGCAGCCAAGGTCGATGGCGCCGGACACACCACCATTTTCTGGCGGATCATCCTGCCGCTGTCCGTCCCCGCTTTGGCGTCACTGGCCATCTTCCAGTTCCTCTGGGTCTGGAACGACCTGCTGGTTGCGTTGGTGTTCTCCGGCGGCACAGCGGACGTTGCACCGATCACCCAGCGGTTGGCTGAGATCTCGGGTACCCGCGGAAACCGGGACTACCTGAACCCGGCCGCCGCATTCGTGTCCATCATTGTGCCGCTGGCCGTGTTCTTCGGCCTCCAGCGCTACTTCGTCCGCGGTCTGATGGCCGGCGGGCTCAAGGGCTGACAAGAAGGTAGTGCTGCCATCCGGCGGGTGCGCACGTAACAGTGCGCCTCCGCCGGGCGGCCCTGCTATAACGTGGCGGGTGGCGGGGGCCTGGTAATCGTTAGGGACCGAAGAGGATATACAGTGGCAGGCAGTTCTGAGAGGTCGCAGCGAGGCGGCCATACGGGCATCAGCATCGAGGATGTGGCCGCCGCAGCCGGGGTATCAACCGCAACGGTGTCCAGGGCCGTCCGTGGACTTCCCAAAGTCTCTCCGGTTACCAGGCAAAAGATCCTTGAGGTCGCAGCCAGCCTGGGCTACGTGGCGTCGTCATCGGCTTCCGGCCTGGCCACCGGCCGCACCAGGACCATTGGCATCCTGGCGCCGTTTGTGAGCCGCTGGTTTTTCTCCAAAGCCATCGAAGGCGCCGACCGCGAGCTTTACGCCCGGAACTACAACCTGTCCCTTTACAACCTGGGTGGGCACGGCGGGAACAGGGTAAGGCTCTTCGACAAGACGATGGTCTACAAACAGATCGATGCGCTCTTGGTTCTCTGCATGGCGCTGAGCCACGAGGAACTGGAACATCTGCATAAAATCGAGATCCCCCTGATTGTGGTGGGCGGACACGTCGAGGAATGTTCCTACATCGGAATCGATGACTACGCCGCGGCATCCGTTGCCGTGCAGCACCTGGTGGACCTTGGCCACAGGGACATCGCCCTGGTCCACGGTGACAACCAGACGGACCTGAACTTCGATGTCCCGCGGGTCAGGATCCTTGCCTACCACGATGTGATGCGCAAGGCCGGCCTGGACCCACAGCCCGGGTGGGAACAGTGGGGCGACTTCACCCTGCTGAGCGGCCAGGACGCGTTCCGAAGAATCTGGAACCTGCCCGGCCGGAAGCCCACCGCCATCTTTTGTGCATCGGATGAGATGGCCATGGGGGTGATATTCGAGGCCGCCCGCGCCGGCGTGAACGTACCCGGCGAGCTGTCGGTGATAGGGATAGATGACCACGACTTCTCTGAAGCCATGGGCCTGACGACGGTTGCCCAACGGCCTGACGAGCAGGCGGAGCTGGCCACCAAAATGCTTCTCGATGAACTTGACGGCCACGTGGGTGCCGTGAAATCCGCCGTCGCACGCCATGAACTGATCCTCAGGGCAACCACAGCTCCCCCGCGGGCCTAAGGTCGAGGCGGCCAGCCGTACCGGCGGCCGGGGAGAAGCTCAGGAAGCCCGGGCCAACTGGCGGATGGGGATCCAGCGGGATGCCAACCGCCGGTAGGCGGCTGCGGCGCCGGTCATGTCGCCTTCCGCCAGGCATTCGATGCCAAGCCGGATATCCATGGGCGAATCGTCCGGGTACACCTTGTCCGCTACGGCGCCGTAGTCCAGTTCCACCATGGACCCCACGTGGAACAGCTCCAGCCATTCGGTCAGCTGCGCCAGGTCATCCAGCATGTCCAGGTCCGGGGCCGCCAGCGTCAGGTTGGCCACCGCGTACCGGGCGCGCTCCAGCGCCTCCGTAATGGGCGCCCAGACCCGCACCGTCAGGATCCGCCCGGCAGATTCCACCACATCCTTGTGGTCAGACTCCGAAAACAGCGAAAACCAGCTGAACGGGATGCCCCACGTGGAAGCCCGGGTATGGACCCGGATGGACCCGTCCCTGGCCTTCACCTGGTCGATGCGCTCCTGGTGCCGGTCGCGCTGCTGCTCGGGAATCAGCAGTTCGGCGAGCGGCCCATGGATGCCTTCCATCAATGCGTTGGCCGCAAGGCCCGCCCGCAGGACCAGCTGGCTGGGGCAGTAGAGGAGTGCCGGGCCGGCGGCGTCTTCCGGAGCGGCGGCCGCACCCGACGGTTCACCGGTCCGGGGCGCGGCGGGCGCCGTCGTCACCCGGACGGTGTCAGTCCTGCCCGTGGGGAAAGGATCCCCGCCGGTCCGCGTGATGCGGCCCAGGGAGGCCAGCAGTTCGGCGTTTTCGACGGCGGCTCGCGAGGCGGTGCGCGCCCCGGCCGACTGGATGGCCGGGCGTTGTTCCGGCGGGAACGCGGACAGGGGCTCGTAGACCCGCAGGGTGGAGGAAAAGGGCAGCCCGGCTTGGCCCCGGTAGAGATTTCCGGTCACAGTGGCCTCCTGCGGCGGCTCCGGGGCTGGCTCATCAGTCCGCCAGGTCCACCAGGACGGGCGCGTGGTCCGAAGCGCCCTTGCCCTTGCGCTCCTCGCGGTCGATCGCCGCTCCGGTGACGCGGGAGGCCAAGGCGGGGGAGGCGAGGACAAAGTCGATGCGCATGCCTTCCTTCTTGGGGAAGCGGAGCTGGGTGTAATCCCAGTACGTGTACACGCCAGGGCCCGGGGTATAGGGCCGCACCACGTCCGTGAAGCCGGCGGTTTCAAAGGCGTGGAAGGCTTCCCGCTCCGGGGGGCTGACATGCGTGAAGTTGTTGTTGACGAACAGGTCGATGTCCCAGACATCGTCGTCGAACGGGGCGATGTTCCAGTCGCCCATCAGCGCCACCTGGGCCTGCGGATCCTGGTCAACGAGGTCCTGGGCGTGGGTTTTGAGGCTTTCGAGCCACTTGAGTTTGTACGGCATATGCTCGTCGTCCAGGGACCGGCCGTTGGGGACGTAGAGGCTCCAGATCCTGACGCCGCCGCAGGTGGCGGCGATGGCGCGGGCCTCCTGGACGGGGTCCTTGCCGGCTTTGCCGAACGCGGGCTGGTCCAGGAAGGTCCGCTCCACGTCGGCCAGGCCCACCCGGGAAGCAATGGCCACGCCGTTCCACTGGCTGAGCCCGAAGTGGGCCACCTCGTAGCCCATCCGCTCAAACAGCTCCCAGGGAAAGTTTTCGTCCTTGCACTTGGTCTCCTGGATGGCCAGGACATCGCAGTCGCTGCGCTGGAGCCAGGCTTCAACACGGTCGGCACGGGCACGGAGCGAATTTACATTCCAGGTAGCGATCTTCACACCCCTAACTTACCTTGGCGGTGCGGAGGCCGGTATTGACCCGCCGTCCCGTCCGCGCCGGCCTGCCGCGGCGGATGGTTGCGCGGCGCCGGCGGCGGGTATATTCGCAACCAGACATGACCTGGATCACCTGCTGCGCCTCGGCGGCCATGGTTCCCCGGCCCCGGAAGGCACCGGAGCCGGGCCAGTCCGGCGGTGCAGCGCCGCCACGTTGGAAGGAAACAGATGACGGACAGCCCCAGCAGGACGGACCAAGGCGCAGTTCCGGCGGGTGCCGCGGCAGCCGCGGCGCAGCCCGAAGCGGCCGCAGAGGTGCTCTTCGAACGCCGGGGCTCCCTCGCGGTGGCAACGCTCAACCGGCCGCGGGCCGTCAACGCCCTCACGGCCGGCATGGTGGCGGAGCTCCTGGAAACCCTCGCCGGATGGGCAACGGACGACGCCGTAGCCACGGTCCTGATCCAGGGCGCCGGTGGGCGCGGGCTCTGCGCCGGCGGGGACATCGTTGCGATCTACGAGGACATGCTGCACGGCGGCAACCGGACAGCGGACTTCTGGCAAACGGAGTACCGGCTCAACGCCCTGATCGCAGCGTATCCCAAACCCTACGTGGCGCTGATGGACGGGCTGGTCCTGGGCGGCGGCGTGGGGATCTCCGCCCACGGGTCCGTCCGCGTGGTCACCGAGCGGACGCGCATGGGCATGCCGGAAACCACCATCGGTTTTGTCCCGGACGTGGGCGGTACCCTGCTCCTGGCCCGTGCCCCCGGCGAAACAGGAACCCACGCAGGCCTGACCGGCGCCCACCTGGACGCGGCCGACGCCCTGTTCCTGGGCCTGGCCGACCACTTTGTCCCCTCAACCAGCCTGCCCGGGCTCGTGGCGGCGCTGGAACACGAACCCGCGGCAGCCGCCGTCGGACGCTTCACGACGGAGGCGCCGCCCTCGGTGCTGGCCGGGCAGCGCGGCTGGATCGATACCTGCTATGCCGGAACGGATGCGGTGGAGATTGTCCGCAGCCTGCGCACTTACGCCAAGGACGGGGACGGGGACGCGGCTGCCGCGGCGGATGCCATCGAGTCCAAGTCGCCCACCGCGGTCGCCGTCACCCTGGCCGCCCTGCGGCGGGCCCGCGGCCTGGACCTGGCGGAAACCCTGGCCCAGGAATACCGGGTAGGCCTGCGTTTCCTGACGGCACCTGACTTCCGCGAGGGCATCCGGGCCCAGGTGGTGGACAAGGACCGGAACCCGCAATGGAAGCCGTCCACCCTGGCAGAGGTCCACCCGGACCGGGTGGACCGGTTCTTCGCGCCCCTGCCGGGGGCGGAACTGGACCTGCAGCCGGTCCCGTCAGACCGCAGGAGAGCCTGATCATGCCGGAATACCGCAGCATCGCCTTCCTGGGCCTGGGCCACATGGGCACGCCCATGGCCGCCAACCTGGTTAAGGCCGGCCACCGGGTGGCCGGGTTCGATGTGGTGCCGGCCGCCCGCGACGCGGCCCGCGCGGCCGGGATCCCCGTCAGCGGCAGCCCCCGCGAAGCCGTAGCCGGTGCGGACGTGGTGCTGACCATGTTCCCCAGCGGAGAGCACGTGCTGGCCGCCTACCAGGGTATTGACGGGGAGCCGGGGCTGCTGGCCGCCGCAGCGCCGGGCACGGTCTTCCTGGACTGCTCCACCATCAACGTCGCGGAGGCCCGGGAAGCTGCAGCGCTGACCGGCGCGGCGGGCCACACCTTTGTGGACGCGCCGGTGTCCGGGGGCGTGGTGGGTGCCGGAGCCGGAACCCTGACCTTCATGGTGGGGGCCCCGGCTGCCGGCTTCGCGGACATCCTGCCGCTGCTGGAGGTCATGGGCAAGCGTGTGGTCCACTGCGGGGACCACGGCGCCGGGCAGGCCGCCAAGATCTGCAACAACCTCATCCTGGGGGTGTCCATGATCGCCGTCAGTGAAGCGTTTGTGCTGGGGGAGGAGCTGGGCCTGAGCCACCAGGCCTTGTTTGATGTGGCATCCGCAGCCTCCGGGCAGTGCTGGGCCCTGACCACCAACTGTCCCGTCCCGGGGCCTGTCCCCGGCAGCCCAGCCAACCGGGACTACCTGCCCGGGTTCGCCGGATCCCTCATGGCCAAGGACCTCAACCTGGCCGTCAACGCGCTCCGCAGCACCGGGGTGGCCGGCCGGCTGGGACCACTGGCGGCGGAAATCTACGATACGTTTGCCGCAGAAGGCGGTGCCTCCCGGGACTTCTCCGCGATCATCACGGACATCCGTGCCCGCTCGGAGCAGGAGCGTGGCGCCGCACCGGCACACCACGACGGGAGCCCTGAATGAGCGAATACAACAACATCCTGGTGGAACAGCGGGGCCGGGTTGGCTTGGTCACCCTCAACCGGCCGGAGGCGTTGAACGCCCTGGACAAGGCCACCATGGATGAACTGGTGGCGGCGGTGTCAGCCATGGATGCGGACCCCGGTACCGGTGCCGTGGTGATCACCGGCTCCGGCAAGGCCTTCGCCGCCGGCGCCGATATCAAGGAAATGGCGTCCCAGGGCTACATGGACATGTACGCGGCTGACTGGTTCCGGGGCTGGGAGGACTTCACCCGGTTGCGGATCCCCACTATCGCCGCGGTGTCAGGCTTCGCCCTGGGCGGCGGCTGTGAGCTTGCCATGATGTGCGACCTGATCATTGCCGGCGACAACGCGAAGTTCGGCCAGCCGGAAATCAACCTGGGCGTGCTGCCCGGCATGGGCGGGTCCCAGCGGCTCACCCGGGCCGTGGGGAAGGCCAAAGCCATGGACCTGATCCTGACTGGAAGGTTCATCGACGCCGCGGAGGCTGACCGCTGCGGCCTGGTGTCCCGCGTGGTCCCGGCCGGCGACGTGCTGGCTGAAGCCCTCAAGACGGCCGACCTGATAGCGGCCAAGTCCAAACCCGTCGCCATGGCCGCCAAGGAGGCCGTGAATGCCGCCTTCGAAACAGGCCTCGCCCAGGGTGTCCTGTTCGAGCGCCGGCTCTTCCACTCCCTGTTCGCCACGGAGGACCAGAAGGAGGGCATGGCGGCATTCACGGAGAAGCGGCAGCCGGAGTTCAGGCACCGGTAAGGGCTAACGCCTCCCGGTACGCGCGGAGGTCGCGGTCCATTTCGTCGGCCATCAGGGAGTTGTTGATCACGACGGCGGTCCACGCAGCCGCTGCGGCCGACGCCATCACCTGCGCCTTGATGTTCGTGACGTTCCCGGCCGCCCAGACGCCGGGGACGGCGGTGGCCCCCTCGGCATCGGCCGGGAGGTAATCGCCGATCCCCATCGGATGCGGCTCCGCCGCCAGGCCCAGCCCCGTAAACCCGTCAAGGCGGGCGTGAACCCTGGCACCCACCACCAGGGCGTCCACCGCAACTTCCGGCCCGCCGGCCAGGGCAACCCCCTTGAGCGCATCGTCCGCCACCCGGAGCGACTCCACCGGACCGGCCACGAGCTTGATGCCCCGGGCGGCCAGCTGCTCCAGCTCCGTGTCCGTAGGGGTGACGGTGTTGTTGAGGAACAGTGTGACGTTGCTGCTCCACTGCCGGAACAGCAGGCTTTGGTGCACGGACCAGGGCCCGGCGCCCAGCACTCCGATGGCCCGGTCCCGGACTTCCCAGCCGTGGCAGAACGGGCAGTGCAGCACATCCTTGCCCCAGCGTTCGCGGAGCCCTTGGAGCTCCGGCAGTTCGTCCACCAGCCCTGTGGCAATCAGGAGCCGACGGCCGCGGAGCCGCTCGCCGCCGTCGAGCTCCACGTCGAAGCCCTGCTCCAGCCCACCGGCTGCGGACACCACCGCGCCGCGGACAATCCGGGCGCCATAGTTTTCGGCTTCCGCCCGTCCGGCGGCCAGCAGCTCCGCGGGGCTGACGCCGTCGCGGGCCAGGAAGCCGTGCACTCCCGCAGCCGGAGCGTTGCGCGGCTCCCCGCTGTCCACCACCGCCACGGACCGCCGGGTGCGGCCCAGCATCTGCGCGGCGCTCAGGCCGGCGGCGCCCCCGCCCACAATCACAACGTCATACATTGGGTTCTCTTGATTCGTCATGTTCCAAGGCTCCCGTCGCCCGGGCCGTTATGGCAAGCTTCGTTGCTGGTATGGCAAAATAGGCCCATGGGAGAGAACACGGAAGAGAGCCTCGATGATGTCCTGGCCGCGGTGGGCCCCCGGCTCAAGGCCCTGCGGCTCAGCCGCGACGTCACGCTGGCCGCGCTCGCCGACATTACGGGGATCTCCGTCAGCACCCTTTCCCGGCTGGAATCCGGCCAGCGCCGGCCCAACCTTGAGCTGTTGCTGCCGCTGGCCAAGGCGCACCAGGTTCCACTGGACGAACTGGTGGGCGCCCCGGCGACGGGCGACCCGCGCGTGCACCTGCGGCCCATCGAGGCGTACGGCATGACCATCATTCCGCTGACCCGGAAGCCCGGCGGCATCCAGGCCTACAAACACATTCTTCCCGCAGGCCCGATGCTGGCGCCCACCCCGCAGGTCCACGAGGGCTACGAGTGGCTGTACGTCCTCAACGGCAGGCTCCGGATGGTGCTGGGTGCACGCGACCTGGTGCTGGGGCCGGGCGAAGCCGTGGAGTTCGACACCCGGGTGCCGCACTGGTTCGGCCGGGCGGACGGCCGCGCGGTGGAATTCCTGAGCCTCTTCGGTACCCAGGGGGAACGCATCCACATCCGGGCCAAGCCTGCCAGCAAACAGCCAGCCACGTGAGGTAGAAAGGAGCAGGCGCGCATCGCGCCCCAGCCGCAGACCCAGGGGGAGCTCTTTTAGAATGTGGGCAGCAGCAGCCGTAGGATCCAGCGCCACTGACGGCCTCACCGGGATTGTGGGCGTCGCTGCCCGGGCCATCGAGAGCCTCGGGGAATGGGGTGTTGGCGCGTTCACCCTCGCCGAGACGGTGGTTCCACCCATCCCCAGCGAAGTGATCCTTCCCCTGGCCGGCTTCCTCGCCAAGCAGGGTTCGCTGAACCTGCTGCTGGTTTTCCTCACCAGCACCCTGGGCGCCTACCTCGGGGCGCTCCTGCTGTACTGGCTGGGCGCCAAGCTGGGGCTGGAACGGTCAATCCGGGGGCTGTCCCGGCTGCCGCTGGTGGACCGCGAAGACTTCGAACACGCCGCCGGCTGGTTCCGCCGCCACGGCCGGTCCTCCATCTTTTTTGGCAGGCTCCTCCCCGGCGTGCGGAGCCTCATCTCGCTGCCGGCAGGAGCCGCCGCGATGCCGCTGGGCACCTTCAGCCTGTTCACCCTGGCCGGCAGCGGCCTGTGGAACGGGGCCCTGATCGGACTGGGCTACCTGTTGGGAACCCAGTACCACCTCATTGAGCAATACTCGAAGTTCCTCAACTACGCTGTCTACGCCGCCATCGCCGTGGCGCTGGCACTGCTGATCATCCGGCGGGTCAGGCGCGCCCGGGCGAAAAGCTGACAGGCGCCGCGAGATCAACTCTCTCCTGGTGGGCCGGGCCGTGACCGGCTACTCGGCCTTTCCCTGACCGGACCCTGCCCCGGGCAGGTGCGCCCCGGCGTAGATCCGCAGCGCATCCCGGACGAAGGCGGCGCCTGCAGTGCCGCCGTAGTTCGCAGCAAAGCGCGGATCCGCCACGTACATGTCCGCCAGTCCCAGCACGTAGCCGCGGGTATCGCCGCCGTCGTCCGACGCCGGTGTGCCCGGGATCGACGTCAGCCAGGCCACGTGCCGCCGGGCCAGGTCCTGCGCACCGGCGCTGCCCGGGTCCACTCCGCCGGTTGCCGCGGCAATCCAATCCCTGCCGAGGCCGGCAACCCTGGCTTTCCAGGCCTGCTGTTCAGCCGGGCCCATGCCCCGCCACCAGGCGTCACTGCGGGCATAGGTGTCCTTGCCCCAGCGCTCCTCCACCTCGTCCTTGTACTGCGTATGGTCAAAGCCGTCAAACATTTCTTCCGCCACCGGGTCGCCTCCTGTTGATACTGTCCTGATCGTTTTCCTGACGGATGCCATCTGCCGGGCCAACCGCTCCTGCTCCTGGCCCAGCCACTCCAGGTGCCGGCCCAGGGCCGTCACGGTGTCCGTCTGGTTCCGGAAGACCTCCGCGATGGCAGGCAACCCCAGCCCCAGTTCGCGCAGCAGGAGGATCCGCTGCAGCGCAAGGAGAGCGTCGCCGTCGTAATAGCGGTACCCGTTGCTGCCCACCCTGCTGGGTTTCAGCAGCCCCACATCGTCGTAGTGGCGAAGGGTGCGGCTGGTGGTGCCGGCCAGTTTTGCGATGTCCTGGATGGGCCAGTCCCGCCGGAGTGCTTCCATGCTCTGAGCGTACGGGTTGACGCTGCGTCAACGTCAAGAACTCTTTTTCCGGAAGTTCCCGCAGGCGCTCAGCGCCGGTGCCGGCGGCGTGCCTGGCGGGCCAGCCGGGTGAAGGAAAAAACGAAAACTGCCTCAATCAGGACCATCAGCCCGGCCGGCAGCCACTGGCCCATGGCGACGAAGAAGATGAAGCCCGTAAGCACCAGCGCGGTACCCAGCGCCAGCGTGTAAATGGCGAAGCCCAGCGCCACCCTGCCGCTGCGGACGCCCGTCCGGAAACCGAAGCCGTGGGGTTCGCCGCCGGGCTGGCCGGGCACACGGTCGGGAACGGCAGGCCCCAGCCTGTCGAACTCCTCCCACGGGTCCCTTTCCGGGTCCTGTCCGGTCATGCTCCGATTATTGCAAACCGGGGCTGGTGGTGTGCCGGGCACAAAAAAGCGGCCCCGCCAACGTGATGTTGACGGAGCCGCCTGACGGGCGTGCCCCGGCCGGAGCCGGGAGTACCTAAGTCTTAGAGCGGGCGGATGTTCTCTGCCTGCGGGCCCTTGGGGCCCTGGGTCACATCGAATTCGACCTTCTGGTTTTCGTCCAGTGAGCGGTAACCGCTGCTGGCGATTGCCGAGTAGTGTGCGAAAACGTCAGCGGACCCGTCATCGGGGGCAATGAAGCCAAAACCCTTTTCGGCGTTGAACCATTTAACTGTGCCTGTTGCCATGGCTGCATTCCTTCATGTGACTCTGATTCTCTCTCCGGGTATCAACCCGAAGTGTGCGGAGAACGTCCCCCGCCATCCCAACGTACGGGGCGGAAGGCCTGCGTGCAAGGGTTTGACGTGTTTGGCGTCGTCAACGCATGCCTTCGCGGCGGATTGCGGTGGCAATCGCAGCGGCCCGGGTGTCCACTCCGAGCTTGCCGTAGATGTGCGCCAGGTGCGTTTTGACGGTGGCTTCCGAGATAAAAAGCCGCTTGCCCAGCTCCCGGTTGCTCAGGCCTTCGGTGAGCAGGCTGAGCAGCTCGGCCTCCCGCGGCGTCAGGATCTCCCCGGGGTTGCGCAGCTGCTGGAACAGCCGCGACGCCACCGGGGGACTCATCACGCTTTTACCCTCGACGGCGCCGCGGACGGCTGCAAAAATTTCACCCGGTGCCGCGTCCTTGAGCAGGTAGCCCATGGCGCCGGCGTCCACCGCCCGGACAATATCCGCATCCGAGTCATATGTGGTGAAAACCAGGATGGCCTGCTGGGGGTTGGACGCACGGAGCTGCCGGATGGCCTCGATGCCGTCCATGCCCGCGC
This sequence comes from Pseudarthrobacter sp. MEB009, assembly GCF_030208875.1. Taxonomy (NCBI): domain Bacteria; kingdom Bacillati; phylum Actinomycetota; class Actinomycetes; order Micrococcales; family Micrococcaceae; genus Pseudarthrobacter; species Pseudarthrobacter sp. MEB009. The sequence continues at coordinate 23,492 of NZ_JARVTC010000003.1, forward strand.
CCATTGCCAGGTCCATCACCACCACCGCAGGCTGGAGTTCCGGCACCAGGGCCAGGGCTTCCTCCCCGGACGCCGCTTCACCCACCACCTCGATGCCGGGCTGGGTTCCCAGCAACGCCCGCAGTCCGCGGCGCACCACAAGGTGGTCGTCCACCAGCAGCACCCGGATGGCCGTCACAAGGCACCGCCCCGGTTTTGCTCTGCCAGCGGGGCGGCCGGCAGCTGGGCTGCGACGATTGTGCCTTCCCCGGGGCCGCTTTCCACTGCGAAAACGCCGCCCAGCTGCTCCACCCGTTGCCGCATGGCGCGCAGGCCGTACCCGCCCGCGTCCGACGGCGGTGCTGCCGCCAGCGGATCGAAGCCCGCTCCGTCGTCGTAAATGTCCAGCGTGACGGCCCCGGGCAGGTAACCGAGGGTCACGGTTGCTGCCGTGGCGCCCGCGTGCAGGCGGGTGTTGGCAGCTGCGCTCTGCACCACGCGCAGGAGGGCGTGGCGGACCTCTGCCGGGACCTCCCGCTGGTCTCCGGTGACCAGTAGCCGGGCCGCGGGCATGTACTGGCGGGCCGCGATCAGCAGGGCCTCGGGCAGGGGCGAAGTGTCCAGGCCGGGGGACGCCAGTTCATGGACCAGGCTGCGGGTCTCGGAGAGGTTGCTTCGCAGCAGGCCGGTGGCCTGGTGCAGGCCCGCTTTCGCCGCAGGGTCGGGCCAGGCCCGGTCCGCGGCTTCAAGCAGCAGCAGGCTGCTGGCCAGGCCCTGCGTCACGGTGTCGTGGATCTCCCGGGAGACGCGCTCCCGTTCGGCGATGGTGCCGGCACGGCGCTCGCTGGCCGCCAGGCCCGCCTGCGCCTGCGAAATTTCCGCGTGCAGGCGAACCTGTTCGTTGGCATCATGCGCGATCCTGTCGTGGACAAGCGTGAGCATCAGGCCCACGGCCAGCGGGCCCAAAACCATTGCCGGATCCGTGCCGTCGCTGAGCCGGAAGAGCCCCGCGGCCGTGGCAAACGCCGTGGCGCCGGCCGCGACGTACGCAGCGGTGCCGGTCAAAGCCCGGCGGGCCAGGAAAAAGAGCGCAAAGGAGCACCAGGCGAAGCTGGGCGCCGCGATAACCAGGCCGGACCAGACGGCCACGAGTGCGAACATCCACGCCATACCGGGCCGGCCGCGTTCGGCCAGGACGGCGACGGCCGCGTAGAGCAGGCACGCAGCGGCCGCCAGTCCCAGGACCAGGACGTTGTCCGTGGCGCTGTGCCGCATAAGATACCGCACCGCGGAGGCCACCAGCAGCACAGCGAAACCAAGATGCACGGCCGCGCCGATGCTGCCCCAGCGGGTGCCGGGAGTGCCGGCGGAGCCGGTGCTGGGGAAGGGAGCCATGAGGTTTTCCGATGCTGTTGCGGGACGTCCCCTCCATGCTAGGGCGCCGGGTCCGCCCGGGTCTCTCAGCCATTTGGCTGATTCCAGGCGCCATAAGTGGCAGCCTGCCACAGACCAACGCCCGATGGCAGGCGTCCGATGCGCCGGAAGGATTGAAGCCAGCACCCGCTCCTCCTCCTCCGACCAAGGGAAACACCATGAAAAAGTCCACAAAAACGTTTGCGGTCGCAGCCACGGCACTGCTGCTGGCCACCGCCGGCGCCACGGCCGCCGCCAACGCCGGTGCCACCGCGGGGCCCGCTGCAGCCGGGGCCGTTGCCGGCGCTGCAACTGTTCCCGCGGCCCTCCCGGCGGCTGACGTCCAGCCGGTCCCCGCCAACGCGGTGCAGCAGGACCGGATCACGGCCGGTGCCTCAGCTGCGGCGGTGGGCGCTGCCCTGGCCAAGTGCCAGGCGGACAAGCTCCCGTTTGTGACGGTGGCGCTGGTGGACCGGTTCGGGACCGTCCAGGCGGTGCTACGGGGCGATAACGCCGCGGCGCACACCATCGAGGCCGCCAAGCAGAAGGCCTACACCGCCGCCGCGTTCGGTGCCCCCACCAGTGAACTGGCCCGGCGCATCAACGGCCCCGGCCCGTCCATTGCGGACCTGCCCGGCACGCTCTTCCTGGCCGGCGGCGTGCCACTGAAGGTCAACGGGGTTTCTGTTGCCGGCATCGGCGTGGGCGGCGCTCCGGACGGTGCGCTGGATGAGGCCTGCGCATCCGCCGGGGCAGCGGTGCTGGCCGGAACCGGCAAGTAGGCTGGGCGGCATGCGGCACTACCTGACCTGGACCCGGCCCCTGGCCTTCGCCCCGCTGGTGGCCGCCGCCGGGCTGGTTTTGTGCCTGTCCGGCTGCGAGGCGGGTTCCTCCTCGCCCGGTACCCCGTCGCCCGGTGCCGCCACGGCGGAGCCCACAGCCACCCGCCCGGTTCCAGCAGTGCCGGCCCCCTCAGCGGCTGATTCCGGCACTGCGGCTGCACCCGTCACCACTGCGCCGGTGCGCTCGCCCGACGCCCAGGCGCAGCTGGACCGGGACCTGATTACAGCGGCCAAGGCCAACAACGCGCCCCTGGTGCAGGAACTCATCGGCCGAGGAGGAAACGTCAATGCCAAGGATGACATCTCGGATTCGGCGTTCCTCTACGCCGGCGCCGAGGGGTTCAACGAGGTGCTCCAGCTGACCCTTGCTGCAGGGGCCGATGTGGCCAGCACCAACAGGTACGGCGGCACAGCCCTGATCCCGGCCAGCGAGCACGGCCATGTGGAGACGGTGCAACTTCTGCTCGCCGCCGGGGTCCCCGTCAACCATGTGAACAACCTGGGCTGGACCGCCATGCAGGAAGCGATCCTGCTCAACTCCGGCGGCCCCAACCAGCAGGAAGTGGTGCGGCTGCTCCTCGCGGCAGGCGCCGACCCCAACATCCGGGATCCGGAAGGCCGCACCGCCCTGCAGAACGCCGAGCGGCTGGGCTTTGGGCAGATTGCAGCCCTGCTCCGGCCGGCTTCCTAGCAGCCGCCCGCCCCGCTGACGTTACCCATCTTTGCCGGCCCACGACGGCGGTGCGCCGCCTTTTGAAGGCGGCGCGCCGCCGTCGTGCTCCCAAGGTGGGGAAGTCCAGTGGCAGGTGCGGACGCTCAGGTGGCTTCGAGGACGCTGACGTAGTTGGCGATGCCAACCCCGCCCATGTTCTGCACGGCAGCCCGGCGAGGGGTCGCCAGCTGCATGCCGCCGGCCGTCCCGGTGAGCTGCATGGCGGCGATGACGTGCTGGGACACGCCGGTGGCGCCCACCGGATGGCCCTTCGCCTTCAGCCCGCCGGAGACGTTGATGGGCAGTTTGCCGTCTTTGTGGACCCAGCCCTCCCGGACGGCGCGGGCGCCCTGGCCGGGTTCGGTGAGGCCCATGGCCTCGTACATGATGAGCTCGGCGATGGTGAAGCAGTCGTGGACTTCGGCGAAATCCAGGTCCTCAAGTCCGACGCCGGCCATCCCCAGGGCGCGCTGCCAGGACATCCGGGTCGCTTCGAAAGCCGTGGGGTCGCGGCGGTCGGCAGGGAAGAAGTCGTTGGCCTGGCCGAAGCCTGCCAGCCGGACAGGGTCCGTGGCTCCTCCCGTGGGTGCCGTGGACAGGACCACGGCGGCGGCACCGTCCGAGACGGGGGAGCAGTCGGTGCGGCGCAGCGGATCGGCCACCATGGGGTTGCGGTCCGAGACGGTGCGGCAGAACTCCTCGCCGAGGTCCTTCCGGAGCTGCGCGTACGGGTTGTCCACACCGTTGCGGTGGTTCTTCGCGGCGATGGAACCCAGGACGTCACCCAGGTTGCCTGCCTCGCCGTAACGCTTCCCGTAGTGCTTGGCCACCTCCGCAAACAAGCCGGTGAAGCCCGTGCTGGAAGCCTTACCTGCCATGTCATAGTCCGCGCCGAGGAGGGCCGCGCCCACCACGTCAGCGCCGGCATGGGTCATCTTTTCAGCGCCGATCACCAGCACCGTCTTCGCCGTTCCGGCCAGCAGGGACTTGGTGCCCTGCTGGAACGCCGCCGAGCCCGAGGCGCATGCGTTTTCCACCCGGGTGGCGGGGACGTTGGCCAGCTGGTCCGAAACCTGCAGGGCCAGCGAGGACGGGAACGCCAGCGGCATCATGCCGGAGTTGAACTGGCCCAGGTAGATCTCATCGATCCGGCCGGGCTCGATGCCTGCAGTGGTGATCGCCTCGGTGGCCACCTGGACGATGAGGGACTCAAGCGTCTGGTCGGTGAGTTTGCCGAACTGGCTGTGGCCCCACCCGGTGAGGAGGACGTCCTTGCCGAACTGTTCCTGCAGGCTCATGCCGGGACTCCTTCACTGTCCAGCGCCACGGCGAAGTCCGCCCCCGTCTTTTCCCGGATCCCGGCCACGGTGACCCCCGGCGCCAGCCGGGTGAGCGTGAGGAGCCGCCCGCCGCCGTCGTCCGCTGCCGGCAGGTCAAAGACGGCGAGGTCGCTGATGATCCGGTCCACGCACGCCAGCCCGGTCAGCGGCAGGGTGCATTCCGGCACGATCTTGGCGGTACCGTCCTTGGCGTTGTGTTCGGTCAGGACCACCACGCGCGGCGTCCCGGCGACCAGGTCCATGGCCCCGCCCATGCCTTTGACCATCTTGCCGGGGATGGTCCAGTTGGCCAGGTCCCCGGCGGCGGAGACCTGCATGGCCCCGAGGATGGCGACCTTCACGTGGCCGCCCCGGATCATGCCGAAGGAGGTGGCGGAGTCGAAGATGCTGCCGCCCGGGAGCACTGTCACCGTCTGCTTGCCGGCGTTGATGAGGTCCGCGTCCTCCTCGCCCTCGAACGGGAACGGGCCCATGCCCAGCAGGCCGTTTTCACTTTGCAGGACCACCCGCACGCCCTCGGGCAGGTTGTTGGCCACCAGCGTGGGGATGCCGATGCCCAGGTTCACGTAGTCGCCGTCGTTCAATTCTTCGGCCGCAATCGCAGCCATCTCATCCCTGGTCCAGGCCATGGGGTCTCCTTTTGTGTGGGTGGAAGCGGGTGTTGTTCAGGCGGGGACGGCTGCGGCGGCGCGTGTCCTGACGGTGCGCTGCTCGATGTCCTTGACCCGGTTGGCGGCCTGCACCAGGTGCTGGACAAAAACGCCGGGCGTCACAACGTGGTTGGGATCGAGGGCGCCCGGTTCCACCACCACTTCCGCCTCTGCGATGGTCACCAGCCCTGCTGTGGCCACCACGGGGTTGAAGTTCCGGGCCGTGTAGCGGTACACGAGGTTGCCGTCGGTGTCCGCGGTGTGCGCGTGGACCAGGGCCACGTCCGCCCGGATGGCGAGCTCGCGGACATAGGTGGCGCCGTCGAAATCCTCCAGCGGTTTGCCCTCGGCCACAAGCGTGCCCACGCCGGTCCGGGTGTAGAACGCCGGGATGCCCGCGCCGCCGGCGCGAAGCCGCTCCGCGAGGGTTCCCTGCGGGGTGAACTCCACCTCGAGCCGGCCGGCCAGGTACTGCTCGGCGAAAAGCTTGTTTTCGCCCACGTAGGAGGCAATAACCTTCCGGACCTGGCCGGATTCGATCAGGATACCCAGCCCCTTCCCGTCCACGCCCATGTTGTTGGACACCACCGTCAGGTCCCGGACGCCGGAATCCCTGACGGCCTCAATCAGGTCAGCGGGAATACCGCTGAGCCCAAACCCGCCCACGGCCACGGTGATCCCGTCCTGCAGGACCCCCGCCAGGGCAGCGGCGGCGGATGTTTGAAGTTTCATGGCGTCTCCTCATTGAGAATGGGTATCCATTTTATGGACATTTCGTCTGGAGATGGACGCTACGGGCCGGGCTGAAGCGCTGTCAAGGATGCCAGAAGCCTATTCAGAGCCAGTTTTTACAGTGTGGACGCTACACTGACAACTATCCATATTGTGGACAGAAAGTTGGATTTATGAGTAACGGACCCGTGCAGGGAGCCCAGGTTGTCGGCCGGGTCGCCGGACTGCTCCGGCTGGCCGGACGCAGTGCGGGGGGCATGTCCCTCGCCGGTATGGTCCGGGAATCCGGACTGACCCGGCCAACCGTGCACCGGCTGCTGTCCTCGCTGGCCGCCGAAGGGCTGCTGGACCACGACCCCGCCACCGGCAACTGGACGCTGGGGCCGGAAATCCTGCTGATGGGTTCGGTGGCTGCGACCCGATTCCCGTTGGAGGACCTGGCCCGCCCCGGCCTGCGCCGGCTGGCCGAGGCCACGGGGGAGAGTGCGTTCTTCTCCATCCGGCGGGGCACGGAAACTGTGTGCCTGCTGCGGGAGGAAGGCAGCTTCCCGGTCCGCTCCTTTGTGCTGCATGAGGGCGTCCGGTTCCCGTTGGGGGTGGCATCGGCCGGGACGGCGATCATGGCCTTCCTCCCCGAATCCGAGCAGGCGGAGCTGCTGGGAAACTGGCCCGCCCACGCAGGAACGTTCGCCGACCACCACACTCCGGCGGTGGTCCGGGACAACCTGGCCAGGACCCGGCAGGCCGGCTATTCGGTCAATCCCGGGCTGGTCCTGGAAGGCAGCTGGGGCATGGGAGCGGCCGTCTTCGACAGGTCCGGCCAGCCTGCGTGGGCGTTATCCCTGACCGGCATTGAGCAGCGGTTCCGCAGCGGGCGCCAGGAGGAACTGGGCGGACTGTTGATGGCGGAGGCGCACCGGATCAGCCAGCAGCTCGCCGGCGGGGACCCCGGCCAGCCGCCCCGCTGAGTCTCCCCGGCTTTGCCGGCCCCCGACGGCGGCGTGCCGGCTTATCGGGCCAACCCGCCGCCGTCGGGCACCAAAGATGGGGAATCCAGCGGCAAGTCAGCCCTGGCCTACTGCTTCCACCAGGAGTCGAAGATGGTCACAGGAACGGTGCGCTTGTGGCGGGTCCGCAGGTACTTCTGCTCGATGGCCTCCGCCGCCGCTTCCGGAATCTCCCGGCCCTCAAGGTAGTCATCGATCTGGTCATAGGTCAGGCCCAGTTCGTCCTCGTCGGTACGGCCGGGAGTGCCGTCCAGCAGGTCCGCGGTGGGCACCTTTTCCCAGACCCGCGCCGGGGCGCCGAGCTCGGCCAGCAGTGCCCGGTTCTGCCGTTTGTTCAGGCCGAACAGCGGCAGGATGTCAGCCCCGCCGTCGCCGTACTTGGTGAAGAACCCGGTGACGGACTCGGCGCCGTGGTCAGTGCCGATCACCAGGTAGTTGTGCTCACCGGCCAGGGCATACTGGGCGATCATCCGGGTCCGGGCCTTGGTGTTGCCCTTGTGGAAGTCGGAAATTCCACTTCCCACCGTCTTTTCGAACTCATCCTCGAAGCCGTCCACGGCCGCGGAAATGTTGAAGGTCCACTCCGTTTTGGCCTTGATGAAGTCCAACGCAGCCTGCGCGTCCGCCTCGTCATGCTGGACACCGTAGGGGAGCCTGACCGCCACAAAATTGGCTTCCAGGCCCTCGGCCTCAAGTTCCTGGACGGCCAACTGCGCCAGCCGGCCCGCCAGCGACGAGTCCAGCCCGCCGGAAATGCCGAGCACAAAGCCCTTGGTGGAGGTGGCGCGGAGGTATTCCTTCAGGAACGTCACGCGCCGGCGCACCTCCCCGGCGGGATCAATCCGGGGCAGCACGCCCATTTCTTCGATGATGGTGGCCTGGAGTTCGCGCATGCCACCCAGCCTAGCCAGCAATGTCAACAGCACCCAACCTCCTGCACCGGCCGGCCCCGACTAAACTGGAGCCCATGACTTCACCCCGTGACACTGCCGCAGACGCTGCCGCCGCCCGCACCCGCCTCCTCGAACTGATCAAGGAACTCGCCGTGGTCCGCGGCAAGGTGATCCTCTCCAGCGGCGCCGAAGCCGACTACTACATCGACCTGCGCCGCATTACCCTGCACCACGAGGCCGCCAAGCTGGTGGGCCAGGTCATGCTGGGCCTGGTGGACGACGCCGGCATCAGCTTCGAGTGCGCCGGTGGCCTGACCATGGGCGCCGACCCCGTGGGCACCGCCGTGATGCACTCCGCCGTTGACGCGGGACGCAACGTCGACGCGTTTGTGGTCCGCAAGGCGCAGAAGTCCTATGGCATGGGCCGGCAGGTGGAAGGCCCCTCAGTGGAAGGCCGGAACGTGCTGGTACTTGAGGACACCTCCACCACCGGCGGGTCGGCGCTGGCCGCCGTCGAGGGTGTGCGGAAGGCCGGCGGCAACGTGGTGGCAGTCGCCGTCATCGTGGACCGGGACACCGGCGCCAAGGAAAAGATCGAAGCCGAAACCGGCGTCCCTTACCTGTTCGCGTTCGGCAAGGACGAGCTGGGACTTTCCTAGCCGGCGCCGGCCGGGCACTACGTTGCCCGCCCGGCGGGGTTGGCCTGGGGCTGCCCGCTGATTTATCATGTGCTTTACCCGTGCGTAGCCCTTGGAGAACGTGACCATGCCCAGCCCCCAACAGCCTTTGACTGCCAATGACCAGGTTCAGAACCTCATCCTGGACAGCGCGGATTTTGAGGACTTCCTCAACGAACTGGCACGCTTTTCAGCACACCAGGTAGCCGGCACCGGCGACGACGCACTGTGCGGCATCACCCTGCTCCGGGACCGCAAAGCCGCCACCATCGGCTGGAGCAGCGATTCCGCACGCGAAGTGGACGAAATCCAGTACTCCCTTTCCCAGGGCCCGTGCCTCACGGCGGCCAAGGAGGAACGCGAAGTCCACGTCCCCGACCTCCACCGCGAAAACCGCTGGGGCCCCGATTACGCCACGGCGGTGGCCTCCCACGGGCTGCGTTCCGTCCTGTCCGTGCCGTTCAACCTGCAGGGCGAAGCCAAGGCAGCCCTGAACCTGTACTCCGACGTGCCCAACAAGTTTGATGAAAAAGCCACCGCCAAGGCCCGCGGCTTCACCCGGGAAATTTCCCAGGCGCTGCGGCTGGCCGTCCGCTTCTCGCTGCACACGGACAGCGCCGCGAACCTCCGGGCCACCCTGGAATCGCGGACCATCATCGACATCGCCGTTGGCATCGTGATGGCCCAGAACCGCTGCAGCCAGAAAGCAGCGGTCACCATCCTCACCGAGGCGGCCAGCAACAGCAACACCAAGCTGCGGGACATCGCCCGGTCCCTGGTGGACTCCGTGGGTGGCATGGGGACGCGCACCCACTTCCAGGAGCCGGGCCTGCAGGCGGACCAGCCGGCCTGACCTGTGAGGTTGTGCCCGGCTGCGCCGGAGGGTTACGCTTACCGAGGTTGAGCCGTCGGCCATAGACACCCTTTTTTGGAGTACCTATGGACCGTTCCCTCGACGCCCTCGTTAATCTGGACGTCCCCGCTGACCTCGTCCGCATCGAGATATGCGGCAGCCTCAACCAGGATTCCCGCGCCGACCTTGTCCACATGATCCGGCGGGTCCGCCGCATGGGCATCCGCTCGCACATCCGCGTGGACCTTTCCCGTGCCATCATCGTGGAGTCCTCGGCCCTGGCCGGACTCCGCAGCGACCTCAACTCGCTGGAGTCCAACGCCTTGACGGGGACCGCCGGCTCAGGCGTGGCTTTGCATCTCACCCCAGCCGCCGAGGACTGGACCGGCGGACAGCACAGGACGCCCCTGACCGTGGTGGACGACGACGTCCCCACCCCCACGGACGGGCCGGACTTTTCGGGCGCCTTCAGGGTCCCCGTCGAGCGGTTGGAAGGGCTGTACGGCCGGAATTTGGCGGAATATTCGAACGACGAGCTGCTGGCCGCCAGCGATTCCCTTTTCGCACTGCTGGACGTCCCGCAGGCGTTTTCCGGCTCCGACCTGCTGGGCAGATACGACGACATCTGCGCGGAGCTGCAGCGGCGGCAGGAAGACCACGATTCCCGGGTCCCGGCCGTGGAGAGCCAAAGCGCCAGCTGACCCGCACGCCGCGGCCTGATAGCCCTCCCTATGGCGTCGGCATCGCAGGGTGTGACTACGGTAGAAGTGTGCCGTATGAGGGGGAGGTCAATCCGCAGGACAGGCGTGGGTCCGCAGCGGCCCGCTACCTGGCGGAGGCCGCTGCCCTGAAACGCTTCTCCCGGCGCGGGTTTTTCGCCGGCGCCGGCGCCTCCGGCGTGCTGGCGGCGGACATGCTCTTCACCAGGCAGGTCCAGTCCCAGCGCCGCGTCAACAAGATCCTGGGCGTCCCAGACGACTTTGCGGACGCCTACTATCCGGATGCCGGCTGGTTCCTCTTTCCCGGCTACAAAACCAGCTGGGAGGAAGCCCAGTGGATCCTCAATGTCCTCCGGGGAGCGTTGAATAAACGGGCCCGGCTGGCCGCCGTCGGCTATTCGAACGTCGGGCTGGACATCAACGACGTGGTCATCGCCGTCATCGAATACGTCCGGGCCCGGAAACTGACCAAGCTTTTCTTCTACGGGCACAGCTTCGGCGGGATGGTGGCCACCCAGGTGGCGGCCCGGCTGCTGGAGATCCACGGTGTGCAGGTGGAGTTCATCCTGCTGGACTCCAGCCCCTTTAACCGGACGGACGTGCTGGACCAAAGCTGGTTCGACGGCGTTGTGTACCTCTACGAGCACGGCTTCCGGTTCCCGTCGGCCCTGCGCGGCAGCTACGAGCTGGGGGAGCGGGTCATCCACAAGAACGAACGGAGCTGGCGCCAGATCCTGGACCAGACGCTGGAGCAGCTGTCGCCGATCGCACCCTCCAGCGTCCTGGTGCAGACCGAATCGGCGTACATCTACCACTTCGACGGCACCAGGTTCGCCGGGAAGCTGGGCACCGCGAAGATGGCCTTCATCGGCAGCCCGGGCGACCGGACCGTTCGCTACCAGACCGCGGTGGCCAGTTGGGCTTCGGTGTTCCGGGACAACATGGTTTCGTCCGGCCTGCAGACGGTGGGCGCCGCCCCCGCCCACGCCAGCCCGGGGTGGAACCCCAACATCTACCGCCCCATCATCACGGAGCTGCTGGACAGCAACTTTCCGCTGCCGCGGGGCGGCGGACGCGTCTCCGTGTTCTAGATCTGGTCCTTCAGGTCCGCCACGGAATTGAGGACCTGGTTGGGCCGGAAGGGGTAGGCGGCGATTTCGTCGCGCTGGGTGATGCCGCTGAGCACCAGGACCGTGTGCAGGCCGGCTTCCATCCCGGCGATGATGTCCGTGTCCATCCGGTCCCCGATCATGGCTGTGGTCTCGGAGTGGGCGTCGATCTGGTTCATGGCGGACCGGAACATCATGGGGTTGGGCTTGCCCACCACATAGGGCTCCCGGCCCGTGGCCTTGGTGATGAGGGCTGCGATCGCCCCGGTGGCCGGCATGGGACCGTCCTTGGACGGACCGGTGGCATCGGGATTGGTGGCGATGAAGCGCGCTCCGGCCAGGATCAGGCGGATGGCCATGGTGATGGCCTCGAAGGAATACGTGCGTGTCTCGCCGAGGACCACAAAGTCCGGGTCCTGGTCGGTAAGGATAAAGCCTGCCTCATGCAGCGCCGTCGTCAGCCCTGCCTCACCGATCGTGTAGGCGCGGTTGCCGGACCCGGAACCCTGCACCTGGTCCTTGAGGAACTGGGCGGTGGCCAGGGCCGAGGTCCAGATGTTTTCCTCAGGGACGTGCAGCCCCGACGCGTGCAGCCGTGCCGCCAGGTCGCGGGGCGTAAAAATGGAGTTGTTGGTCAGCACCAGGAAGCGCTTGGACGTGTCCACCCAGCGCTGGATCAGCTCGGCGGCCCCCGGAACCGCCTGGTTCTCGTGCACCAGCACCCCGTCCATGTCCGTGAGCCAGCACTCGATTTCCAGGCCGTTGCGATACACCGCCGGTGATCCCTTGACCTCGTCCGCTTCTGCCATGCCTAACCTCCGAATGTGATGGAACCCCGAAAGGTCCAGTCTAGTGTTGAGGGGTGAATCAAATGCCCGGTACCACCGGCGGACCCCAGCCCGAACCAGAGGACACGCACGAGGCCAAGGCGGAGGTCGGCGTCGGGCCCTGGGAAGGTGAGCTGCCCGACGGGGACCACTGGGACCCTGACCTCCTGGCGGACGGCGACCGCCGTAACGTCCTGGACAAGTACCGGTACTGGAAGCACGAGGCCATCGTGGCGGAGCTGGACTCCCGGCGCCACAACTTCCACGTGGCCATCGAGAACTGGCAGCACGACCTGAACATCGGGACTGTGGTGCGCACCGCGAACGCGTTCCTGGCCAAGGAAGTGCACATCATCGGGCGGCGCCGGTGGAACCGGCGGGGCGCCATGGTCACCGACCGGTACCAGCACGTCCGGCACCACCCCACCGTTGACGACTTTGTGGCCTGGGCGCAGGGCGAGGGCCTGGCCATCATCGGCGTGGACATTTTTCCGGACTCCGTGCCGCTGGAAACCTACGAGCTGCCGCGCGACTGCGTGCTGGTCTTCGGCCAGGAGGGCCCGGGCCTGACCCCCGAAGTTCACGAGGCCGCCGTCGCCACCCTTTCGATCGAACAGTTCGGTTCCACCCGGTCCATCAACGCGGCCTCGGCGGCCGCCATCGCCATGCACGCGTGGGTTCGCCGGCACGTGTTTGGCCAGCCCACCTGACAACCGATCCCCCGCGAGATGGCACTTCGCGGCAGTCGCAGCGCCCGGGACTGCCGCGAAGTGCCATCTCGCGGTGCTGGCGACGGCTTGGGCTGTGGATAACTCAGGCACTTTGCTTTGGGCAGGCCACAATGAGGCATGCGCAGGGTCCCGCTTCCAGCCCATCTGACCACAGGTTCCTTTTCACTGCGGGCTTCGGACAAGGCTGGAGTGACCCGCACGCGTACGGCTGCGGGAGACTTGGTGACCGTTTCCCGGGGCGTCCGGGTTCCGTTGCTTTCGGCAGTGGCCGGAGCGGCAGCACTGCGCGCCTACACGGACCTGGACGACACCTCGATCCTCGTCTCTCTTTCCGCAGCGCACGTGTGGGGTGCACCGCTCCCGCCCGGCTGCGGTGCTGATTGGCGCATCCATCTTGCCCGGCGCCGCGGCTTCAGTTTTCCGCGGCGGGTCAACGTGGTGGGACACGTGCTGACGTTCCTGCCCGGGGAAGTGGTGGAGTACGACGGCGTCCGCCTCACCTCGCCTGCCAGGACCTGGCTTGACCTGGCTGCCCTGCTGTCGCTGGAAGACCTTGTGGCCGTGGGCGATTTCCTTGTGTGTGCCCACGGGAAAAGCTTCCCCGTACCCCGGGACGCCATCTGCAGCGCCGAGGACCTGCGCGCCATCGCCGCCCGGCACCCGGGGATGCGGGGCATCAAGACTGCCCGGGCGGCGCTGGACATGGTGCGGGTGGGCGCCGACTCCGCGGCGGAAACCAGGATGCGGCTGGCACTGGTGGAGGCCGGGCTTCCTGAGCCGACCCTTAATCACGTCCTCTGGGGTCCGCGGGGCGCGCCCGAGGTGTGGCCGGACGCTGCCTACCCGGAGTGGGGTATCGCCCTGCAGTATGACGGCTCGCACCACGCCGGCCGGGAACAGTACCTGCGGGACCTGGTCCGGCACGATCGGACGGTTGCCTTGGGCTGGATCGAAGTCCGTGTGGGGCGCCACCACCTTGAAGGCGAGCGTCCCGCCGTCGTTCCCTTGGTCCGGCGTGCGCTCCAAAGCCGCGGCTGGGCGCGAGATGGCAGTTAACGGCAGTCCCTGACGCAGCGACTGCCGCGAAGTGCCATCTCGCGAGGGAGTGTTACCGGAGCCGGACCCGAAACGTTGCGCCGGAGCGGATATCGCTAGGATGGTGCCTAGCCGTAAGCGGTCTACTCCAGGGCCATCGGCCCATAGACGAATCACAGCATAGGAGTCAGCATGCCCATTGCAACCCCAGAGATCTATTCCGAGATGATCGACCGTGCAAAGGCGGGCGGCTTCGCGTTCCCCGCCGTCAACGTGACGTCCTCGCAGACGCTGAACGCCGCCCTCCGCGGCTTCGCTGACGCCGAGTCTGATGGCATCATCCAGGTCTCCACCGGCGGTGCCGCGTACTGGTCCGGCGCTTCCACCAAGGACATGGTTGCCGGTTCCCTGGGCTTTGCGGCGTTCGCCCGCGAAGTGGCCAAGAACTACGGCGTCAACGTGGCCCTGCACACCGACCACTGCCCCAAGGACAAGCTGGACGGCTTTGTGCTGCCGCTGCTGGCTGCTTCCGAAGCTGAGGTCAAGGCCGGCCGGAACCCGCTGTTCAACTCCCATATGTGGGACGGCTCCGCTGAAACCCTGCAGGAAAACCTGCGGATCGCACGCGAACTGCTGGAGCGCACCGCTGCCGCGAAGATGATCCTCGAAGTTGAAATCGGCACCGTTGGTGGCGAGGAAGACGGTGTGGAGAACGAGATCAACGAAAAGCTCTACACCACGGTTGAGGACGCACTGGCCACCGTTGAGGCGCTGGGCGCCGGCGAGCACGGCCGCTACATTACCGCCCTGACGTTCGGCAACGTCCATGGCGTCTACAAGCCCGGTGGCGTAAAGCTGCGCCCGGAGATCCTCAAGGACATCCAGGCCCAGGTGGGTGCACGGATCGGCAAGGAAAACCCGTTCGACCTGGTGTTCCACGGCGGTTCCGGCTCCTCGGACCAGGAAATCGCGGACGCCGTCTCCTACGGCACCATCAAGATGAACATCGACACGGACACCCAGTACGCCTTCACGCGTCCCGTGGCGGGCCACATGCTCAGCAACTACGACGGCGTCCTGAAGGTCGACGGCGAAGTCGGCAACAAAAAGACCTACGACCCCCGCGTCTGGGGCGCTGCCGCCGAAGCCGGCCTCGCTGCCCGCGTGGTCGAAGCGACCAAGCAGCTCGGTTCGGCCGGGAAGACCTTCTAAATGTCGGATGAGTTCCGCCGCAACCTCATGGGCCCCGAGCCCACGCTGCTGCCTGCCGAGACCGAGGTCAACGAGCAGCTGGCGGCCGGCCACGAAGCGCTGGACCTGGTGGCGCAGCACCCCACGTCGTCGCTGCTGTGGGCCGTCCTGGCCGAGGAGGCGTGGGCCGAAGGGCGCACCATCGACTCCTACGCCTACTCGCGGGTGGGCTACCACCGCGGGCTGGACACGCTGCGCCGCAACGGCTGGCGCGGGGTGGGCCCCATCCCGTGGGAGCACGAGCCCAACCGCGGTTTCCTGCGGGCCCTGCACTCACTGGGCCGGGCCTCGGCTGCCATCGGCGAAGCCGAGGAGCCGGAGCGGATCGCGAAGTTCCTGACGGACTCGGACCCCACAGCGAAGGCTGCCATCGAGGGCAAGTAAGCAAAAACCAGGCGCGGAGCCCTCAGGGGCTCCGCGTTTCGGCGTTAAAGAGTACGACGGCGGGCGGTGACCTTTGGAAATCAAGGTCACCGCCCGCCGTCGTGCGTTCGAAACTGCCAGCCGAAGCGGCGGGTGGGATTAGGCCTTGGCCAGTCCCGTGCGCGCCATGGCGTCCGCGTAAGCAACACGCATGTCTTCTAGGAACTCCTCCTGGCGGACCGGGGACCCGGCAAACGCGCGGCCGGACAGGGATCGGACCTTGTAGGTCTTCAGGCCGCGGCGCCAGATCATGGGCACTTCGGTCTTCAGCAGCAGGTTGGCCAGCCGGTTGGCTTCGGTGCCATGCGCCACGATCACGGAGGCGCGGGGAACCAGGGCCAGGAACTTCAGCAGCGGCTTCAGGCCCGCCGAGATCTGGTCCGGGGTGAACTTGCCGTTGGGCTCGCCCGCTGTGTGCCACGGGTGGACGTTCCACGGCATCACGAACTCGGGGCGCAGGCCCAGCTTCCACTGGATGCCCAGCATGCGGGTGGCGGCGTCACTGTCGCCGGGGGTGATGAAACCCGTCCCGTCAGCCTCGCCGATGTTGGAGTAAAGGCTGATGATGCGGCACTCGTCCACATCGTGCATGGGATCCACGTAGGGGACCATGGTGCCGGGCTTGGCCGCCTGCAGGGTGTCGCACAGTTCGTTGACAACCGCCACGTTGGGTTCGTAGCGGCGGCTCAGGAGCTGTTCGTGGAATGATTCGGGGGCCAGGGCTGTCATAAAGGGCTGGATCTCCTGCAGGGATTGGCGTTGCTGCCGCCAGCCGGCGCGGGCGCAGGGAAGCGCACACGCCGGAAGCGGTTGAAATGGGGTGGACCGGCTCCTGGCCGATCCTGTCCAGTCTACCAAGCCCGGAGGAACGAAACGCCGGTGGGTTGTGGGCAATCTGCCGGGGCCCGCACCCGTATTGCCCCGCAGGTCAGCCAGCGAGTGGACAAACGCCCCGATCGGCTAAACTTGGGTGGTAAGAGCCCCGGAACTCTTGCGCCGGCGTGCCGCCGGCACCTGTCCATCCGGGGCGTTCTCATGAACGGCGCCGCGCCGGGACCGCCACCTTGTGGCGGCACGGGGCTGCCCGAACGAATGGGGGAGGATCCCATGCCAGCAATCGTGATCGTAGGAGCCCAGTGGGGCGACGAAGGAAAAGGCAAAGCGACCGACCTTCTGGGCGGCCGCGTTGACTACGTCGTCAAGCCCAACGGCGGCAACAACGCCGGGCACACCGTCGTCGTAGGCGGTGAAAAGTACGAGCTCAAGCTCCTGCCGGCAGGCATTCTCAGCCCCAACGCCATCCCCATCATCGGCAATGGCTGCGTGGTCAACCTCGAGGCGCTCTTCCAGGAAATCGAAGGCCTCCAGGCCCGTGGCGCCGACACCTCCAAACTGCGGGTCTCGGCGAACGCACACCTCGTGGCGCCGTACCACCAGGTCCTGGACAAAGTCACCGAGCGTTTCCTCGGCAGCCGCGCGATCGGCACCACCGGCCGCGGGATCGGCCCCGCCTACATGGACAAGGTGGCCCGGCTGGGCATCCGCGTCCAGGACGTTTTTGACGAGTCCATCCTCCGCCAGAAGGTGGAAGGGTCCCTGCGCCAGAAGAACGAACTCCTGGTCAAGATTTACAACCGCCGCAGCGTGGTGGTGGACGAGATCGTGGAATACTTCCTGTCCTTCGCCGACCGGCTGCGCCCCCTGGTCATTGACAGCACCCTGGTGCTGAACACCGCCCTGGACGAGGGCAAGGTTGTGCTGATGGAAGGCGGCCAGGCCACGTTCCTGGACGTGGACCACGGCACCTACCCGTTCGTCACCTCATCCAACCCCACCGCTGGCGGCGCGTCGGTGGGTTCCGGCATCGGCCCCACCCGGATCTCACGCTCCATCGGCATCATCAAGGCGTACACCACCCGCGTGGGCGCAGGTCCGTTCCCCACCGAACTCTTCGATGACATGGGCATGTACCTGCAGAAGACCGGCGGCGAATTCGGCGTCAACACCGGCCGGCCCCGCCGTTGCGGCTGGTACGACGCCGTCCTGGCCCGCCACGCCTCCCGCGTCAACGGTTTCACGGACTACTTCGTCACCAAGCTGGACGTCCTGACCGGCATCGAGCAGATCCCCGTCTGCGTGGCCTACGACGTTGACGGTGTGCGCCACGACGAAATGCCCATGACGCAGACCGAGTTCCACCACGCCAAGCCCATCTTCGAGTACTTCGAAGGCTGGACCGAGGACATCACCGGCGCACGGACGCTCAGCGACCTGCCGGAGAACGCCCGCAACTACGTGCTGGCCCTGGAGAAGCTTTCCGGCACCCGGTTCTCCGCCATCGGCGTGGGCCCGGACCGGGACCAGACCATCGTGGTGAACGACCTCATCAACGACTAATACCTGGGCCCACGCCCGCAGGGTTCCCTGGCCGAGCTTGCGAGGCTGGGGAGCGGGTGGGGACGACGGCGGCGGCTCACCTTTGGGTGGGCCGCCGCCGTCGTCTGCCCAGGCCGCCGGCCCGCTGTTGACATGCAATTTACACAGGGTTAACCGCGCGGCTCTTGTTGGTGTCTTCCGCGTCGGGGAGGGTTGGAGGACCAGTTGAGGGGCAAGGATGCCAGGAGGATTTGTGATGGCGGGCAATTTCGAGGTTTTTGTTGATCCAGAGTCGATGTACAGGTTCCGGCTGCTGGCTGCTGACGGGACGGTGATGGCGGTCTCCGGAGCATTTGCTGACAAACCAGCCGTAGCTGCCGGCATAGCCGCGGTCCGTGAGTGCGCCGGCACCGGCCTCGTGACGGACCTGAGCCGCCGGCCAACCGCCCCGCAGGTCCCGGCCCTGCCGGTCGAAGCGCCGCGCGCTGCCGTCGACACTACCCGCGCCCTCCGGGGCCACGTGTTCCGGGTGGCGCTGGGACCGGGCGCACCGGCCCGGAAACCGCGCTGGATTGTGGCAGCGGGCCGCTGAGCCTGAAAGTTTTTCCAGCGTCTGCGTAACCCCGGGAAGCCCCTGGACGATTACCCCTTTGTAGAGCCGGCCCGGAACTTGTCCCCCATCACGTTCCGGACCGGCTCTTCCCTGTCCCGGAACCATGGTTACCGGCGGGTAAAGTAGGCACGGAAAAAGCCCTCCTGACCGAAAGCGCTGCGTCCGTGACTGATGCCCTGACCGATGAGCTGCTCCCGGAGAGCGCCAGCGGGACCAATGCCTTCAGCCTGGTTTACCGGACCTACGCCCCGCAGGTGCTGGGATACCTGGTGGCCCGCGGCGTGGAGGACCCGGAGGCGGCCATGCAGGAAGTCTTCCTGGCGGTGCTGCCCCGGCTGGAATCGGTGCACGGCGGGGCGGCCGGGCTGCGGACTTTCATCTTCTCCGTGGCGCACGCCCGCATGGTGGATGACCACCGGCGGCAAAGCCGGGCGCCCGTCACCCTGCCGTTCGACGCGGACCTGGACCAGCGGTCCACCGCCTCCGCTGAAGCTGCCGCCCTGGACCGCATGGCGCCCCGCGAGGTTGTGGCACTGCTCAACGTGCTGCCGGCAGACCAGCGTGAAGTGCTGGCACTGCGCCTGGTGGCCGGACTTTCCGTGGACCAGGCCGCCAAAGTGATGGGCAGGTCCGCCGGCGCAGTGAAGCAACTGCAGCGGCGGGCGCTCCTTAAACTGCGGGAAACCACTGACGTGAAGGAGTACCTCAAGCCATGAGCGCCCACGACGGAAACCTTCGCCGCACCGTGGCGGAACTGCTGGACGACTCCGGCCAGCAGGACAATGAGGCCCTCGAGGCTGCCCTGATGTCCCTGGGCGGGCTGGCCCACACGCCGGCTCCGGCCCCCGGGCCTGGCCTGGCAGCCCTCCTTTCCGACGTCCCGGACGAAGTGGCCCGCCACCGCAGGCTGGGCCGCGGCAAATCAACGATCGTTGGACTGGCCGTCATCGCCGGCATGGGACTCGGCGCCACAGGCGTGGCCGCCAGCACCGGCGGACACGCAGGAACAGGCAGCTTCTCCGTCCAGCAGCTACTGGGTCCGTGGGTGACAGGCCCGGCTAACCCTGCCCCTGCACCCATTCCTGATCCTGCGTCCGTGCCTGTGCCTGCGCCTGCGCCTGCGCCGCAGCCCGGGCACGTCACGGCCGGTGAACCAGGCGGCCCGTCAGGCGGGGACAGCACCCGGCAATCCGCATCAACTCCCGGGTCCGTGCCTGCGCCGTCCCCGGTTCCGCCTGCCGTCGCTGATGCTGGTGCAGATTCCGGTGCCGCGGTGCCGGCCCCGGCGGCTGCAGCAGCGGGAGCCGGGAGCCTGGGGCTGCCGGACGCCGTCCAAGGCAACGGCCCCGGTGCGGCCGGAACCGAAGCGCGTGAACCCGCCGCCCCGGCGCTGCCGGCCCCGGCGGCACCACCCCGGGCAGCGCCAGCCGCGTCCCCGCCTGCCGCCGCGTCCCCACCGGGGGACTCCCCGAAATCCGCAGAGTCGCCAGGCACCGCCCGGAAAGCCGACGGCACCCACCCCAGGGACCAGCGCCGGGTCAAACAAAAAGACGGCGAGAGGCTCCAAGCCCCTGCCGGCAAGGACAAGCCGGGGCCCGGCGGTCCGCGCGGCTAAGCCGGGTCCGCAGGCGTACGCGCCCACCGGCGTAGGCTGGGGCAATGAGCCACACCAACGACCCCGCAGTGATTGAGCGCCTCATGAGGACCAAGGGGCGGTGGGCCATCGTGGGCCTCACCACCAATGAATGGCGCGCAGCTTATGAAACTTCGTTGTTTATCCGGGACAGGCTGGGAATGGAGATCATCCCCGTCAACGTGCCGGGCGATCCGGTGCACGGCGAAACCGGGTACAGCACCCTGGCCGGCATTCCTGCGGACAAGCAGCCCATCGACGTGGTGGACTGTTTCGTCAATTCGGAAAAGGTCGGCGCCGTGGTTGACCAGGCCATCGCTGTGGGCGCAAAGGCCGTGTGGCTGCAACTGGGCGTTATTGACGAGGCAGCGGCGCAGCGCGCCAAGGACGCGGGCCTGGATGTGGTGATGAATACCTGCCCTGCTCAGCAGGCGTGGAAATTCGACCTCTGAAACCCGGGTCCCGGCGTCGTGCTGCTCAAGCGTCTCAGCCCGCCCGCAGCTCCGGATAGTGGCGCTCTGTCACGTCCGGGTGGGCCCGCATCCGGCCCTTGAGCATGTTGCGGCCAAACGAGGCCAGCAGGGGATTATCGGGATTGTCCGTGATGCCCCGCGCCGCGGCCTTGAGCTCCGGCGGAAGGGGTACGGGCCCGATGACAGCGTCCAGCCTTGGCGACCAGAAAAACGGGACGGAGTAGCGGTCCACGCCCGGCGGCGGGGCCTGCACCCGGTGGATGGTGGCCGCCAGATACCCTTCGGTAGCCACTTCCAGCATCTCGCCGAGGTTCACCACCAGCGCCCCGGGCAGGGGCTCCACGGGGAGCCATTCCGCCGTGCCGGGCGGCAGCACTTCGAGCCCGCCCACATCGTCCTGGAGCAGAAGGGTGACAAACCCGTAGTCAGCGTGCGAGCCCACCCCCTGGTTTCCCGCGGCCGTCACCACCCCGCCCACGTAGTGGACCAGCTTCCCCATCCAGGCCGGGGTCCCGTGGAACGGTTCGTCGAAGTAGTCCTCCGGCTGGTGCAGGGACACAGCGATGGCGCGCAGCAGGTCCATGCCCACGGACGACATCAGCTCCGCCCAGGCCATGGCAGCCGGTTTCAGGCCGGGAAAGCCCTGGTCCGGCCAGAGGTTGGGGCCCTGCAGCAGCCAATACGGTTCATCGGCGGGGTGCCCGGTGGCCGGTTCCCGCTCGGGGGAGTAGTCGATCTGCTCCCGCGCGTCCGCCCTGCCCTGGGTCACTTCAGTGCCCATCCTGGTATACCCGCGGAAATGGGGGGACAACCGGTTATCCAGTTTCATCCGTTCCGCCAGCGGGAGGTTGAAGAAGTCCCGGATGACGGACAGCAGGTGTTCGGCCTGGCCGGGGGCGGCGCCGTAGCCGGTGACCTGGAAGAAGCCGATGTCGTGGGTGGCGTGCCGGAGCTGTTCAATGAATTCCGGATTGAACGTCCCGCCGGGCAGCCGGGCTGTGGTGAGGTCCAGAACGGGGATGGCTCCCGGATCGTGTGCCATGTCCGCAGACTAGCACCGCCCGGTCCGGCTTTGTAGGGTCTAGGTATGGATCCAGCCTACTTACGGAAAATCTGCCTGGCGTTCCCGGGGAGCTACGAGGACTACCCCTTCGGGCCGGAGACGGCGGTGTTCAAAGTCCGGGCCCACATTGCCGGTGGCGCAACCCACGAGTCGCGGCTTTTTGCGCTGTCTTCCCTCGATGCGGCCGACTTTTACGTGAACCTGAAATGCGAGCCGGCGCTGGCAGAGCAGTTGCGCGCCGCCCACCCGGAAATCACCGGTGCCTGGCACATGAACAAAACCCACTGGAACGGGGTCCGGCTGGACGGCGCTCTGCCGGACGGCATGGTCAAGGACATGGTGGAGGATTCGTACGACCTGGTGGTGGCACGGTTCAACCGGAAGCAGCGGGAACAGCTGGGCTGGGCCGGACTTGCAGGTGGCAATGAGTAAGCGCGGCACGCTGGACTATCCGGGCGTCGGTGGGACTGAACATGGTGTTGCGCCTGCCGGCTACCACCAGGTCCTGAAGGAAGTAAGGCTGGGCAGCGGCCAGGACCTGTACCGGCACGTTGCCGCGGGAATCCTTTCCTGGGAGCTGCAGCGGCGGGCCGGACTCCGGGTCCGGGCCGACGTCCCAACCGTCCGGCCGGGCGCACGGGTGGTGAGCGGATTCGGCGTCGGGCCCTTCCGCATCAACGCGCCGTGCGAGGTGGTGTGGGTCCGCGAAGCCGTGCCGGGCGGCTCCCCGCAGTCGGCCGGATTCGGCTACGGGACCCTGCCGGGCCATCCGGAGCGCGGCGAGGAGTCCTTCGAGGTGCTGATCGACGCCGCCGGGGCCGTGCACCTGCGGATCCGGGCCTTCAGCAAGCCCGCCAACTGGTTCTATACCGCAGGTGCAGTGGTGGCCGGCGCTGCCCAGCGGTACGTGACCGCCCGGTACATTGAAGGGGCAAAAGCACTCGCCACGGAAGGAACACCCCAGTGATATTCATTGTCGTCAAGTTCAAGGTCAAGCCCGACTGGTCGGACCGCTGGCTCGACCTGGTGGACGGCTTCACCACGGCAACCCGCCAGGAACCCGGCAACCTCTGGTTCGACTGGTCCCGCAGCACCTCGGACGCCAACGAGTTTGTCCTGGTGGAGGCCTTCAAGGACGACGCCGCCGGCGACCACGTCAACAGCGCCCACTTCCAGCAGGCCATGGTGGACATGCGCCAGGCCCTGGTGGAAACGCCGCGGATCATCAGCCGCCAGGTTGACGGCGAGGGCTGGGACACCATGGGCGAACTCAGCATCTGAGCCGCTCCGCCGGATCAGGCGGCCGTTACGATGAGGCATGTGGATCGGCTGGATCGAGTTCGACATTCTCCTGGGCGATGTTCACAGCCTGAAGGAAAAACGCTCCGTGATCAGGCCGCTGCTGGCCGAGACCAAACGACGTTTCGAGGTGTCGGTTGCGGAAGTCGGGGACCACGACCAGTACCGGCGCTCCCGTATGGGGGCCGGGCTGGTGGCGGCTGACCGGGCGCACCTCGTGGCGGTGCTTGACGCCGTCGAACGTTTTGTGGCGTACCGCCCGGAGATTGAGGTGCTGGGGGTCCGCCGGCGGGATCTGCACAGTGAGGACTGAGTCCCCGCTCGTAACAGCAGCGCGGGGCCACCTCCGGCCCGGTCCCGAAGGACCGGTGGGCCGGAGGCGACCCCGCGCTGGCGGTGTTACGGTTCAGCCGAAGTACTTCGGCAGGGTCGCTTCGTGGGCTTCGCGGAGTGCGTCGAGCGCCAGTTCGTCCACGCCGTTGATGGCAAGGGTTCCGCTGTCCGCGTCCACCACGCCGATCCGGGTGTGCGCGAAACCGCGGGCGGTGCACATGTCCGTGAAGCGGACTTCCTCGGAGCGGGGGACGCCCACCACGGCGCGGCCCTGGGTTTCGGAGAAGAGCGCCGTGAACAGGTCCACGCCGTCCCGGTCCATAACATCCTGCAGGGCGATGCGGGCGCCCACGCCGTAACGCAGCGAGGACTCCACCAGGGCGGCTGCGAGGCCACCTTCGGAGAGGTCGTGCGCGGAGTCGACCATGCCGTCGCGGGAGGCGTTGATCAGGATCTCGCCCAGCGCCCGTTCGGCGCCGAGGTCAACCTTGGGCGGCAGGCCGCCCAGGTGGCCGCGCATGTTGGCCCATTCCGAACCGTCCAGCTCCGCGGCCGTGGTGCCCAGCAGGTAGATGGCCTGGCCGTCTTCCCGCCAGCCCGACGGCGTGCGGCGGGCGACATCGTCGAGCTTGCCCAGCACAGCCACCACCGGTGAGGGGTGGATCGGCGTGGTGCCGGTCTGGTTGTACAGCGAAACGTTGCCGCCGGTGACCGGGATGCCCAGCACCATGCAGGCGTCGGACAGGCCGCGGATGGCTTCGGCAAGCTGCCACATCACGTCCGGGTCCTCCGGGGACCCGAAGTTCAGGCAGTCGCTGACGGCCATGGGGACGGCGCCGGAGGTGGCGACGTTGCGGTAGGCCTCGGCCAGGGCCAGCTGGGCGCCGTGGTACGGATCGAGGTAGGTGTAGCGGCCGTTGGCGTCCGTGGCCAGGGCAACGCCCAGGCCGGATTCCTCGTCCACGCGGACCACGCCTGCATCGTCCGGGAACGCCATGGCGGTGTTGCCGCCCACGTACCGGTCGTACTGGTTGGTGATCCAGGCCTTGGAACACATGTTGGGGGACGCCACCAGTTCGGTGACTGCCGCCGCAAGCTGGGCCGGGGCGGCGGGCCGCCCGGCGTCCTGCACGGACCCGGTGAACAGGTCAGCCTGGACGGCGTCCTGCCAGTCGGGACGGGCAAACGGGCGGTCGTAGACCGGGCCGTCGTGCGCCACGGTACGGGGGTCGACGTCGACAATCACCTCGCCCTCCCACGTGATGATGAGGCGGCCGCTGTCGGTCACTTCACCCAGCCAGGCGTATTCCACGGCCCACTTGTCCATCACGGCTTCGAAGGCCGCGACGTTCTCCGGGGTGACCACTGCCATCATGCGTTCCTGCGACTCTGACATCAGGATTTCGCCCGGGGTCAGCGTGGGGTCGCGGAGCAGCACCGATGTCAGCTCGACGGCCATGCCGCCATCGCCGTTGGAGGCCAGTTCCGAGGTGGCGCAGGAGATGCCGGCTGCGCCCAGGTCCTGGATGCCTTCCACGAGGGAGCCCTTGAAAAGTTCAAGGCAGCACTCGATGAGGACCTTCTCCGCGAAGGGGTCGCCCACCTGCACGGCGGGCCGCTTGGAGGGTTTGGTGTCGTCGAAGGACTCGGAGGCCAGCACCGAGGCGCCGCCAATGCCGTCGCCGCCGGTGCGTGCACCGAACAGGACCACCTTGTTGCCCTTGCCGGACGCGTTGGCCAGGCGGATGTCCTCGTGGCGCATCACGCCCACGGCGAGGGCATTGACCAGCGGGTTGCCCTGGTAAACGGCGTCGAACACCATTTCGCCGCCGATGTTTGGCAGGCCCAGGGAGTTGCCGTAGCCGCCGATGCCGGCCACGGCGCCGTGCATAACGCGTGCGGTGTCCGGGTGGTCGATGGCGCCGAAGCGCAGCGGATCCATCACGGCAACGGGCCGGGCGCCCATCGAGATGATGTCGCGGACAATCCCGCCGATGCCGGTTGCGGCGCCCTGGTAGGGCTCCACGAACGACGGCGAGTTGTGCGATTCGATCTTGAAGGTCACGGCCCAGCCGTCCCCGAGGTTGGTCACGCCGGCGTTCTCGCCGATACCCACCAGCATGTCCTTCTTCATCTCCGGGGTCACCTTCTCGCCGAACTGGCGCAGGTGGTTCTTGGAGGATTTGTAGGAGCAGTGCTCGCTCCACATGACCGAGTACATGGCCAGTTCCGCGCCGGTGGGGCGGCGGCCCAGGACCTTGAGGATGTCATCGAACTCGTTCTGCTTCAGGCCCAGCTCGGCCCAGGGCAGCTCGGTGTCCGGCGTCTTTTCGGCGTTCGCCACCGTGTCGATGTTGAACTTCTTGGTGGTTTCGGTGCTCACTTGTCGCCTCCCACAATCTTGGTCAAAACGGAGGTAAAGAAGCCCAGCCCGTCCGTGTCCGCGCCGCCGATGCCGTCCAGCGACTCGGGGCCGAAGCCGGTTTCCACTGCGTGCTCCGGGTGCGGCATCAGGCCCACCACGTTGCCGGCCGCGTTGGAGATGCCGGCGATGTCCCGGCGGGAGCCGTTCGGGTTGAAACCCACGTAGCGGAACACCACGCGGTTTTCGGCCTCCAGGGCGTCCAGCGTCTTTTCATCGGCGAGGTACTGGCCGTCTTGGTTCTTCAGCGGAACGGTGATTTCCTGGCCCGCCTGGTAGTCAAGCGTCCAGGCGGTGTTGCTGTTTTCGACCCGCAGCACCTGGTCGCGGCAGAGGAACTTCAGGTGGTCGTTCTTGATCATGGAACCGGGCAGCAGGTGCGACTCGGTCAGGATCTGGAAGCCGTTGCAGATGCCCAGGACGGGGAGCTTCGCATCGGAGTTGGCGGCGTCGATGATCTTTGACATCAGCGGCGCGAACCGGGCGATCGCACCGGCGCGCAGGTAATCGCCGTAGGAGAAGCCGCCGGGAATCACGACGGCGTCCACGTCACCGAGGGCGGTGTCGGCATGCCACAGCGGGACGGCGGTTCCGCCGGCCAGCCGGACGGCGCGGGCGGCATCGCGGTCATCAAGGGTGCCGGGGAACGTGACGACGCCGATCCGGGCGCCTGCCAGGCGCGGCACCGCTGCGACGGCGACGGCTTCGCCGATGAGGGGAAGTTCAGTCATGTCAGGCCTCGACGACCTCGACGTTGACAACGTCCTCAATAACGGGGTTGGAGAGCAGCGTCGCGGCGGCATCGCGTGCCTGGGCCAGGATCTCCTCGGTCACCTCGCCGTCCACCGTCAGTTCGAACCGCTTGCCCTGGCGGACAGAGCTGAAGCTGGTGAAGCCCAGCCGGGGGAGGGCGCCTACGATTGCCTTCCCCTGCGGGTCCAGAATCTCGGGCTTGGGCATGACGTCAACAACGATCCGGGGCATCCGGCAACTCCTGTGCGTGAGCTTGGGTAAGGGCGCAGCGGAGTGATGCCGTCTCACGCCGTTCCGAAGGTGGGATCTGCCGGCAATGGACAGTGAGGACGGGCGCTCCGCGAGCTTGCGTACCTATTCTACCGGCCGCAGCGCCCCGTTCCGCATCCGGCTGCTTCCGCCGGCCGGCCCGTGACGGCCGCCTCGTTTCCGGCGCAGCGACTGTTGGGTCTGGAGTTGTTGCAGGGCCTTCATTAGGATGGCTGGATGGCCGAGAAATCGAAGTCGCTCCTCCTGCCCGTGATGGCAGCAGCCGTGTTTGCCGGGCTGGGACGGATGGTGCTGCAGAAGGTCAAAGCGGACCGTCTGTCCCGGGACAGCAAGCTGGCTGGCCCCGTTGACGAGAAGACCCGCCAATGGATCAGCGACGTGGTGCGCACTCCGCGCTAAGGCACCTTCCGGCAATCAGGCCCCGGCCCCGCCTTCACGGCACGCTGAGGACCGGCTGGCCGCGGCCTGCCCGGCGTATGCCGGCGGCCGCTTACGCAAGCCCTGACCCCTCTCCGGCCTGCAACCGTGCCCGGGCCCGCCGCAGGAGACTACGCCCACCGGCTGTGTAAAGGCTGTGTAAATTCACGTGACACCGTATGAATCTTGCGTGTTACCTATGTCATATTTAGCTCTCAGTCTGTAGTGTGAGTTCGGCCAGCCTCGGGAAAAGGCCGACAAAATCTGTCACATCGTCAGGCTGGCTTCGTGTGCCCGGCACCGCCGGGAGCGTTCCTTTAGGAAAGGTTCAAACCACCCGTGAAATCAGCAGGCAAGAGCTTCCTTCGAAGCCCAGGGGTCCGGAGGGCGGCGGCGCTCTCCATCGGCATTCCATTACTCCTCACATCAGTAGCCGTCATGCCGGCCACCGCGGCCCCCGCCGCGGGACAGGTCCCGTCCGTCCAGCAGAAAAACGTTGACCCGAAGGACTACCAGGCGGGCCGGTACATCGTAGTGCTGGCCGAAAAGCCGGCGGCCACCTACGATGGCGGCACCGACGGGCTCAGCGCAACCAAGCCCCAGACCGGCAAAAAGCTGGACGCTTCCAAGCCCGAGGTCCAGCGGTACCAGCAGCACCTGGAAACCCGGCAGAAGGAAGTGGCCAAGGACGAAAGCGTCCAGATCAAGCGCACGTTCACCGCGGCCATCAACGGGTTCACCGCCGACCTGTCCGCGGATCAGGCGCTGAACCTGGCCAAGGACCCCAAAGTCCTGATGGTGGCACCGGACACCGAAAACGCCCCTGACTACTCCACCACCGACTTCCTCCAGTTGTCCGGTCCACAGGGCATCTGGAACACGTCATTCGGCGGTACGGAGAACGCCGGCAAGGGCGTGGTGGTCGGTGTCATCGATTCCGGCTACACGCCCTCCAACCCCTTCTTCGCGGGCGCTGACGTCAAGCCGCTCGAGGGCGCACCCGTCGTCGGGATTCCCTACCGCAACGGCGACGGCAACATCGCCATGCTGAAGTCCGACGGCGACACGTTCGTTGGCGAGTGCCAAAAGGGTGAGGGCACCGGCGCTGACTTTGACGGCAGCGCCTGCAACTCCAAGGTCCTGAGCGCCCGCTACTTCGCTGACGACTTCAAGGCCTACGTCCCGGTCGAGGACCGAGCACCTGAAGAAGTCCTGTCGCCCGTTGACGTGGGAAGCCACGGCACCCACACCGCCAGCACTGCGGCCGGCAACGCCAATGTCCGGGCCAACCTGGGAGCCCGCGACATGGGCATCACCGGCGGCGTGGCCCCTGCCGCCAAGCTGTCCATCTACAAGGTCTGCTGGGAAGACACGGATCCCAACACCGGCGGCTGCTACAGCTCCGCTTCCGTGGCCGCCATCAACCAGGCGATCCTGGACGGCGTGGATGTATTGAACTACTCCATCTCCGGCAGCACCTCCACAACCACCGACCCGGTGGCGCTGGCGTTCCTCTCGGCAGCCTCGGCCGGCGTGTTCGTCTCTGCCTCCGCAGGCAACTCCGGCCCCACGGCCAGCACCGTGAACCACGGTGCTCCGTGGCTCACCACAGTCGCCGCAAGCTCCTTCTCCACTGAGCTGCAGGGAACCGTCGAATTCGCCGACGGCACCAAGTTCCGCGGCGCCAGCCTGATGGCCAACAACGTCCCGGCCAGCCGGCTGGTCCTGGCCGCCAACGCTGCTGCCGCAGGCGCAGCCAGCCCGGAACTGTGCGGACCCAACACCCTGGACCCCGCCAAAGCGACGGGCCGGATTGTGGTCTGCGACCGCGGGGTAGTGGACCGCGTCGCCAAGAGCTCCGAGGTCAAGCGTGCGGGTGGTGTGGGCATGATCCTGGTCAACGTCACTGCATCCTCCGAGGACGTGGACCAGCACGCAGTACCCACCGTGCACGTGAACCCGCCGGCAACCCAGCAGATCAAGGACAAGCTGGCGGCCAATCCGGAGATCACGGCGGCCCTGGTTAATAAGGACACCACCGGACTGCCGCAGGCACCCCAGCCGCAGATCGCCGGGTTCTCCTCACGCGGACCGCTGCTGGCCACCGGTTCGGATCTGCTCAAGCCTGACGTTGCCGCTCCCGGCGTCGCTGTCCTGGCTGGCGTTTCACCCATCGCCGAAGGCGGCGCTCAGTTTGGCATGATGTCCGGCACCTCAATGGCCGCCCCGCATGTGGCCGGTTTCGGTGCCTTGGTCCTGGCCAAGAACCCCACCTGGTCACCGGCCACCGTGAAGTCGGCAATGATGACCACGGCCGCTGACGTCAAGAACGCGGACGGCAGCAAAAACACTGACGTCTTCGCCACCGGCGCCGGCCAGGTCTCCGTGGCCAAGGTCCTCGATCCGGGCCTGGTGTACGACGCCAACGAAAACGACTACCTCAAGTTCATCCAGGGCACAGGCCTCGACCTGGGCATCCCGGACCTGGGGAGCACCGCTCCGCGGGACATGAACGTGGCATCCTTCGCCCTCGGCGCACTGACCGGCAAAACCGAAGTGACCCGGACCGTCACCGCCCTGACCCCGGGCCTCTACCGGGCGCAAGCCAATGTGCCGGGCGTCAAGGTGACCGTCACGCCGTCGATCCTGAACTTCAGCGCCGCCGGCGAAAAGCGGACGTTCAAGGTCAAGTTCGAAAACACCTCAGCACCCACCGGCCAGTTCGCCATGGGCAGCCTGGTGTGGCAGGGCGCCGGCAAGAACGTCGCATCCCCGGTGGCCGTCCGGCCGCAGTCGGCAGTGGCCCCGGCCAACGCCGCCTTCAGCTCGGTGGGTGGCAATGGACAGGGGAAGATCCCCGTGGTGTCCGGCACCAACGCGCCGATCAGCATGACCGTGGATGGGCTGTCCAAGGCGGACTCCACCGCCATTGAACTGGTCCCCGGCCCGCTGGCCCTGGCCAACAACCCGGCCAACGCCGTGAAGCAGGTTACTGTGGCTGCAGGGTCTCCGCTGGCCAAGTTCTCCGTATTCTCATCGGACGAGACCGCTGACTTCGACCTGCTGGTCTTCGCCCCGGACGGACGGCAGCTTGCCGCCCAGACGGTGTCCGCCAGCGAGTCCGTGTCCGTCGTCAACCCGCCGGCAGGTGTCTACACCATGTTCGCCAATCTCTATGCAAGCCCCAACGGGCAGCCCACCAAGGCTTCCCTGGACGCTGCGGTGCTGGGCGCCAACGTGGGTAACGCAACGGTGAGCCCCAACCCGCTCCGGCTGGCCAACGGTTCCGCCGGTGAGGTGACGCTGGACTGGAAGAACCTGGCACCGGGTTCCTACATCGGCCGCGTGAACTACTCCGGCGGCGCCCAGCCCACCTTCGTTTCCGTGGTGGTTACCCCGGGTGCACCGGTTGTCGTCCCTGACGACGAGCAGACGGACCCGTCCAAGAAGGACAAAAAGGACAAGGTCAAAAAGGAGAAGAAGAAGCAGGAGCTGCCGGAGAATTCCGGCAACGCAGACCTGGGGGTGTAGGCGGCACTGACCGCTGAAATTCCCCAGCTTCGCCAGTGAACACCAACGGCGCGCCGCATTTTCCAAGCGGTGCGCCGTTGCTGTTCCCTCGAAGGCGGGGAGATTCGGCGGAGCCTAGGTGGCGGTTCCGCCCAGCAGGGGCGCCAGGGCACGCCACCGCGCAATTTCGCAGCCGTCCGTCAGGGAGAGCTCGGTGTGGACCTGCCGGCCCCCGAACGTGCCGGTGATAACGGCCCGCTGTGGGCCGCCGTACTGCTGGGTGCAGATCCTGGGCGGTCCCGGCTTGGGAAAGAAAATACCTTCGCCGTACCGGAGCACCGCCGCGAGGGCTGCCTGCGGATCCGGGACGGTGGAGCCGTCGGCCAGCACTCCCTCGCTGGCCACCAGAGAGAAGTCATGGTGCGGGCCGTCAGGGGTGTCACTGAGGCGGATGGCCAAACGAAGCTCAAGCGGTGCGGGCATGGTCAACGTCCCTTTCCCCGACGGCCGTTGCCGTGTGGAGGGCGGCAGCCAGCCTGCTGCGGAGGACAGCTGCCTCCTGGGCAAAAGCGCGCTGCCGGGCCACGTAGTCCGCCTTGCCGTCAGGTGTTTCGATCCGGATGGGCGGGTAGCCCCACTCGGCCAGATCGTATGGGGAAGCCTTCATGTCCATGGCCCGCACCCGCCAGGACAGTTCGAAGCAGTCCATGACCAGCTCGCTGGGCAAGGCCGGCGTCAGCTTGTACGCCCATTTGTAGAGGTCCATGTTGGCGTGCAGGCAGCCGGGCTGTTCCAGCTGCCGCTGGTTTTCCCGGGTCGGTTCGAGCTCGTTGAGCGGCGTGGCATCAGGGGTGTAGAACCGGAACGCGTCAAAGTGCGTGCAGCGGATCCGGTTGTCCTCCACCACCTTGTCCGTACCTTTGGAGCCGAGCCGGAGCTGCAGGTACTCGTGGCGCAGGTCAAACCTGTCCTGGTGGTACACCATCGCCCATTCATGCAGGCCGAAGCAGCCGAACTGGGCGGGCCGGGCAGCGGTGCCCCGCAGGATGACGTCCGCGAACACCACAGCGTCCCTGCGGTCGGCCAGGAAGGCGGCCCGGTCCATGGTGACAGCGCTGGTTCCGGCGGCAAGCCCCAGCCCGGCGAGTTCGCCGTCGTCAAGCGTCCGGTAATGCTTCCAGCTGCTGCGGGCAGCAGCCGGTGGGCCGAGCAGCACGGTGCCCGCGCCGGGATGCCAGCGGCGCAGCTGGCCCGGCTTCTGGGTGTAATAAGTGAAAAGGAAGTCCTCCACGGGATGCTTCCGGCCCGCGGACCGGCGGGCAAGGTAGGGGTCGGCGTAGCGGCTGACGCGGTCCTGGTGGCTGCGCTCCAGCGCCTGCCATTGGTCCGGCGCCAGGACGCTAAACTGCTCCACCGGCGGGACCCAGGATGCTGCGGGCGGCGTTCCAGGCGCCAATGGCGCAGCCGTCGTTGCGGCTGTAAGCGGTGTCAACGGGCACGCCGTCCACCACCCCGGTCACGGTGGCCTTCTGGGGGCCGCCGTACTCTTGGGTGCAGCCCACCGCGGCCGTGGGTTTCGGCGGACTGAGCAGCGCCGCGTTGGCCTTCAACGCGGCGCAGGCGGCCTGGGCAGTGGGATGGCTGCTCTCGGCGGCCGGAACTCCCGCCCGGCACACCAGGGTGTAGTTCACGGGTTCCTGGCCCACGTCAGGAACCACGGAAATGGCAAGTTCCGCGTCGCCCTGCCCTGGGCCGGCCGACGGCGGCGGGCTGGCTTCCGGCGACGGCGCAGGTACTGTGCTCCCGGGATCAGGCAGCGGGTCAGGGTCTGCTGGAGCTGAGGCTGAGGCTGAGGCTGAGGCTGAGGCTGAAGCGGCAGGAGCTGACGACGGGGCGGCCGTGCCAGGACCGCCGGAGCAGGACGCCAGCAGGCCCGCAGCCAGCACCAAGAGTGCCAGGTGCCACCGCGCGCTACGCATCTGCAGGTACTTCCGTCATTGTTCAATTCTAGCGGTGCGCGCCTCCGGCGAACCGGCCGTGGCGGCGATGAGGCCCATCATGGACGCGTGCAGGCCTGCCACCTCGCTGCGGGTCAGGCCCAGCCTGTCCATCATGGTGCCCGGGACCTTGAGCGCTTCGGTCCGGAGGTCCGCGCCCGCGGGCGTGAGGTCGACGGCCAGGGCACGTTCATTGCCGTCGGCGCGGCGTCGGGTGATCAGGCCGGCGGCCTCAAGCCGCCGCAGGAGCGGTGAAATGGTGGCGGGTTCCTGGGCCAGGGCGTCGCTGATGTTCCTGACCGTACGCGGACTGGCCTCCCACAGGCACAGCATCACCAGGTACTGCGGGTGGGTGAGGTTCAGTTTCTCCAGCACGGGTTTATAGGCCCCCACCACACTCCGGGCGGCAACTGTCAGCGCGAAGCACAATTGCTGTTCCAGGAGCAGGTCATCCTCAGCCGGGGCGTCGGCGCGGTTGGTCATCAGACCTCCAATTGTTAGTGCACTAATTATTAGCCTACACTGGGATTAGGTAGTCGGTGGATGAAAGGAATCCAGGTCCATGGGTAAGTCCAGCCCCGAAGGCAGGGAAAACGCCTCGCAGCGGTTCATGCGGGCCACCGGAAAGCTCCGGGCCGTGTTCGGCCCGGCAAACCGTTCGTCGCTGGGCCACGCCATGACGGAGGACAACCGGAAGCTGCTGGCCGAACGCCAGGCGGAGAGCCAGCAATGGGAAACGCTGACCCGGCCGGATGGCAGCACCTACGTGGTACCCCGAAACCCGGACGACAAATCCCTCCGGTGACAGCCTGAGGTCCCCCCTCCCGGCGTCTTCCGGCCGAGAGAAGCCCGGTCCTTTTCGCTGGTCCAAGCGTAAAATGGGATCACTGGCTCGCCCATGATGGCGGCCTCGCGTCCTACCCTGCAGGGAAGGGGGTGGAAACAGTGGCACACGCACTCAAGGGGTTTATGGGCCTCACCGACAGGCTCCGGTTCGTTTTCGGTCCCGCCACCAGGCTCGACGCCGATACACCGGTGGTGCACCGGCACGACGAATTCGAGCAGGCCTCGGAAGAGGACCTGTCGCATTTTGTTGTGGAATCAGATTCAACCGGACATCACTACGCCGTCCGGCGCGAGGACACCGGCGGGACCCGCTGACTGCCCGGTTGCCGGGCCGCCAACGGGTCAACGCCGCAGCGTCAGCGTCCGGTGCCGCCGTAAACGGTGGCTTCGCTGTCGCTGTCCAGGTCGAAGGCGTTGTGGATGACGCGCACGGCCTCATCCAGCAGGTCCGCGTGGGTCACCACGGAGATGCGGATCTCCGACGTTGAGATCATGTTGATGTTGATCCCGGCGTCGGAGAGCGCCTTGAAGAACGTCGCGGAAACGCCGGGATGTGAGCGCATGCCGGCTCCGATCAGGGACAGCTTGCCGATCTGCTCGTTGTACTCGATGGTCTCGAAGCCGATCTGGTCGTGCGCCGCATGCAGCGCAGCCAGCGCGTCGGCGCCTTCCACGATGGGCAGCGTGAAGGAGATGTCCGTCCGGCCGGTGCCGTGGGTGGACACGTTCTGCACAATCATGTCGATGTTCGAGTGTGCGTCGGCGATGACCTGGAAGATCGCTGCGGCCTTGCCGGGAATGTCCGGGACGCCAACAACGGTGACCTTGGCTTCGGAACGGTCATGTGCAACGCCGGAGATGATTGGCTGCTCCAAGGCAACTCCCTCTTGAGTGGTGATCTTGTCTTCGGCGCTGGGAATGACCCAGGTGCCTTCGTGCTGGCTGAATGAGGATCGGACGTGCAGCGGAACGCCGAACCGGCGTGCGTACTCAACACACCGCAGATGCAGGATCTTGGCGCCTGACGCTGCCAGTTCCAGCATCTCCTCGCTGGAGATGGTGTCGATTTTCTGGGCGGAGGGAACCACGCGGGGATCGGCGGTGTAGATGCCGTCGACGTCGGTGTAGATCTCGCAGACATCGGCTTCCAGTGCTGCGGCCAAGGCCACAGCCGTGGTGTCGGAGCCGCCGCGGCCCAGGGTGGTGATTTCGTTGGTGGTGCGGCTCATGCCCTGGAAACCGGCGACGATGGCGATGTTGCCCTTGTCCAGGGCGGTCCGGATGCGGTGCGGATCGACGTCGATGATCCGGGCCTTGCCGTGGATGCCGTCGGTGATCATGCCCGCCTGCGAACCGGTGAACGACTGGGCAGAGGCGCCGAGTTTGTTGATGGCCATGGCCAGCAGCGCCATGGAGATCCGTTCGCCGGCAGAAAGGAGCATGTCCATTTCGCGGGCGGGAGCGGAATCGGTGACCTGTGAGGCGAGGTCCAGGAGCTCGTCAGTGGTGTCGCCCATCGCGGAGACCACCACCACAACCTCGTTGCCGGCGGCCTGGGCGTCCACCACGCGTTTGGCCACGCGCTTCACGCCGGCTGCGTCGGAGACTGAAGAGCCACCGAATTTCTGCACGATGAGCTGTTTGGTCACCGCACGGCCGGTGGGCAGCACTTGCTGCTCGGTTGCGTTGTGCACTTCGGTAGTGGGCGTACTCATGCGCATACCTTCACTGGATCAGTTGGAATTCTGGAGGCCTGGCAGCCTGACGCCGGCATGGCGCGACTTCCTCCGACAGTTTATCGCCGCCCGCAACGCGGCGGACAATTGTGACCGCATCCCGGCCATCGGGCCTTTCCGCGGTCACGGAAGTGCCGGATTCCGGCCCGGGCGCGAGGGCATTCCGGCGACGCAGTGCGGGGCTAGAATCGGAGCCATGCCTACGACATCCAGCATGGGACGGGGGATCATGGCCGTCCTGGCGGTCGGTGCCCGCGCCGCCAAGGGCTTTCCCGGCGGAACGGTCGCCGGCGTAGCCGCGGATCTGGGCAAGGATCGAAGCCAGGTCTCCCGGAGCCTGCGCGGTGCGCAGCAGGAAGGCTTCCTGGAGCGCCGGGATCAACGGTCCTACGCCTTGGACTGGTCGCTTTTCACCGACGCCCAACTGCTGACTGAACAGCGGCTGCAGACGGACGGTGCCATCGCCTTGGAAGGCCTGGCCCGGGAGACGGATGAAGGATGTTTCCTGGGAGTGCTGCATGGGGACAGCACCGTGACCATCGGCGAAAATGTTCCGGCAAGCAGCAACATGGTGGGCTCCTGGCTGGGCCGGCCGTACCCCGCCTACTGCAGCGACGCGGGCCAGGCTTTGCTGTGGGAAGCCTCGGATACCGAGGTCCGGACCGTGCTCGCCGCAGCCGACTTCGTTCGGCACGGCCCCAGCACACCCGTGGACGCCGAGGATTTCCTCAGCCGGCTGCGGGAAGCGCGGGCCCGAGGGTACGCCGTGGTCGACGAAGAAGCCGAGCCAGGCCTCTATTCCCTGGCTGTTCCGATCCGGGATTTCAAGGGCGAGGTGGTGGCTGCGCTGCAGATCGTGGGGTCCAAAACACGGCTTGAGCCGCGGCGGGAGGCCTGCGCGGCGGCTCTGATTTCGTGGGGAAAGTGGCTTGAGTCTGCGCTTGGCCATGTGATGCCGGAGCAGGCCGAAGCACAATGATAAGCGCCGGGGGATGACCCGTGAGCTGGTGGATGCCCGCGCGCGCCGGGCAAGGAACGCGGTTCAGTCAGACGCCGGGCCGGCGCCGTCCAGGGTAGGGCTGGCACCGGATCCCAGCCGTTCGGCGGCCACCAGCAGGGCGCCGGCGAGGCGGCCGGTGCTGTCGTGGAGCGCGGGACCGCTGCCGAGGACGCTGAGCGAGGCAAGGATGATGCCCTCAGGATTCCGGACGGGAACTGCCAGTTCATGGATGCCGTGCTCGAATTCTTCGGCAGCCGTGACGAAGCCGCGGGGCCTGTCACGTTTCATCAGTCCCCAGACTTCGTCCGGCGAATGCGCCGCACCCGGACCGCCGATGCCGATGAAGTTCACCCCGCGGAGCAGGTCCGCAACCGCTGCCTGTCCGTGGTCCCAGAGCAGTGCCCGGCCCGCTCCGGTACACCAGACGGGTGTCACCATGCCCGGCTTCACAAAGCTTCCGGGCAGCGCATCGTTGCTGGACGTCCGCAGCAGAACCACACGGTAGCCATCACGCACGGAAATTCTGAACCTGAACCCGGACATGGCCACGAGGGCCTCCAGCTCGGTCCGGGCTCCGCGAATCCAACCGGTGTTGAGCGAGGCTGCCAGCGTGAAGAACCGCGGCCCCGTCCGGAATGGTCCTCTCTCTACGCGTTCCAGCAGCCCCAGTTCACATAGTTCCTGGGCCAGCCGGGAGACGCGGCTTGGCTCCATGTGAAGCTCCGCGGCGAGCTGGGAAACGCCCAGCAGCCGCCTGCCCCGTTTTTCCCGATCCGCCACCATGCGGACGATCCGAAGGCCTTGGGCCATGGACGAAGATTCCGAAGGTACTTCCACTGCCGGTGCTCCTTCCATCCGCTGGCCACGCCCATTCTCACATGCCGCCAGGGCGCGCCAGGACCCGCTGTGGTCCGCCCGGCCGGTATGGCATCTGCCGGTACTGGACACGGACACCACAGCGGATCACGATTGGAACAGCCAGTGGGACGGCCATCTAAAAAGTGGGTTGGGCCTGTCCAACCGGGAGGGAGGGGCACCATGACTGACGGTGACAACCCGGCTGCCAGTGAGCCCCGGTACGAGCCGATCGGGGATGGCAGTCCCGGCGTTGGTGACGCTGACGACGTCAGCGGCGGGCCGCCGTCGCCCGCGGCACCCCATATCTGGTTCCTCCTGCGTCGTGGTTTCGCTGCCGGACTCAAGGGCACCCGTTCGCGCTGGTTTTGGGGGTGGAGCGCGGCCGTCCTCGCCGTGTGCTGCTGCGCGGGCGCCTTGCTGGTGAGCGCCGCACTTGCCATCGGTGGCCTGCCACCGGATTCCCACG
This sequence comes from Pseudarthrobacter sp. MEB009, assembly GCF_030208875.1. Taxonomy (NCBI): domain Bacteria; kingdom Bacillati; phylum Actinomycetota; class Actinomycetes; order Micrococcales; family Micrococcaceae; genus Pseudarthrobacter; species Pseudarthrobacter sp. MEB009. The sequence goes on from NZ_JARVTC010000003.1 coordinate 60,750, forward strand.
GCTGGACCTACATCCTGACCGCCGCAGCCCTGGTGGTGGCGTGCTGCGTGCTGGCCATCAGGTGGGGTGCGGTTCCGGTGCTACCCGGGCCGCCCGACGGCCGGGCCGATGGTCCGTGGCGGGGCTGGGCCCAGGCAACGGTCAAAGGAACAGTGTTTGCTGCAGCCGCCGGGCTGCTCCTTACAGTGTTTGCGGCCTTGACGGGCTCCGGCCCTGCCGTCGCCGCAGTTTCGTTTGGACTGATGGTGGTGGAAGCAGTGGTTTTCGCCGGTATTGGTGCCGGCGCCGCGTGCTGGTTCGAGGACTGGCGAGGCCGGGCCTTAGCCTGGGGGATGGCGGGACTGCTCCTGGTCGGAAACGTCGGAGCGGTTGTGGCGTTGTTGCCCACGGTCCGGGCGGAGGAATTGGTCCTGGTGACCATCAATATCCAGCGGGATGAGCTGGGGCGGGTCACATCGTACAGCTGCTCTTCCGAGGTAAGCGGCACCAGCGTGGTTGACCATACGGAACGGATAATGTGGCTGGCCACAAGCCACCCGGTGGTGCTCCTGGCACTGCTGGCAGGGGAAACCGATCCTCGCGTGGATGCCATCAACTGGGTGCCGGGGGAGTTGCAGGCCGCCGCGGAGGGCACGCAGGTTCCGTGCGTGGCGGGGAACGACGGCGAGGAGGCCGGTAGCGGGGTGCCCCTGGCTCCGGTGGGGTTTGGGACGCAGTTGGCCGCCGCAGGTGTCGTGCTGGCGGCCGGCCAGCGGGCGGCGGGACGCAGCCGGAAGCTTCCGGTCTGAGGAATCGGCTCAGTCCTGTGCTTCGCCAACCAGGTGTTGCTACGTCAGGGCGTTCCGGCGGCCCTCGAAGGCGCGTCCCAGCGTGACCTCATCGGCGTACTCCAGGTCGCCGCCCACCGGCAGGCCAGATGCCAGCCGCGTTACGGCGATACCGATGGTTTTCAGCATCCTGGCAAGGTAGGTGGCGGTGGCCTCGCCTTCCAGATTGGGGTCCGTGGCGATGATGACTTCCTGGATGGCGCCATCGTTGAGCCGGGTCAGCAGTTCCCGGATCCGCAGCTGTTCCGGGCCTACGCCGGCGATGGGGTTGATGGCCCCGCCCAGGACGTGGTACCGGCCCCGGAAGGAACGCGTGCGCTCCACGGCGAGGACGTCCTTGGATTCCTCAACCACGCAGATCATCGCGGGGTCCCGGCGGGGGTCCCTGCAGATGTTGCAAAGTTCCTGCTCCGTGACGTTGCCGCACACTGTGCAGAACTTGACCCGTTCCTTCACCGTTGTGATCGCCTCCACCAGCCGTTTCATGTCCTGCGGGTCGGCTTCAAGGATGTGGAAGGCCAGCCGCTGCGCGGATTTGGGGCCCACGCCGGGAAGGCGTCCGAGCTCATCGATCAGCTCCTGGACAGCACCTTCGTACACGATTTCCTCTTAACTTGGTGTGGATTGTGGTCAGCCGGCCCGCGGCCAAACCGTGCGGGGTCAGTATCTTGGTGCGATGGGGCTGCCATCGGCTGAGCGCTCTTCAATGAGTTTGCCGCCCAGGATGCGTTCCACTGCGGCCCGGCCAAATACCCCGGACTCTTCGATGGTCTCATCATCTGCGCTGGGGACATCCTGGACGTAGGTGGCGGTGGCCACTGCGCGTGCCGGCGCCTTGGCCCGGCCGGCCTCGGCTTCCGGACTGTTGGACAGCCGCTGGTAGAGGCTTTGCCGGGTTTCGACGGCGGCCGGTGACTGGGCCTGGGCCGCAGTTGCAGCTGCAGTCGAAGTCGGGGCCGCAGCTGCCGCGGCCATTGCGTAGGCGGGTTCGCGCCGCTCGGACACGGCTGGAGCGGCGGCAGCGGACGGCGCGGCAGGAGGTATGGGTGCAGGCTCTGCCTCCGGAGCGGACGCAGACGCACGCGCCGAAGCGCTCGCCGGTTCAGTGGCCGGCGCAGGCGCCGGCGCCTGACCCGGCGCCGGGTCAGAGCCCGTGACAGCGCCCCATTCCGGCCCTGATGATGTTCCCGGCAGGCCAGCTGGAATTGAGGGTGGAACAGAAGCGGTTGCAGGCTCGTAGTGCGGCTGCGGGTCCGAGGTGCCCGATGCCGAAGTACCCGGTGCCGAAGTGCCCGGTGCCGAAGCGCCGGATTCCGAAGTACCCGATCCCGGACTTCCCGGTTCGGAGGTTTCCGCGGTGGCGCCCACATTACTGGTGTCGCCCACCACCCAGACTCCGGGGGCCTGCTCCACGGCGCGGGCCCAGGGGTCGCGGGCCAAGGGGTCTGTCCCGCTGTCAGCCTGGGCGGACTGCTGTGCCGAAGATTTGTTCTGTGAGCGATCCGGAGCATCCGCGATCGGTGCCCTGCCGCGACCGGTACCTGAGCCGGAGCTGGCGGCAGCAGCGGACGCCGGGGGCGTGGACTGGCGCGGCGGCGCCCAGTCCATGGGCGGCTCCTCCTCCAGCGGGGGAGCGTCCTCATCCCGGGGCGGTCCCCAGTCGTCGTCGGAGTACGAATAGTCGCCTGCCACGCCGTGGGTGTCCTGTTGCACCGGCTGAGGCGATTCCGGAACAGGGGTCGCTGCCGCCGCGGTGCGTCCGGTTGGCAGCTCCTGAGCGGCCGCCGCTGTCCCGGCAGGACCTTCCGGGGCAGCAGTTGCCGTGGCAGCATTGGCCCCAGTCGCTACCGTAGGATCCGCAGGTGTCGGCTGATTGGTGGAAGCGGTGTCATCGGGGCGTGAAAGATCCTGGCTGGTGACTGGCCAGCCTGACAGGCCGTTCGCTGAACCGGCGCTGCCTCCCGCCGCGGGTGAATCTGCCGGCGCGGCAGGTCCCGTTGCTGCCGCGCCGGTAGGCCCGGTGTGGTCTGGTGCAGTTGCAGGTGCCTGGGCAGGTCCCGCTGTGTGCGGCTCCTCCACAGGGGCAGCCGCAGACGTAGATACAGGCGCAGCCGCCGACACCTCCGCTGCAGTTGGAGCGGGTTCCGCGCCCGGTGCGGGCGCAGGTGCCAGGCCCCAGGCGACGTCAGCCGAGCTGGCGGCCGCCGGGGTACTGGGGGTGGCCGGGGGCGTTGCCTTGGCCGGTGCTTTTGGGTTTGGGTCAGAGCTCGACTGTCCGCCGCCGGCAACAGCGGTGATCTGGCAGTCGATGCCCAAGGTCTTGTGAATGGCCTGGCGCAGGTTTTCCGCGTGGTCCGCACGCCCGAAGGCGCCGGCCAGTCCCTGCGTGGAGAACGAGAGCGTCAGGATGGTGCCATCGAAGGCGCTGACCTGTGCGTTGGGTTCGACCAGCGCCCACGTGCTGCGCTTGATCTTCGACAGTGCCTGAAGCACTTCAGGCCAGGCCCGGCGCAGCACTTCGACGTCGCCCAATCCGGAGGGCGCACTGCGGGACACGGTGGGCGCCGAATCCCCGCTGCCGGTGCCGCCGCTGCCAGCCGCCACGCTGGCGTCGCGGGTACTGCCTGCGCTGGTGCCACTGGTGGACGGGGATGCGGGGGATGCCTCGGTGGCCTGGGGCCGGCGGCCAGCTGTGTCCTCGACGGGCCAGTCGGCGGTGCTGACCCTGGGTGGTGTCAGCGGCTGCCGGGTTGCACCTTCAGCCTCATCCGGGTTGGCGGACGAAGGTTCCGGGGCGGCCGTCCCGGCGTTGGTGTCCGGGGCTGCCGGCTGCCCAGCTTGGGCTGCGGACTGCCCAGCCTGGGCCGACGGCGCGGTTGCTGCCGGCGGCGTGGCCCGCGGGGTGGAGTTGGCGGACGGGCCTGCCAGGGAGGTCGAAGACGGGGCCGGACCCGGAGTCGCGGGCGGAGCCGTGGCGGCTGCAGCCCTGGGCGCTGCCGCTGCCGGGGCAGAGCCGCTCGGGCCCGCGGCAGGGGCAGTTGCGGTGCCGTCCGGACCCGCGGTGGCGGCAGCCCCGACGTCGTTCCCGGCGTAATTGAGGCGGCGTTCCACCCTGTCGATCCGCGCGGCCATGCCGCGTTCGTTCTGTTCGGAACTGGGCAGAAGGATCCGGGCGCATAGCAGTTCGAGGTGCAGGCGCGGGGACGTGGCCCCGGTCATTTCGGTCAGGGCGGTGTTGGTGACGTCAGCCGCGCGGGACAGTTCAGCTGCACCCAGGTTGTGGGCCTGGTTCTGCAGCCGGGCAATCTGGTCCGCAGGCATTCCCCGAAGAATGGTCTGCGCACTTTCGGGCATGGCCTGGACAATGATGAGGTCGCGGAAGCGCTCCAGCAGGTCCTCAACGAAACGGCGGGGGTCGTGCCCGGTCTGGATGACCCGGTCCACTGCGCGGAAGACGGTAGCTGAGTCAGATGCCGCCACCGCTTCCACAACGTCGTCAAGCAGCGATGCGTGGGTGTAACCCAGCAAGGCAACAGCCAGTTCGTAGTCCAGGCCGTTGGGGCCGGCTCCGGCCATTAGCTGGTCCAGGACGGACAGCGAGTCCCTGACGGAGCCGCCACCGGCCCTGATCACCAGGGAGAGGACGCCGGGGGCCACGGGCACGTTCTCCTGGTTGCAGAGCAGTTCAAGGTAGGCCATCAGCGGTTCTGGCGGAACCAGGCGGAACGGATAGTGGTGGGTCCGTGACCGGATGGTGCCGATCACCTTGTCCGGTTCCGTGGTGGCGAAGATGAACTTGATGTGTTCCGGCGGCTCTTCGACGATTTTCAGCAGCGCGTTGAAGCCGGCCGACGTGACCATGTGGGCCTCGTCAATGATGAATATCTTGTAGCGGTCGCGGACCGGGGCGTAGGTGGCCCGCTCGCGAAGATCGCGCGCATCGTCAACGCCACCATGGCTCGCCGCATCGATTTCGATGACATCAAGCGATCCGGAGCCGCCCCGGGCCAGTTCGACGCAGCTGGGACAGGTGCCACAGGGGGTGTCCGTGGGGCCTTTGGCGCAGTTGAGGCAGCGGGCCAGGATGCGCGCAGAGGTGGTCTTGCCGCAGCCGCGGGGGCCGGAGAAAAGATAGGCGTGATTGACGCGGTTCTTACGCAGGGCCGTCATGAGCGGCTCCGTGACGTGTTCCTGCCCGATAACGTCTGCAAAGGAATCCGGACGGTATCTGCGGTAGAGGGCGGTAGTAACTGTCACAGAGAAAACCCTACCAATCCGGGCCGACAACCTGCCGCCCTGTGGGGGAAAAGTAAAGACCCCCCATGCACCCGCCAGAGCCCATTTACCCTTGCTACCTTCCGGTCCTGGGGGAGTTCAACAGGATGACGCCACATGAGGGGCCGCCAGTTACTTTACCCGAACATCCGGCGTGACTCGAATCGGCGGGCGCGGGCCCCGGTGGCGGCTGCTGAGTCCGGCCAATCAGCGAATTTGATTGCTTATCCCCCCGCCACCCCCGATCATGGGTATGTACACCGATTGGGGCAATCTCAAGGTTGTGAGCTGCGGGGCCTGGGAGAACGGGGCCGGACCCGGCAGCTCAACGGTGGCACACGGGAATGGGCGCATTGGGGGCGTCCATTTCGGTTTTAAGCGCCGGCCCTCCGGACACTGCCAGGCCCCGTACGCAAACCGGAAAAGGCGCCAATTGGGCGATGGGGAAAAGTTCAGGTAATCTAGTATCTGCTTTTGATTCAGAAGCAGTTGGAGAATTCGCCTAGCGGCCTATGGCGCACGCCTGGAACGCGTGTTGGGTTAACGCCCTCGGGGGTTCAAATCCCCCATTCTCCGCCGAACGGAAATCCGGTCCCATCATGATGGGGCCGGATTTCCTGGTTTAACCGCCCCGCGGCTTACGAGGCCTATGCGGCTTGGCCGCTCAGGCCTTCCCGCGTATGGCAAGACCTGCCGATAGCCGTGCGCTAGCATCCTTGGCAAGGTAACTAACGGGGGAGACAGGCGATGAAGCTCAAACCAGCGGCAGCGATGGCAATACTGACGGTTCCACTGCTGCTCGGAGGCTGCGCCGGCGACGGGTCAGGTATTGCTGCACTGACAACTCCTGCCGGACCTGAAGACGAACTCCCAAGCGATGCGCACTTTCAGTTTCCTGAACACATTGATGCCACAACCCTGCGGTTCCTGGTCGAAGATAACGGCCGGCAGTTCTTTGCAGCGCAGAGTACCGATGGCGCCCAGGCATGCCTGGCGGTGGTCAATGCCGATGGGCACGTCACCGATTACGCGGGATGCGCAGCTGCAGCCGGCAGCTCCAGCAACAAGATCGTGACCGTGACCGGGTCAGACAGGAGACCGGCCGTCCTGGCGCGGGACAACGCGGACGCCGCCCAACTCGAGTCTGAAGGCTTGAAGCGGGTTCACCAGAACGTGTACGTAGGCAAATGAGCGGAAGGGCCGGCCGGAGATACCCCCGGTGCTTCCGGGGCCCATTACGGCCGGTCCGCCGCCGGGGAGCCCAGCCGGCGCAGCCGCTGCCGGGCAGAGACTTCGCTTGGACCCATGGGTCCCAGGGCAAGGCGGACGACGCCGAGAACGGCTTTGGTGGCCAGCTTTACCGGCAGGGGGAACGGCCCTAGCCGGGGAACAGTCAGGCCCAGCATCCGGCGGTATTCGGGCTCCAGGCTGTAGACCGCGCCGGCAAACAGAATCCGGTATCCGGGCCGGAGCATGGGATGCAGTGGTGCATCACGGATGAAGGCAACAGTTTCCTGGACCCTGGCATCCACGCGGAGGTCGCCGTTACGGTGCCATGTGTCGAGTTGGCGCCGCATGTCGGCTTCTGTGCGGGGCGGATGTTCCACTCCCATCAGCGTTCCTGCCTGTGACCACTCCCGGACGTAGGCGTCGGCGCCGCCAGGGATGGGGCCGCCCCAGAGCTTGTGGGCCGCGAGGAATCCGTCCGTGAAGGCGATGTGGATCCAGTTGGCAAGATCCGGATCGTTGGCGCTGTAGCTTTGGCTGGCACCCTGGTTGTCCTGGTAGCTGCCCTGCACCGGTTCATGCAGTCGCCGTACCCGTCGGGACGCTTCCCGGGCGGCTGCCTGCGACCCGTAGGTGACCGTGAAGATCCATCGGATGGTGTTTGCCAGCCGGCCCAGCGGGTCTTCCCTGAAATTTGAGTGCTCGTGGACGCCGGCCAGCGCGCCAGGATGCAGGGACTGCATCAGCAGCGTCCGGATGCCCCCGACAATGGGGGACATGGAACCATGTACTGCCCAGACTGCCGACCCCGGCAGGTGGTAGCCCGGATCATCGCCGTCGGCCAGGCGCAGCGTCCATTCCGGTGGCGCCCCGGACTTGCCCGAGAAGGTTTTCCGGACTTCGTCACGCCATTCGCTGAAGAAATTCCGCATGCCCCATTGTTGCCCAGCCGCGGGCGAATGCGGCGGTTGGACCCAGGACAGGGTGGTGTTGGTCCGCGTGGAACCGGCGGGGGTGGCGTATTTCCACAATTATTGCCACACCTCAGCCCATCAGGGTTCACACGCCGCCGGAGGTGTGTTCCCATGGGAGAACGCGCAAGGGCAACATGCGCTGGATCACCATCGGAGTCGATCTATTGGGCAAGCATTGGGGCGCCGGAAACGGCCAGGAACGTCGACGTTCCTTCCGCGCTGCCAGTCGTGCTGCCGCAGGTTCTGCCGTGTTGGCCGCTGTGGTGTGTGTGGTCAGCCAGTCGGGCGCCCCTGCCGGCGGCCCCAACCTTCGTGACGCGGCGGCCCTGTCCCGCGGGTCCGTTGACCCGGCCGCGAGTTTCAATGGAGCCGCTACGGGCGCTTTTGGTTCTCCCGGCTCCGGCGCTGCAACCGGTGACTCCGGCCAGCCCGCCTCCGGCACCGTGGGCGCGGGTGCGCTTGCGCCGGTCATTTTTTCGGATCCCACTGCGGCAGTACCCTTCACCAGATCGCCGATCACCGGCCAAAGCACCGCCGGCATCTTGCCTTCGGCCATCGGCACGAGCGGAGTCGGACGCCCTCCAGCGGGTTTCCTCATGGCTCCGCTTGCGGCGCTTAGCCCCAGTTCGCCCTTCGGCTTCAGGGTCAGTCCGCTCACCGGCGGAGGCGGCGATTTCCACCTGGGCCAGGACTACGCCGCGGCCTGCGGAACCCCGGTGTACGCGGCCGACCGGGGTGTGGTCCGCGCTGCCGGCTGGCACCCGTGGGGCGGCGGCAACCGCGTGGAGATCGACCACGGCAACGGGCTCGTCACCACGTACAACCATCTGCAGTCCATCTCGGTTCGCGCCGGAGATCCGGTCCGGATGGGCCAGGCCATCGCACACGTTGGTTCCACCGGCTGGTCCACCGGATGCCACCTGCATTTCGAAACGATCGTCAACGGAAAATACGTGAATCCGCAGACGTGGGGCCTGGTTCCGCTGAGTGCGGTGACGGGCGGCGACTCCACCCCGGCGCAGTCGTATCTTCCCGGCAGCGGTCCAGCCACCGGCGGATCCATCATCTGGACCATTCCCGGCGGGCAGGCTGCCGCGATTCCGTCCACAAGTGAGGAACCCGGCGACGAAGACGTGACCGGGCCGTCGGGCAGCACTTCGCCGTCGCCGGCAGTCATTCCGACGCCCAGCCCCTCGCCGTCGCCGACAGTTACACCGCCGCCCAGCCCTTCACCAAGGCCAACGCCGACAGTTACACCGACGCCCAGCCCTTCACCGACGCCGACAGTTACTCCGACGCCCAGCCCTTCACCGACGCCGACGCCGACAAAACCGACGCCGACTCCTACTCCGACCCCGACAAAACCGTCGCCGTCGCCCACTGCAACTCCGGCGCCAAGCGCTACTTCCACGTCTTCACCTACGCCTTCATCCACGGCAACGCCGACCCCCACTCCAACGAAGGCGGCGGTGCCGGCGACATTGCCGGCCCCAACCCCGCCGGCAACTGCCACGGCCACGACTACGCCGACCACAACGCCACCTCCCGCGCTGAAACAGGCCGTCACGCCGTCGTCGGCCCCTGCCCGCTCGGAAACTGAACCAGCTGCAACGCCGGGGCCAACACTGACGCCGACGCTACGTCCCACGCTCGGGTAACTGCGCCCCTGCTGCCCCGCCTCCCGCAACGGTCCTTCGCCGCACCGAATTCCGCGTACAGGAAACCACCAGCACCCACCAGTACGTTGGGTCTTTGGTAACGAACACCCTGTATGGACAACTTTCTGAGGACGAGACCCGTGGCATCTTTGTACCCGATCCCGCTGACCCTTAACGACGGAACCGAGACCGAATTCGGCAGGTTCAAAGGCAACGTGGTGATGGTGGTCAATGTGGCCTCGAACTGCGGCTTCACCCCCCAGTACGCTGGCCTTGAGGCGCTCTATGGGAAGTTCCAGGACCGCGGCTTCGAGATCCTGGGCGTCCCCTGCAACCAGTTCGCCGGACAAGAGCCCGGATCGGACAGCGAGATCGCCGAGTTTTGCGAGCGCAACTTCGGCGTCACCTTCCCGCTGACGGTCAAGGCTGATGTCCGCGGCAAGAGCCAGCACCCGCTTTACTCGGAGCTCACCACGTTCAAGAAGGGCCTGTTGCCGGGGATGGTGAAGTGGAACTTTGAGAAGTTCCTGGTCAACCGCGACGGCGAGATTGTGGACAGGTTCGCCCCCACCACGGAACCGGACTCGGCGGAGGTCATTGACGCCGTCGAAAAGGCCTTGGGATAAGAAAAACCGCGCGTTCCGCGAATTTGCGGCGCAGAAGCGCAGTTTTTTTACCTTTTTCCACATGGGCGTCGGCGATTTGCCCAAAGTTTGCCGGATGTCTGGTTGGATAAACGTTACTGAAGGTAGAAGGGAAACGCCGTTTCCCACCGACCACAGAGGCAGCAATGGAGCACATCGAGGCCGAACATCCCCGGCCACGCCACTTCCTTCTCCACCTGAGCGATCCCCACTTGTTGGGAGGACCGGACCCCCTTTATGGCGTCGTTGACAGCGAAGCCAGGCTGATTCAACTTTTTGAAGAGGTCAAGGCATCAGGGGCGCGGCCGGAGGCGGTCATCTTCACCGGTGACCTTGCAGATAAAGGCGATCCTGACGCCTATACAAAGTTGCGGGCCATCGTTGAACCCGCGTGTGAAGAACTGGGCGCCAAGATCATCTGGGCCATGGGCAACCATGACAACAGGGCTAACTTCCGGCGCGGACTGCTGGACCAGCCCGGGACGGATGAGCCGGTTGATCACAGCTACTTCATCGAAGGCCTGCGGGTCATCACCATGGACACCACGGTGCCAGGTTTCCATCACGGAGAACTAAGCCCCGATCAACTGGACTGGTTGGCCCGGGAGCTGGAAACGCCGGCACCGGATGGGACCATATTGGCGTTGCATCACCCGCCCGTCCCGTCGGTGCTGGATCTGTCGGTGCTGGTGGAGTTGCGGGACCAGGCCTCACTGGCGGCCGTGGTGCGGAACTCGGACGTCCGGACCATCCTCGCCGGGCACCTGCACTACTCCACCACCGCCAGCTTCGCCGGGGTACCGGTTTCGGTGGCATCGGCCAGCTGCTACACGCAGGACCTGAATGTCCCTGTCGGCGGCACCCGGGGCCAGGACAAGGGGCAGTCCTTCAACCTGGTCCATGTCTACGAGCACACCATTGTGCACTCGGTGGTGCCGTTGGGCAGCGCCGCGACGGTGGGCGAATACGTTCCTGCGGCCGAGACAGCCAGGCGGCTGGCCGCCGCGGGCGTCCGGATCCCGGAGACCCGCAAGCAGGCGGTCGGCCCCAAACTCGGCCAGCCATCCCGGTTCACGTAGTTCCCCGGCAGGTCCGGCGCAACAGTCCCGATTGGAAGAAAGAGGCCGGCACCCAGGTGCCGGCCTCTTGGGTTAAACGGAGGGACGACCAGCGGTTACTTCTCCCACGGTGCCTTGATGGGGTAGTACTTCTCCAGGAAGTCCGTCACCAGCTGCGCGCGCTCATCGGAGCTTACTTCGGGGAAACTGCCATCGTTCAGGCAGAAGAAGTCCATGTTGCGCTTGGACAGGAGTTTGGGCAGGTAGTTCAGCCCGCTCCGCATGGTGGTATCCACGTAGCGGACCTTCGCCGCGGTCTGCGTCACCGCACGCCCGGTGAGCAGGGCGTAATAGTGGTAAAACGAGTTGGTGACCGAGATGTTGTCGGCGGCCCGGAACCGGCTGGCCGCTGTTTTGCGGAACTCGTCCGGGAACTCCTTCTCCATCCGGGAGACTACGCTGCGGCGCAGCGGAGCAGCGGTGTGTTCCAGGTGCCGGGTGGTGATCCGCCCGAACCTGTTCCACAGGAGCTTCCTGTTGACCCTCGCGGCGTTCTCGAAACCGCTGCGTTCGGCGGCGTTGTCGCCCAGGCCGATCCGGGTTTCGGCTTCGATGAACTTGGTGATGCCGCCGGGCGTGAAGAAGAGGTCAGGGCTGACGGCACGGCCGAAGAACATGTCGTCGTTGGAGTACAGGAAGTGCTCCGACAAGCCATCGATATTGTGCAGCTGGGACTCCACGGCCTGCGAATTGTGCGTGGGCAGGACCGACGGGTCGGAGAAGAACTCCTCACTGCGGACAATGGTCACTGCCGGGTGCTCCTCCGCCAGCCATGACGGCGCGGGGGAGTCGGTGGCGATGAAGATCCGGCGGATCCAGGGCGCAAACATGTACACCGAGCGCAGCGCGTATTTGAGCTCGTTGATCTGCCGGAAGCGGGCCTCGTGGTCGTCGCCTTCGCCCAGCACCACGTCCTTCTGCTGGGAGCGACGCGCCGCGATGTATTCGGGGGAACTGCCGTCCACCCAGGAGAACACCAGGTCAATGTCGAAGCTGATGTCGCTGGCGTGGTCGGCAAACATGTTCTCGATGGTGGGCCAGGAGTGGCCGTAACGCTCCACCGTGCCGCGGACCGCGTCCTGGCGCAGGAGGGTGCGGCGGGTGAGCGAGTTCTCGATGGGCAGGGTGAGCTCTTCCCCTTCGAAGGACCACAGCTCAATCTGGACGCCCGCGGAAGCGCCGAACTCGAAGCCGCCCACGGGTTCCACCCGGGGCCGGTACAGGCGGAAGATCCGGGCCTGCCGGTTGGAGGACAGTTCCCCGTCAGCCACCAGGACCGACGTTTTCTTTTTGGCGTCCACCGTCATGGAGTAGAACGGCTCGTCCCGGCAGGATTCAACCAGCGCCGCCCGCAGCTTCTTCCGGTCTTTCCAGTCCAGGGCGATGACGGGGCGGTGGTTGTTGCCACGGACCAGCAGATAGGCCAGTCCGGCGTCGGTGAGCACGTTGCGCAGGAAGACCAGATCCTCCACCATGGCCTGGTAAGGCGTCCTGGTGTCGTTGATCAGGGCGTAGCGGCCCTTATGCCGGACAACATCGGGGCGGTGTTTCAGGCGCTGCTGCGCCTCGGCCGATGTGACCTCTGCATGGAATTCTTCTGCTGCCGACGCCTGTCCACCGTAGTAGACCTCGTCCTGAACCGTTGCTTCTGTAATGGTTGTCTCCATGCTGGTATATGTTGCGTTCCTACCTGCATGATAGTCCTGCCGGGCTAACGCAATGTTTACCGGACCGATCCTGACTGCCCGGGGCCACCCGGTTCAGCGGCTGGATTCCTCCCGCCAGCTGCGCAGGAATGCTCCGCCGGCGTCGTCGTGGATGACGTCTTCGGCAAGTCCCAGGTCCGCCGCGGTAAGCACTGTGTACGGTTTGACCGGGACGCCGTCTGCGGGGCGGACATCAACGTGTTTTACGGCATGGCCGTTGTGGTGCAGCCAGTCGGCCATGGCGTAGTCCGTGCGGGAATCGCCCACTGTCCGCCAGGCCTGCGGCGTGATGCCCTGCGCGGCCAGCAGCTCCACCGCCCGGCTGGCGCCCAGGTCCTTCCCAAGCCGGACCGACTCGATGTCGGTGGAAATGATGGTGGGGTCCACCCGGTAGTCCACTGCATCATCGGAATCGGGGACGTGGTGGTCCAACCGGACCACACCCAGGCCATGGCGCGTCATCAAATCCATGGCATCGGCGTCGAACAGCTTCTGCTCGGCCAGGTAGTCAGCGCTGGCCACCCCGATGTGCTGCTCCACGGACACCATGGCCCGCTTTGTTTCATCAAAGAACATGTGTTCCGCGTATTTGTCAGCCACCAGGGTCCTGACGTCGTTGCCGTAGGCGGCAGGCACGGCAAGTTCGTGGTCCACATGCAGGGGGCCCGCACCGGCCGCCGTGTACGTGAACCACACGGCTCCCTTCTCGCAGATGGCATGGATCAGGGTGCCGGCCGGGATGCCGGCCTGGATCATGGGGTCCATAACCTGCTCGCGGATAAAGGCGTCCGACCGTCCCGTGTTGAAGATGACGGGGATGCCCGCGGCGGCCAGCGCCAGCAGGTCGTTGATGATTTCCGGTTTGACCGAGCGCGTGACGGGGCTGGCCACGGGCCCGTCGACGTCGAGCAAAAGCGCCAGCGGCGGCGCTGCCGGGTGGTGGGCTTCGGCGGTGGGCACGGCGGGGGACTGGAAACCTGTCATGGGTCCCATTCTGTCAGGCGGGCGGCGCCGGGCAGGCCCCCGTTACGGGCCCGCCCGGGACGTGGCCAATGGTTGCTTTTTGGCTACAACCTGCCCGCCGCCGGCGCTGGAGACTTTCGCTGGGCTGGCAGGATGCCTAGGGTGGCATGGTGATATTCAAAGCTGTGGGCGAGGGCCGCCCGTACCCCGACCATGGTTACACCACGCCCAAGGAGTGGGCTTCGCTTCCGCCCCGCCCGGTCCGGCTGGACGAGCTGGTGACCACCAAACGCACCCTGGACCTCGAAGCCCTGCTGGCCGAGGACTCCACGTTCTTTGGCGACCTTTTCCCGCACGTGGTGCAGTACCAGGGGATCCTTTACCTTGAGGACGGCCTGCACCGGGCCGTCCGGACGGCACTGCACCAGCGCACCGCGATCCACGCCAGGGTCCTGGTGCTCGATGGCTAGGAGAAAGCCGCAAGACACCACGGTCCTGCACGGCCATCATGTGGTCAGCGGACCGGAGCTTCGTGCCGCGCTGGATGCGGTCCGGGACGACGACGGCACCGCCAAGGTGCGTCGCCGCGCGGTGCACGGGGCAGTGCTGGTGCTCCTCGTCGGCATGATCGCGGCAGCCATCATCACCGCCATGGCCATCATGAACGGACAGCTCAAGATCCCGGCGGCCGAGGCAGCCAGGGAAACTGCTGCCACCTGTCCTCCCGCCACCTTTGACTACGCGCCCAACGAGACCATCAACGTCAACGTGTACAACTCCACCAGCCGCCCCGGCCTGGCCCGCGCCGTGGCGGATGAGCTCCTGGCCCGGAAGTTCGTGGTGGGCGCCGTGGCCAACATCGACGCCGGCTACCGGGGCATCGCCGCCGTGGTCTCCGGCCCCACCGGCCAGTCCTCGGCCTTCAGCATCCAGCGCAACCTGCCGGGCTCGGACTACTTCCAGGACGGCAGGACCGATGGCAGCGTGGACGTGATCCTGTCCCAGGCCTACAGCGCACTGACTGCGCCGGAGGTTGTGGACCAGACGCCCGGCCGGCTCAGCTGCCCGCGGGACAGCCGCCGGATCGCCGACGACGATAAGTCACCCGTCGTCCCGTCCGCCGCTCCCTAGGCCCCCGCCCTCGCGTTGAGCTATCAGTCCTGGTCGTTAAACCGGGGCGATGGGGACCACATCTGATAGCGCAAGTCAGGGGAGGGGTGCGGGGTCCAGCCCCTGGCGGACGGGCCGGCCGCCGTCGTCAAACCTGGCGCCGGCACCGAGCTGGATGAAGCGCACCGTCCGGGCCACGCGTGCCTCCAGTTCCGCGGCCTCGTCGCTGCCGCGGGCCGCGCTGGAGGACAGCGTCCCCAGGATCAGCTGCGCCTGCTGGCTGATGTCCGCGGCCGGCAGGAAGCCCTGCTCCATGCCGTCGCGCAGGATGCCCTGCAGCAGCACGCTGAGGTCGCCCACGTGATGGGCCAGTTTGGCAAAGGACGACGGCGACAGCACAGCGCCCATGGCAGGGCCCGGCGGGAGGTGGCGGCGGGAGAGGTCCACCACCTGGGCGCGCACGTACAGTGCCAGCCGGTCCACGGGGTTCTCGAGCGTGGCCAGCGAGTCACGGAGCTCGGTGAGGAACTTCTCCGTCTCATCCAGCGCGTACGCGATCAGCAGTTCCTCGATGTCCGCGTAATAGTTGTACACGGCGGTGCGGCCAACCCCGGCGTGCCGGGCCACATCCGTCATGGTCAGGCCGGGCAGGCCGTGGGAAAACAGGAGCTCACCGAACGCCGTCTGGATCCGGCGCTGCGTGTCCGCGCGCTGGTCTGCGTTGCTGGCGGCTGTAATCCGTGGCATACAGACACTTTACCCCGATGTGTCAGTAAAACGGTCAGTTGGTGGCGCAGCCGTCCGGCCCGCAGGCTTCCCCGGCGTTGGCAGCGTCTACCAGCACCAGCGGGTTGGCGTCCTCCCAGGCGCGGGTCAGCGCCTCCGTGAACGTGGCCGCGGGCTGGGCGCCGGACAGTCCGAACTTCCGGTCGATCACGAAGAACGGCACACCGCTGATGCCCAGGGCCCGGGCTTCCTCGAAGTCGAAGCGGACGTCCGCTGCGTACTTGTCCGAGGTGAAGAGTTCCGCCACCTCAGCCTGGGGCAGGCCAAGGTCGTGGCCCAGTGCGGCCAGGTAGTCCTGGTTGCCGATGTCCCTGCCGTGCTCGAAATGGTCGCTGAGCAGGCGCTCCTTGGCGGCATCCTGGACGCCCTGCGTGGCGGCGAGATGGATGAGCCGGTGGGCGGTGAAGCTGTTGGCCACCACCACCGAGTCGAAGTCATACGCCAGGCCTTCGCCCTTGGCCACCTCGGTGACATGGCTGAACATCTGCTGTACCTGGTCCGGCGCCATACCCTTGCGGGTGCTCAGGTAGTCCTGTTCGGTGCCGTCGTAGTGTTCCGGCAGTGCCGGATCCAGCTGGTAGCTGCGCCACTGGACGTCCACCGCGGCACGGTGCGGGAACTCGGCCAGCGCGGCCTCGAAGCGGCGCTTGCCAATAAAACACCAGGGACAAGCAACGTCTGACCAGATCTCTACCTTCATGGTGGGCACAACCGCACGGCAGCGGCGGCTATTCCTCCTGCCGCTGTTGGATATCCCACACCGGCGGTTCAGGGGTGAGGGCACGCTCCAGGACGAAGTCGTGTTCCAGGGTGGTGCCCAGCCGGAACGACTTGGTTCCCACTTGCCGGAAACCTGACTTGGTGTAGAACCGGAGCGCCCGCTCATTCTGGTTGTTGACACCCAGCCAGATGCCCGCAGCGCCGGTAGCGGCGGCTGCGGCCAGCGTGGCGCACATCAGTTCGGCGGCGGCGCCGAGGCCGTGCTGGGCCGGATGGACGTAGCACTTGCTCAGCTCCACCGAAGGGTGCAGGGTCAGGGCGGCCGCCACGTCGGGGTCGGTGGCGGGCCGGGCCACCAGGAGGCTGTAGCCGTCCAGCGCACCCTCGGAGTCAATCACCGTGATGGTGATGTCCGGGTCCGCGAGGTAGTCGTCGAAGCAGGCTTCGCTGAGGGTCGCCGCGAGGTGCGCGGCGATGTCAACAGCCGACGACGACGGCGGGCAGGCCAACGGAAAGGTGACGGCCGCCAGCTCCGCCAGCGCGCCGGCGTCGTCCGCTGTTGCCTGCCGAAGGAGGTGGCTCATGGGATCTTCCTGTCAGGCGGTGATGGTGCGGACGGGCGAACCGGCCAGCCAGGCGGTGACGTCCTCGAAGGCGCCGCCGTAAAACTGGCGGTAGCTTTCCGTGGTGACGTAGCCAAGGTGCGGGGAGAGGACGGTGTTGGGTGCGGTGAGGAGCGGGTGGCCCGCCTGCAGGGGTTCCTGGTCGAAGACGTCGAGGGCGGCGCCGCGGATCCAGCCGCCGTTCAGCGCCCTGACCAGCGCGTCCTGGTTGACCAGCGGCCCCCTGGCGGTGTTGACCAGGAGCCCTTCCGGCCCCAGGAGCCGCAGTTCCGGTTCGTCCACAACGTTCTCGGAACGGGCTGAGAGCCTCAGGTGCAGGGTGGCCACGTCTGCGGCGCGGAACAGTTCCTCCTTGCTGACCAGCCGGGCACCGGCGGACGCAGCAGCCTCTGCCGTCAGGTTCTGGCTCCAGGCCACCACGTCCATGCCGAAGGCCTTGCCGTAGCCGGCCATCCTGCGGCCAATCTTGCCCAGGCCCACAATCCCCAGGGTCTTGCCGGCGAGTTCGAAGCCCACCGTGGACTGCCAGGTGCCGGCACGGAGTGAACGCTCCTCCGCGGGCAGGTGCCGTGCGAGGGCAAGCAGCAGCCCCCAGGTCAGCTCCGGCGCGGCGGCAGGGGAGCCCGGCGTCCCGCACACGGTGATGCCGAGGTCGGCTGCGGCCCCGGTGTCGATTGCGGCGTTTGCCATGCCGGTGGTGACCAGCAGTTTCAGCGCCGGGAGCTGTTCCAGGACCTCGTGGGGGAATGCGGTCCGCTCGCGCATGGCGATGACAATTGTTATGCCGGCCAGCGCCGACACCAGGGCCTCCGGGGACGCGAACGGCTTGCGGAACGTGGTGACCGTGATGCCTTGGGCTTCGAGCGCGGCCCAGTCGGCGAAACCGGAGGCCACGTCCTGGTAGTCGTCGAGGATGGCTAGGCGGTGCTTCATGGCGGTGTCCTTTGTCCCGGAATGGCGTGATGTTCATCGTAAAGCAGGCCCTCACGGGGCAACACTCTGAAGCGGGGAAGGGCGCCGTGATAGCAATGGGGGTGATGATTTTTCGGCCCCGACCCGCCCGCCGCCCATGACCGGCCGGCTTTCCGCCAGGATTCCTGCCGGCTGGATCCTGCTGGCATGCATTGGCCTGCTGGCGCTGAACCTGCGCGGGCCGTTTGTGGCCGTAGCGCCTGTGGTGGACCTGATGCAGGCGGAACTGGCGTTCTCACCGGTGATGCTTGGGCTGCTGACCAGCATCCCCGTGCTCTGCTTCTCGCTCGCGGCGCCGCTGGCATCCCTCGCGGCCAGAAAATTCGGGGCCGAGTTCGCGGTGACGCTGACCATCCTGGGGGTCCTGGCCGGTGTGCTGCTGCGGTCCGCCGGGGGGCCGGTGCTGGTGGTGGCCGGCACCGTGCTGATCGGCGTGGCCATCACGGTGGGCAACATTGCGGCGCCGTTGATCATCCGGCGTGATTTTGCTCCCGGCCGGCAAGGCACCGCTATGGGCATCTACACGGCCGCCCTGAACGTGGGGTCCTTTCTGACGTCCGTGGTGACCGCCCCGCTGGCAGCCGCGGCAGGATGGCGGACGGCGCTCGCGGCCGTGGCGGTCCTGGCCGTCCTCGCCATCGTGGGGTGGACGCTGGCGGTGGGACCGCGGAACGCCTTCCTGGTGTCCGGCCAGGTGCCTGCAGTTGCGCCGTTGCCGCCGGTGAAGGGCGCGGGCTGGGTCACGGCAGGCCTGACTGCCGGCTTTGCAGGCCAGGCTTTCTCTTATTACGGGGTGACCGCCTGGCTGCCCAGCTACCTGCACGACGAACTCGGCATGTCCGCGTCCGGAGCCGGCGCGGCCTCCTCGATTTTCCAGATCCTGGCCATCGTGGGCGGCCTGGGCGTTCCGTTTGCCGCCAAGTACTGGAGCATGAAAACGGTGGCCATCACCCTGGGAGTGCTGTGGGTCGCGGTTCCTGTCGGGTTGCTGCTGGCGCCTGGGCTGTGGTGGCTGTGGAGCGTTTCCGGCGGTATCGCCCAGGGCGGCGGCATCACTGTCGTGTTCATCGCCGTCATCCGGCTGGCCCGGGACCAGGCGTCCGCCGGGCGGATGTCCGCCACGGTGCAGGGCCTGGGCTACTGCTTCGCGGCCCTCGCGCCGCCCCTGGTGGGCTTCGTCCATGATGCGTCCGGTTCCTGGACCCTGCCCCTGCTGCTGATCCTTGGTTCCGTACTGGTCTTCTTCGCCGGCACCACCTTGTCCGTGCGCCAGGTGCCGCGGGGCCGCTGAGCCGGGTGCCGCCGTCGTACGCGACCCCGAACGCCCGCCAGCAAAACGGGATTGTCCCACCCACTCAGGGAGGGGGTGGGACGGGGGTTCCGTGCCGGCCCGGCGCCCCGGATTTCGGGGTGCCTTGTTGCGAGGGGCGTGCCGGGCCGGCGGACGGAAGGATGTCAGGCCGCGGCGAGTTCCTCCACGGTGGCCTTTTCGCGGGTCTCGGTGAGGTAGCGGGCGTAGGCGGGCAGCGTCAGGAAGGACGGGAAATCCTGGGCCAGGGTGACCTCTTCGAAGATGTCCCGGGCATCCTCGAAACGGTCGCCGTCGAAGCGCTCCAGGCGGGCGAATTCCTCATCGAGGAGTTCCTCCACCCACTGCTGGGTGATGATCTCGCCCTGGTCCGTGATGGCGTGGGCGTACATCCACTGCCACAGCTGGGAACGGGAGATTTCGGCGGTGGCGGCGTCTTCCATGAGGTTGTGGATGGCCACGGCGCCATTGCCGCGGAGCCAGGATTCGATGTAGCGGATGCCCACTTCGATGTTGATCCTGATGCCGTGTTCGGTGATGGTCCCTTCCGTGGCGGCCACGTTGATCAGGGCCCGGTCATCGGGGGTGACGTCCGCCCGGAGCCGGTCCAGCTGGTTGGGCTTGCTGCCGAGGGCTTCGTCAAAGACCTCGCGGCAGACCGGAACGAGGTCCGGGTGGGCCACCCAGGAGCCGTCGAACCCGTCAGCGGCTTCGCGTGCCTTGTCGGCACGGACCTTTTCGAAGGTGATGCTGTTGGCGGCCTCGTCCTTGCGGTTGGGCACTGCTGCCGCCATCCCGCCGATGGCCATGGCGCCGCGCTTGTGGCAGGCACGGACCAGTTGCTCCGTGTAGGCCCGCATGAACGGCTGCGTCATGGTCACCTGGGCCCGGTCCGGGAGGACGAACCGGGGGCCGCGGGTGCGGAAGTTCTTGATGAGGGAGAAGATGTAGTCCCAGCGGCCGGCGTTCAGGCCGGCGGCGTGGTCCCGCAGTTCATAGAGGATCTCCTCCATTTCGAAGGCGGCGGTGATGGTTTCGATCAGCACGGTGGCACGGATGGTGCCCTGCGGGATGCCCAGCAGGTCCTGGGCCAGGATAAAGATGTCGTTCCAGAGCCGGGCCTCGAGGTGGTTCTCGATCTTGGGCAGGTAGAAGTAGGGGCCTTTGCCCTGGGCGAGCAGGCGGCGGGCGTTGTGGAAGAAGAACAGCCCGAAGTCCACGATTCCGCCGGCGATGGGGGTGCCGTCGACCAGCATGTGCTTTTCCGGCAGGTGCCAGCCCCGTGGCCGGACCACCATGGTGGGCAGCTCGGTGGCGGGGCGGAGCCGGTATTCCTTGCCTTCCTCCGAGGTGAAGTCGATGCGGCGCTCCAGGGCGTCGGTCAGGTTCAGCTGGCCCTTGATGACGTTGCGCCAGGTGGGGGTGGAGGAGTCCTCCATGTCCGCCAGCCAGACCTTGGCACCTGAGTTCAGGGCGTTGATGGTCATCTTTTTGTCCACCGGGCCGGTGATTTCCACGCGGCGGTCCTCCAGGCCGGGGGCCGGGGGAGCCACCCGCCAGGTGGGGTCGTTGCGGATGTCCTCGGTTTCGCGGAGGAACCTCGGGTCCTGTCCTGCTGCGATTCCGGCGCGGCGTGCCCGGCGGGCCTGGAGCAGTTCCTGGCGGCGTCCCGCCGTGGCCCGGTGGAGCCTGGCGAGGAACGCCAGCGCGTCAGGGGTGAGGACCTCGTCCTGCCGGCACACGGGCTGCGCGGTCAGGGTGATTCCGTTGATGCTGAAGTTGTCGGTGAAAGTGTTCATGGGAGTTGCTCCTTGGCTGTCCACCCCGTTGCCCTATCACTTATGGCTCCCAACAGCTGTCGATAGGGACCATAGGTGATAGGGCAAGTGGGTGGGAAAGGCGGCTGGGGATTAGTGGAACTGGCCTTCTTCTGTGGATCCCACGAGGGCGAGTGTTGACGCGTTCGGGTTGAGCGCGGTGGCGATGCTGTCGAAGTAGCCGGTGCCGACTTCGCGCTGGTGTTTCGTTGCGGTGTAGCCGCGGGACTCGGAGGCGAATTCCTTTTCCTGGAGCTCGACGTAAGCGCTCATGCCGTCCCGGGCGTAACCGTGGGCAAGGTCGAACATCGAGTAGTTCAGGGCGTGGAATCCGGCCAGGGTGATGAACTGGAAGGTGAAACCCATGGCGCCGAGTTCACGCTGGAACTTGGCGATGGTGTCGTCATCCAAGTGCTTGCGCCAGTTGAAGGAGGGCGAGCAGTTGTAGGAGAGCATCTGGTCCGGGAAGTCGGCTTTGACGGCTTCGGCGAATTTGCGGGCCAGGTCCAGGTCCGGGGTGCCGGTTTCCATCCAGATCAGGTCCGAGTAGGGGGCGTAGGCCTTGGCGCGGGCAATGCAGGGTTCGATGCCGTTGCGGACCTTGTAGAAGCCTTCGGCCGTGCGTTCGCCGGTGATGAATTCCTGGTCGCGTTCGTCGACGTCCGAGGTGATGAGGGTGGCGGCCTCGGCGTCGGTGCGGGCGATGACCACGGTGGGGGTGCCGGCGACGTCGGCGGCGAGCCGGGCAGCGTTCAGGGTGCGGACGTGCTGCTGGCTGGGGATCAAGACCTTGCCGCCCAGGTGGCCGCATTTCTTTTCAGAGGCGAGCTGGTCTTCCCAGTGCACGCCGGCCGCGCCCGCCTGGATCATGGATTTCATGAGTTCGTAGGCGTTCAGCGGCCCGCCGAAGCCTGCCTCGGCGTCGGCCACGATGGGCACCAGCCAGTCCTCGACGGTCTGGATGCCTTCGGAGAACTCGATCTGGTCCGCCCGGAGCAGGGCGTTGTTGATCCGGCGCACCACGGTGGGGACCGAGTTGGCCGGGTACAGGGACTGGTCCGGGTAGGTGTGCCCGGAGTTGTTGGCGTCCGCGGCGACCTGCCAGCCGGAGAGGTAGATGGCGCGCAGCCCGGCCTTGACCTGCTGCACGGCCTGGTTGCCGGTGAGTGCGCCGAGGGCGTTGGTGTAGCCGCAGGTCTGGCGCTCTTCCGTGAGCTGCTTCCACAACTTTTCCGAACCGCGACGGGCCAGGGTCTGCTCTTCGGTGACCCGGCCGCGGAGCTTGACGACGTCGGAGGCTGAGTAGTCGCGGGTCACGCCTTCCCAGCGGGGGTTGGCAGCCCACTCAAGTTCCAGGGCCGCTGCCTGCTGGCCGGGCGTCTGCTGGGCGGGCTCAAAAGCTGCAGTCATCGTTGTCTCCTCGTTTATGCGCCGGGGTTCCGGCCGCCGGGCCGCTTCGCTGCGGTTGCCGGCGGGCCGGTACGGTGGTGCAAATCTTTTCCGTGAACAACACTTTTCCGTAGTTGCAATCCGGAAAATAGATCAAAAGACTGGAAAGAAATGCGTTTCTTCGCTTATCCTGCATAAATGCCGCCTACCAGCTGGAACCGCAACGTTGCGCCGTCCACCGTCCCCGCCGCCGTCCCCGAACTGGACGTCATCAGCCTGGGCCGCAGGGTCCGCCACCTGCGGAAAGCTGCAGGCCTGACCCTTGACGGCCTGGGTGCCGCGGTGGGAACCGCGCCAAGCCAGCTGAGCCTGATCGAGAACGGCAAGCGGGAACCCAAACTCGGGATGCTGCAGCAGCTCGCCGCTGCCCTGGGGGTGGGGATCGAACAGCTGCTTGGGGCCGAACCGCCAAGCCGCCGGGCGGCCCTGGAGATCGAGCTGGAACGCTACCAGCGGGGGCCCTTGTATGAGACCTTGAACATCCCCAAAATCCGCATCAGCTCAAGGCTTCCGCTGGATGTGCTGGAAGCCCAGGTGGGGCTGCTGCACGAGCTGGAACGCAAGCTGAACGAACAGGTGGCAACCCCCGAGGAGGCCCGGCGGGCCAACGGCGGATTGCGGGCCATGATGCGCGAGCGCGGCAACTACTTCCCGGAGTACGAGGCGGAGGCGAAGAAGGTGCTGGCCGCCGTGGGGTACACCTCCGGTCCGTTGTCCCAGCACGTCATCGCGGACATCGCGGAGAACCTGGGTTTCAGCCTCCACCACGTAGGGGACCTGCCGCATTCCACCCGGTCGGTGACGGACCTGAAGAACCGCCGAATTTACCTGACGCAAAGCCAACGGCAGGACCATGACCCCCGTTCCGTGCTGCTGCAGGCCTTGGGCCACTACGTGCTGGGGCACGAGACGCCGAAAAACTACGGTGATTTCCTGGCCCAGCGCGTGGCCACGAACTATTTCGCGGCGGCGCTGCTCCTGCCTGAGCAGACGACGGTGGACTTCCTGCAGAAGGCCAAGGCGGCGAAGGAGATCGCTGTTGAGGATATCCGGGACGCGTTTGCGGTTTCCTACGAGACGGCCGCGCACCGTTTCACCAACCTCGCCACCCGGCATCTGGGGATCACCACCCATTTCCAGAAGACCCACCAAAGCGGCATCATCTACAAGGCCTATGAGAACGACGGCGTGACGTTCCCGCAGGACCATACCGGCGCCATCGAGGGCCAACCGTCGTGCAAGGCGTGGACGTCGCGGGCCGTCTTCGATGTGCCCGACAAGTTCAGTGCCTACAGCCAGTACACGGACACGCCGTCCGGCACGTACTGGTGCACAGCGCGGACGGAGCGCTCCGCCAACGGCGAGTTCTCCCTGTCCATCGGGGTGCCGTACCAGCACGTGAAGTGGTTCCGCGGACGGGAGACCACCGCACGGGAAAAGTCGCTGTGCCCGGACCCCAACTGCTGCAAGCGGCCGCCGGCGGCGCTGGCGTCCGAATGGGCGGGAAACGCCTGGCCGTCCGCCCGCGCCCACTCGCACCTGCTGGCCGCGATGCCGCCCGGCGCGTTCCCCGGCGTGGACGAAACCGAGGTGTACAGCTTCCTGCAGGCGCATTCGGGAAGCTGAGCCGGCTTAGCCGCGGCGTACTGCCCTGTCCAGGCTTTGGCGCGCCGCCCTGAGATCGATGCAGATGAAATCGGTAAGGAGCCCGTGGACTGCCCGGAACGATTCCTGGTCGCCGGTCCACCGGCTGGAATCGCGGAGAAATTCCACAAAGTGCATCAAACAGTACATGGCCACAATTCCTTCCTGGACCGTATGCAGAAGGAGCGAAGCCATCTTCGCGGCCACATCCCCCGGATGCAATGCAGTGATGGAGGATGTTTCTTCGTCCCGCGGGTAAAAGCGAAAGAAGAAGGCCAGATGCTCGACGACAAACGTCGCGTCAGGATTACCGGGGCCCGCCCGGAACCAGCGGATAAAGGCCGGAGTGAGGGCTTCCAGTTCGCGTACATTAGCGGGCGAGGGCAGAACCACGTGTTGGTCTGCGTTGACGAAGGGGTTTCCCGGCTGACACCTGGCATGATGCCGTTGACCCCTCGCGTTGCGTGATTTTGTGGCCATCGTTTCCTCTCCTGCGCTGTCAGCATTGACAGGCTGTGCTCCAAAGCTAGGCCCGAAGATATCCGGCAGCCACGACCCATCGGACGTATGTGGAAAACACCGCGAAACGCCCTAGCCGTGCAACTCCCGGTACGCGGCAGCGGCCGCCGGATGCAGGGTGATGCCGGCCGTGTTGATTCCGGGCTGAGGAACTGCACCCCGAGGCTTGATTCCGGGATCAGCTCACTGGCGTTGTCCACCAGCAGTTTCACGGTCCGCTGCACTGTTGCGGCGTCCAGGTCGGGCCGGCACAGCAACAGGTTCGCGGCGCCCACGGTCCACGCCGCCGGCACGCCCGGGTAGCTGTCGGCGGGGATCAGCACCCTGTCGTACACCGCCCCGTGCTGCCGGCGGAGCTCCGGGAGCACCGCGGACAGGTCCAGCAGCCCGAGCGCCACGTCCTGCCCCGCAACGGCGATGGCCGCCGTGGGCACACCGCCGGACCAGAACAAGGCGTCCACGGAGCCAGCCCGCAGGGCGGCCAGTCCCTCGTTGAGCCCCAGGTTGAGGACGACGACGGTCCCCGCCTTCGATGCCGCACCTTCCGGCGAGGCGGACAGGCCGGCAGCCGCAAGGATCCTTGGTGTGGTCAGGGAGGTGCCGGAGCCCGGCTGGCCCACGGCGATCCGGCGGCCGGCCAGCTGGCCGAGTGCACTGATGCCGCTGTCCCGCCGCACCACGCAATGAACGTAGTTTTCATAAACCCGGCCCAGGGCAGCAAGATCCGTCCCGGCCTCAACCGGCGTTCCGGTGCCCGCGGCGTCCGCCAGGGCCACGGCAAACGTGGCCCGGCCCGCCCGCAGTTCCGCCAGGTTGTCCAGGCTGCCGCCGGTGGGGACGGCAGTGGCTTTGCCGGCCACCCCGTGCCGCTCCAGCGCAGCGGCCAGGAGGGCAGCGAACTCAAGGTAGAAGCCGCCAGGCTCACCACCGGCAACGGTGACCAGATCAGGGCGGCCGGCACCTGTGCAGCCGGCCAGCGCAGCCGGCAGTCCCAGGGCGAGTCCTGCGGCAAGCCCGCCCCGCAGGACCATCCGCCGTGAAAGCCCCGCACCGGCGTCAGCCACGCCTGGCTCCCGGGTCCGTGGCCAGCCGCTGATCCGGCAGCACCGGGAACTCCAGCCGCACCGCCAGGCCATGGGGTTCGACCGCGGCCAGCACCAACCGGCCGCCGTTGGCTGCCGCCAGCTCACCCACAATAGTGATCCCCAGCCCCGTCCCCCGGACCGCGGAGTGCTGCGCCGTCCCCCGGACCGCGGAGTGCTGCGCCGCCCGCCAGAACCTGGTGGCGGCGGCGGCCCGGTCCGGCGCGGAAAGCCCTGGACCGTCGTCGGAAATTTCCACCACTGCAGTGCCGGGGTCAACTTGGAGGCTCGCTGTGACCGTTGCAGTCGGCGCATACTTGACGGCGTTGTTCAGCAACTCAGCCACCATCTGCGCGAGTTCCGCCGGATGGCAGCCCACCAACGCGCTGGGCGCCGGCGGCGGGGCCAGCACCAGGCGGCAGCCCGCCCGCTCCGCCGCCGGCAGGGCCCGCTCCACTTCCCCCTGCAGGACCGGGTACGGGTCCATGGTCTGGGCCGGCGGCCGGGCCGGACCGCTGAACGGCCGGGCGGCGTCCTCGGATGACCGGTGCTCGGCGGCGGCAAGCTTAAGCACGCCGTCCAGGATTTCCTCCACACGTTCCAGCTCCACCATGACACTGTCCGCGGCGCCGCGTTCCCGGGCCGTTGCCAACTCCAGTTGGAGCAGGTCCATCCGCAGCCGCAGGGCTCCCACGGGATTCCGGAGCTGGTGGGATGTGTCGGCGATCAGCTGGCGTTGGGAGTCGAGGCTGGCCGTCAGCGTCCCGGCCATGGCAGTGAAGGACCTGCCCAGCTGGCGGAGCTCCGGCGGGCCGTCCTCCGGCAGCCTGCCTGCCCGGCCTGTCCGTTCCAGCTCGGTCACGGCGGAATCCAGCCGCAGGACGGGCCGCAGGACCCAGCCGGTCAGCCGTGCGGCCCCCAGCAGCAGGACGGCTGCCAGCGCCAGTGCGGCAGCTCCCACCAGCAGCCAGCGTTCCCGGAGTTTTTGGCGGGCGGCGTCCAGGTCAACTTCCAGGACCACCGCCCCCAGCACTTGGCTGGCACTTCCGAAGGGCCGGAACATGAGCTGGGAACCGGCACCGAACGGCTCAATCGGCGCCAGCGAGGTGCCGTTTACGTTGAGCCTGGCCTGCGACAACGCAGCAGCGACGTCCGCCCGGTCTCCGTCCAGGCCGCCGGACCGCAGCGTGGACTGCTGGACCCGGACCACAATGCCCTCCCCGTACAACCCCGAGTACGTGTCCATGTCGCGCTGCAGCCGGGCGGTGTCGCCGTCGGACGAGGCATCGAAGGCCACCTGCGCCAGCCGGTTCAGCGAGGCTGCGCGGTTGATCTGCAGTTCCTGGGTCAGCTCCCGGGACGCCGAGGTCAGGATGGTCCCGGTGACCAGGAAAACCACTGCCAGGCACAGCACGCTCAGGATGCCCAGGACCCGGATCCTCACGCCGGATCAGCCTCCACCCGATAGCCCACCCCACGCACGTTGATGATAAAGCCGGGCTTCTGCAGCTTGGCCCGCAGCCCGGTAAGGTGCACGTCGAGCGACCGGGACGAGGCCAGGAACGCATCGCCCCACAGCGCGTCCAGGATCTGTTCCCGGGTGACCACGGATCCGGCATGGCGGGCCAGCAGGGCCAGCAGGTCGAACTCCGTGGCCGTCAGCGGCAGGACCGCGCCGTCGCGGGTGGCGGACCGCCGGTTCACGTCGATCTCCAGCCCGGCCAGGGAAATGGTGGCCGGCGCGCTGTCCCGGGCGCGCCCTGCCCGGCGGGTCACCGCCTCGATCCTGGCCAACAACTCCACCAACTTGACGGGTTTGACCAGGTAGTCGTCCGCGCCGGAGCGCAGGCCCAGGACCACACTGCGTTCATCATCGCGGGCGGTCAGGATCAGGATGGGGCAGTCCGTGACCTGGCGGAGCTTCCGCAGGACCTCCAGCCCGTCCATGTCCGGCAGCCCCAGGTCCAGGAGAATCACCTGGAAGTTCCGGTGCAAGAGCAGGGCGTCGGCTCCGCGGGAGACCCGGGTGGTATGCAGTCCGGCTGAGCCAACCGCGGCGGTCAGGGCAGCGGCCATGGCGTCGTCGTCCTCGACGATCAGCACATCCATTGCCTGTCCTTTTCTGCGCTGCCGGGTGGAAGCGTCACTGGAGACTATCGCGTGCGGGCCGGAATTACCCGGGGCGGGCCATTGCCGGATACCTGCGGCGGCATGGGCGGGGCCCGGCTGGGCGAATCCTAAGGAAGTGTTAGGAAAGCCGTCCCGGCGTTGGTTGTGCGCCGCATCACCCCTAACTTGGTGGAAGTCCTCCAACCGTTCGGGAGACTGTCCACGCCAAGGAAGGTTCACTGATGAGCACCCAACACGCAACGCCGCGTAACGAGGCGGCCCAGACCCGGAGGGCCGTGGGCAACATCCTGAAAGGATCCGCCGGCAACCTCGTTGAATGGTACGACCTCTACGTCTACACCGTCTTCGCCGCCTACTTCCAGTCCCACTTCTTCAGCTCCGAAAGTGACCTCCAGGCGGGCCTTGAGGCCATGGCGGTGTTTTCCACGACCTTCCTGATGCGGCCCATCGGAGCCTGGTTCTTCGGCCGGTACGCCGACCGGAAGGGACGCAAGGCCGCCCTGACCCTGAGCGTGACCATGATGTCCGCCGGCTCGTTCGCCATCGCCATCCTGCCCACCAAGGACGTCATCGGGATCTGGGCGCTCATCATCCTCGTGTTCATCCGCCTGGTACAGGGTTTCTCCGTCGGTGGCGAGTACGGCACCAGCGCAACCTACATGTCGGAAGCGGCAACGTCCCGCCGTCGTGGGTTCTTCTCCAGCTTCCAGTACGTGACCCTGGTGGGCGGCCAGATGCTGGCGCTGCTGGTCCTGATCATCCTGCAGAACAGCATGGGCGGCACCGTGCTTACCGAATGGGGCTGGCGGATCCCGTTCGCGATCGGCGGGGTGGCGGCACTGGTGGTTCTCTGGCTCCGGCGCTCCATGGAGGAGACGCTGTCCTCCGACCAGCTGCGCGCCGCACACGTGAAGGTTGCCGGCGAGGCCCAGCCCGGAACGATGCGCCTCCTGCTGACCAAGCACCTCAAGCCATTGCTGATCTGCATCGGCATCACGCTGGGCGGCACCGTTGCCTTCTACACGTACACCAACTTCATCCTGAAGTTCATGAACGATACCTCCGGCATCGCCAAGACCGAGACGTCCGTGATCAACTTCTGGGCGCTGCTGATCTTTATGTGCCTGCAGCCGGTCTACGGCATCATCTCCGACAAGGTGGGCCGCAAGCCGCTGCTGCTGTGGTTCGGAATCACCGGCGTCCTGTTTACGTGGCCGCTGCTGTCCGCGCTGGGCGGGACCCGGGATCCTTTCACGGCCTTCCTGCTGATGCTCGGCGGCCTGGTCATTGTGGGCGGCTACACGTCCATCAACGCACTGGTGAAGGCCGAACTCTTCCCGGCCTCCATCCGCGCCCTCGGCGTGGGCCTGGGGTACGCCATCGCCAACTCCCTGTTTGGTGGAACGGTTCCCCTGATTGGCGCGGCGCTGCAGAAGGCCGGCAACATCGAGCTCTTCTTCACCTACGTCACGGTGGCCATTGCCTTGTCGCTGCTGGTGTACATTTTCGCGCTGAAAAACAAGAAGCCCACCCAGCTGGATGAGGAACAGGGCCACGCCTGGGACGTTGCCAAGTCCGACGACGGCGCCGACCTCCTCGAGGCAAGGCGCTAGTTCACGCCCGGTTGCCCCAGCCGGGGTTACCGGAAGATGCAGGAAAAGGTGCGGTGCCGGCTTTCGCCGGCACCGCACCTTTGGCGTTTACGGCACCGCACCTTTGGCGTTTACGGCAGCTGTCAGCGTGCCGCGCGGCGACTTGCCAGGGCCCCGTGCAGCCGGAAGAACCGGGGGAGCACCACGTAAACGGCGCACGGAACCACCAGAAGGGTCAGCCCCATGGCCCGGAGCACCGGGTGCCAGCTGTCCATCAGCGGACCGAGGACCAGCATGCCGATGGAAACGAGCGGAAAGATGGCCAGCCAGGTCATGACGGCGCGGGTGTGGATGGACGGCGGTGCGGGCGGCAGAGGCGTCAGGGCAGCCGCGGGAGGGGTGTCGGTGGCGGGCTGTGGCACGGCAGTCATCGAAATCTCCAACTGGTTAGTTGCTTATGTTGATGGCGACACTACGGGGACGTCCGGCCAATTGCAACTACTTGGTTGGAAATTGCGTAGGATGGGTGCCATGGCCTGGAATACCGAACGCACCAAAGAGCTGCTGCTGGCTGCCGCCACCGCGGAATTCAGCGCCAACGGACTCGCCGGAGCCCGGGTGGACCGGATCGCCGCCGCCGCGGGCGTCAACAAGGAGCGCATCTACCAATACTTCGGCAAAAAGGATGACCTGTTCGATGCCGTCCTGGCCGCCGAAATGATCCGGGTGATGACCGAGGTTCCCATCCGCGGCTCCGGCCCGGAAGCCTTTGGCGATTATGCGGGCCGGCTGTTCGACAGGCACACCACGGACGGCGTGCTGCCCCGGCTGGTGTTCTGGGAAGGGCTGGAACGCGGGCGGGAAACCGTCAGCAGAGCCACCCGCACCGATCATTGCGCCATCAAGGTGGGGCAGGTGATGGACGTTTTGCCGGGCGTGGACCGCGAGGACGCGGCGGACCTGCTGATCACCGTTGTCACGCTGTGCGATGGCTGGCCGGTGCTGCCACAGATCGACGCCCTCCTGGCCGGGAGCGCGCCGGACCGGGCCGTCCGGCGCCGGGCAGCGATTGTGCGGACGGCCACGCTGATGGCCGGTGCCCTGCTCACTGATGCCAGGGCTAAGGAAGCCGCGCACCCAGGAGTCTGAACCTGAACTCCCGGGTGCGCGCCGCCGTCGTCCGTTCACGCCACGCTGCCGCGACGCCGGGCAGAACTCCCCATGGCGCTGCTGCGGACCGGCGCCTACGATGGCAGCGGACCGCTCGGTCCCTTCTGTCACTTTCTTGGGGAAAAGGACCTTACCCATGCCGTTGCCGCGATCTGCCGCCGACCATCCGATCCAAAGACCATGGCAGGGGGTGTGGGCGTGGCCCTGGGCTGTCCTGGCGGCGGTGGTGCTGGTGGCCGCCGGCCTCTTCGCCGGCGCCGTTCCTGCCTCGGCCGCGACCTATACCTTCAAGGGCGTTGTTAAGGGGAAGCTGAGCGCCACGGCAACGGCCACGCCGCTGGGGGATGTGTGGGTGGGGGCCTACACCAACAACTCCGCGGCCTCCTCCGTGGCCGGCGCGTGGACAGCGGCCGACGGGTCCTACAGCTTCACCGTACCGGCAGCCGGCAGCTACAAGATGTGGACCACCTGCAGCAGCGGGCCCTGCTCGGCAACCTACGCCAGCGAGTGGAACAACAATGAGTCGGGCTCCTACAACTCGACGCCCGTGGCCGTGACCGATGCTGCCCCCACCACCACGTTCAACCCGCAGCTGGAGGCGTACGGCACCATCAGCGGCCGGATCACCAACCAGGCAGGGCAGCCGCTGACAGCCGTTTCCGTCGAGGCGTCGCCCGCCGGCGGTGGGCAGGTCAGCAGCACCAAACCCGATGCCAACGGGTATTACACGCTTGGCAAGGTCCCGCCCAACAAGGCCTACATCAGCGTCAGGGACGAGTCCGGGCAGCGGCTTTACCTGGAGAAGTACTGGAACGGGACCGCTGCCGTGGACACCTACACCACAGCCACTGTTCCTGCCGGGGTTAAGTGGACCAACGCCAATTTTGTGATGAGTAATGAAACGCTGATCGAAGCAACCGTTACGGGCCCCGACGGCGCCCCCATTGCCGACGTCGGTTACGTCCCGTGGGTCTACAACGACGCAACCGGCGCCTGGGACGGCCCCCAGATGGGGCCACTGACCTCGGACGCCAACGGCAAGATCTACTGGCGCATGACTGTGGGCAAAAAATACAAGCTCTGCGTTTCCGATACGGTCTACGGCGGCGCACCCCGGGAGTACCGGTACAAGCCCGAGTGCTACAACAACGTCGCCACCATGGAAGCCGCTTCCATCCTGACCGCAACGTCAGCCGGGCAGCGGGTGCCCGCAGCAATCCAGCTGGAGCGGGACGGCCTGTCGATGGCTCCGGGCAGGCCCTACGTTTACGGATCGGCGCAGGCAGGACAGACACTCACAGTTGATCCCGGCGCATGGGGACCCGCTCCGGTGGCTCTGGCCTACCAGTGGCAGCGCTCCAAGGAAGGTGCCCAGCTCCAGGACATAGCCGGCGCCACAGCCACCACGTATGTGCCCACTGCCGCCGATGCCGGATATGACATCTGGGCAAAGGTCACGGGGACCAAGGCCGGGTATTCGTCCTACTCCGAGACCGTGCACGCCGGTGCATCGGGCGCCGAGGCCGTCACTGCATCGGCCCCGTTCACCATTTCGGGCACACCCAGCGCGGGAAACACCCTGACCGTCAACCACGGAACACTCAGCCCCGTCCCCGATTTCGGTCCCTACTACGACTGGTTCGTGAATGGCGTCCAGGACTACAGGTCCAATCAGCGGACGTTCCTTCTGCAGACTTCAGACGCCGGCAAAAAAGTCACCGCCCGGCTCAGCGTTTATGACTGGCCGCTCCAGCCGTACCACGGCCAAGCGTCCGTCACTGTTGCTGCCGGGACGTTGTCTGCGCCGGTGCCGACGGTGTCCGGGACGGCGAAGGTTGGTTCGGTGTTGACGGCTGTTCCGGGTGCGTGGGGTCCGGCGCCGGTGACGCTGGCGTATCAGTGGTTCCGGGCGGGTGTTGCGGTGACGGGTGCGACGTCGTCGGCGTATACGCTGGCTGCTGCCGATCAGGGCAAGGCCATGACGGTTCGGGTGACGGGGTCCAAGGCCGGGTTTACGACGGCGGCGAAGACTTCTGCTGCGACGGCGGCTGTCGCGGTGGGAACGTTGTCTGCGCCGGTTCCGACGGTTTCCGGTACGGCGAAGGTTGGTTCGGTGTTGACTGCTGTTCCGGGTGCGTGGGGTCCGGCGCCGGTGACGCTGGCGTATCAGTGGTTCCGGGCGGGGGTTGCGGTGTCGGGTGCGACGTCGTCGGCGTATACGCTGGCTGCTGCTGATCAGGGCAAGGCCATGACGGTTCGGGTGACGGGGGCCAAGGCCGGGTTTACGACGGCGGCGAAGACTTCTGCTGCGACGGCGGCTGTCGCGGTGGGAACCCTGTCTGCGCCGGTTCCGACGGTGTCCGGGACGGCGAAGGTTGGTTCGGTGTTGACGGCTGTTCCGGGTGCGTGGGGTCCGGCGCCGGTGACGCTGGCTTACCAGTGGTACCGCGGCAGCACTGCCATCACCGGCGCCACCGGACCGACTTACAAGCTGGTGGCAGCGGACAAGGGAGCTGCCATCAAAATGCGCGTGACCGGCACCAAAACGGCCTACACCGCCCTGGCCCGCTACTCAGCGGCCACCGCACTGATCGGCTGATCCGCCTGTCCGGGGCCACCTGGAACGGCATTGCGGTAACCACCGGCCCCCTTTCCTATCCCGGGAAGGGGGCCGGTGGCGTTAAGGGGCCAACGGGAAAGTACCCAGCCTGGCGGACTATATTGGGCCTGTCAGCCCATCAATTCGATTGCGGGAGTGTGCACGCATGGCCAAGGAAATCGCCACCCAACTTATTGAACAGCTGCAGGCTGCCGGAGTGCAGCGGATTTACGGGATTGTGGGCGACAGCCTGAACCCCATCGTGGACGCTGTCCGCAAGACCGGGGGCGCCAGCCAGGGCGGCATCGACTGGGTCCATGTGCGGCATGAGGAGGCCGCCGCTTTCGCAGCCGCGGCCGAAGCGCAACTGACCGGCAAACTCGCCGTTTGCGCCGGCTCCTGCGGCCCCGGAAACCTGCACCTGATCAACGGCCTTTACGATGCCAACCGGTCCGGCGCGCCCGTCCTGGCCATCGCCTCGCACATCCCCAGCAAGCAGATCGGCAGCAGCTTCTTCCAGGAGACCCACCCGGACCGGCTGTTCAATGAATGCTCCGTCTACTCGGAACTGGTCAGCACCGCCGAACAGGCACCGCGCGTAATGCACAGCGCCATCCAGCATGCCGTGGGCCTGGGCGGCGTCGCCGTCGTCACCTTGCCCGGTGACGTGGCCGGGCTCGAAGCCACCACCCCCACGCCGCTGCCGGCAACTTTCCGGCGGGCCAGCCTGGTGCCGGATCCGGCCAGTGTGCAGGAACTCGCGGATGCCATTAATGACGCCGGGAAAGTCGCCATTTTCGCCGGCGCGGGGGTTGAGGGGGCCCACAGCGAGCTGATCACCCTTGCCGAGCGTGTGCATGCGCCCATCGGCCACTCACTCCGCGGCAAGGACTTTGTCCAGTACAACAACCCCTATGACATCGGCATGACCGGGCTACTGGGCTACGGCGCTGCGGCAGAAGGCATCGACGACGCGGACCTGCTGGTCCTCCTGGGCACGGACTTTCCCTACGATCAGTTCCTGCCCGGTACCCGGACCGCGCAGGTGGACCGGGCAGCGCACAAGATAGGCCGCAGGACCGACGTCGACGTCGCCGTGCACGGCGACGTGCTGCCCACCCTGGCTGCCCTCCTGCCACTCCTGAAGCAGAAGAAGAGCCGCCGCTTCCTGGACCAGATGCTGAAAAAGCACGACCGGCTGATGAACAAAGCCGTGGGTGCCTACACCCGGAAGGTGGAGAAAAAACAGCCCATCCACCCCGAATACGCGGCATCGCTCCTGGACCAGCTGGCCGCTGAGGACGCCATCTTCACGGCCGATACCGGCATGTGCAACGTGTGGACGGCCCGGTACATCAACCCGCTGGGCACCCGCCGGCTGATCGGTTCGTACCTGCACGGCTCCATGGCCAACGCCCTCCCGCACGCCATCGGCGCGCAGGCCGCGTTCCCAGGACGGCAGGTCGTCTCCGTGTCCGGCGACGGCGGCCTCTCCATGCTGATGGGTGAACTCATCACTGTTGCGGCGCACAAACTGCCGGTCAAGGTGGTGGTGTTCAACAACTCCACCCTGGGCATGGTCAAGCTGGAGATGCTGGTGGACGGGCTGCCGGACTTCGGTGTGGACGTCCCCGATGCGAACTACGCAGAGGTTGCCCGGGCCCTGGGGTTCCACTCCGAACGGGTCACGGACCCGGCCCGGATCGAGTCCGCCTACCGCGAAGCCTTTGCCCACCCAGGCCCGGCGTTGGTGGAGCTCATCACCGATCCGAACGCGCTGTCCATCCCGCCAAAGATCTCCGGCTCGCAGGTGCTGGGCTTCGCCACCGCCATGTCCAAGGTGGTCCTGAACCGCGGCGCCGGGGAAGCGGTGAGCATGGCCCGGAGCAACCTTAGGAACATCCCGCGCCGCTAGGGCCCGCATTCCCTGGTCGAGGAGATACCAACGCCCCCGCACCGATGTGCGGGGGCGTTGGAGTTTCCAGCCGGTGCGGCCTGGCTAGCGGGCGCCGCCCTGCCAGAGCGCGTCGAACGGCGCTCCGGAGGCAACCCGGTTTTTGATGCCGGCCGTGACGAAGGCTTTGGCCGTCCGAGCCGCTGCCAGGGGCGAGGCACCCTTGGCGAGTTCAGCGGTGACAGCTGCGGCCAGGGAGCAGCCGGCGCCGGACACCGCCACCTCACCGACTTTGGGGGCGCTGAGCACTTCGAGGGTGGACCCGTCGTAGAAGACATCCACGGCGTCCGCACCGGCCAGGCGCACTCCGCCCTTGGCCAGGACTGCTGCGCCGCTGATTTCGTGGATGCGGATGGCGGCGGCCTTGAGGGACTCGACGTCGGTGATCACCAGGCCGGACAGCGACTCCGCCTCGAAATGGTTGGGCGTCACAAACGTGGCCAGCGGCAGGATATGGGCCTTCAGCGCCTGGTCGGTGTCAAGCGCGTGTCCCGGCTCCTGGCCCTTGCAGATCAGCACCGGGTCCAGCACCACATGGCGGAAAGCGTTGGCCTTCAAGGCGCCGGCAACCGTGGCGATGGTGGCCGGGCTGCCCAGCATGCCGATCTTCACGCTGTCCAGCACAGACGGCGCGCCCGACGCCGGGCCGTACGCCGCCGTCGTCGCCTCCAGTTGGTCAGCAATCACCTGCTGGTCCACGGGCACAAAGCGGTGGTTCCAGTTGTCCGTCGGATCGAAGGAGACAATGCAGGTCAGGTTGGCGATGCCGAAGACGCCCAGTTCCTGGAAGGTCTTCAGGTCCGCCTGCGCGCCGGCGCCGCCGGTGGCTTCGGATCCTGCGATGGTCAGGACAACTGCGGGGGCAGCGGGCTGTGTTGCGTCAGCGGAAACGGAAGTCATGGCACCATCCTGCCACCCGGCGTCGTCCGTTTTCCTTGTGTTTCTGAACAGGGCACTCCGGCAGTGTGTGTTCACCGTTACAACGGGCGGCAGCCGGGCCCGGCCAATGGGAGAATTGGGCGACAGTGCTAATACAGCCGGCCCGCGAAGCATCCGCGACCGAGCGAACCACTTTGAACGGACCTCCCATGCCTTCTGCCCCGGGCCCTGACGCCCTCCCCACCCACGCGCGCGGCGCAGCCCCAGGCCAAACGGCCAGGTTCGCTTCGATCGGCTCGCCGTACTTCGGGATCCTGCTCGCAGCCATGGCGGTCATCCTGATCCTGTCCAACATTGGCGCGTCCAAGGGCGTGGCATTCGGCCCCATCATCACCGACGCCGGCTTTTTCCTTTTCCCGCTGGCCTACATCCTGGGCGACGTGATCAGCGAGGTCTACGGCTTCAAAGTGGCCCGCAAAGCCATCCTCACCACTTTCGCGCTGTCCGTCTTCGCATCGTTGAGCTACTGGGTGATCATCGCGCTGCCGGGATTCGACGACGACTTCGGCGCGTCCAAGCAGGCTGCGCTGGAAGGCGCGCTGGGACCCGTCCCGCAGATCGTGCTGGCCTCGCTGCTGGCGTTCCTGGCCGGGCAGACCATCAACTCATGGATCCTGGTCCGGATGAAGGCCCGCTCCGGCGAGAAGTCGCTGTGGGCCCGGCTGATGGGCTCCTCCGGCGCCGGCGAGTTCGTGGACACCCTGATCTTCTGCAGCATCGCGGCCTCGGTCATCGGCATCACGGACTTCGGCATGTTTGTGAATTACGTGGTGGTGGGGTTTGTCTACAAGACCCTGGTGGAATTCCTGTTTGTGCCGGTCACCGCCGTGGTGATCGGCTGGATCAAGAAACGCGAGCCCAGCTACCTGGCCTAGGCCCATGTCACCCGAAACGCTGGAACGGTGTGGGGACGCTGTTCCGGGTCAGCGTCCCCACACCGTTCCAGCGATTTCGACGCCGGGAGGCCGACCGGGCACGGAAACAGGACTAGCGTCTTAGGGCTGTGAGCACGCGTTGTTTGAACTCCTGCTCCCGGAACAGGTCCTTCCATTCCACCCGGACAAAGAACCAGCCGTCCTCGGTGAGCGCCTTTTCGCGGCGCCGCTCCTGGAACAGGACTTCGGCAGTGGGCTTGTAGTCGAAGTACTTGACCTTTCCGTCGAATTCGAGGGCCACTTTCTTGTCCTTCCAGGCGAAATCGAGCCGGTGCCAGCCCGCGCGGCTCCGGACCTCCACCTGGGCCTCGGGTTTGGGGAGCTGCAGGCGGGTAATGAGTTCGCGGGTCAGCGTTTCCCCGGCCGACTCGGCGCTGGCATCTGCGTTGGCCAAAGCCGCCCGGAGGTTGCGTATCCCGCGCTGCCCTGCCAGCCCGTCCGCCGCTGCCTGCATGAGGGAGGTATCCGCGCCGAGCCGCAGCGCGTTGTCCATAATGATCAGCGACTGGCGGTAGCTGAGCATCAAGGCGCAGTCCACCGTTGTGCGCTCAAGGGTGGTAACGCGGAGCGTGGCCCGGGTTATGACCTCTGCGTCTGAATAGGGCCGGGTGTGGCCACGGATGTCCTTGCCGAGGCGCTCACAGGACGGCCGCACCCGGAACAGCAGGTGGATCAGGTCGTCAACATTCCAAAGGAAAAGGCCATGGAGCCTTGCAGCCGAGGTGTGGCTGTACACGAAGCCGCCAGTCGACGTCGTCAACGTCCCGTAAGCATGGGCATGGATCAGCTGCACACTGCGAAGCGAAGCGGACTGCTTTTCCCATAGAGCGCCCCGGATGTAGCAGCCGTACCGGAGCCGGACCAGTCCGCCGCTGCTGACGAGCTGGCGTACGGCCCGGGAGTTCAGTCCCGCGGCCCGCAGCTGGCCGGTCCGCCAAAGGTTGCCTGCTGCGGGGAGCGGCGGGAGCTGTGTCATCCATCCAGCTTCGGATGGGCTCCGCGCGTGGGCCAGGTTCCGCCGTCGTTATGTGGAAAACAACCGGGACGCTGGAACGGTGCGGGGACGCTGTCCCGGTTCGGCGTCCCCGCACCGTTCCGGCGATTCCGACGGCGTCGGGCTCAGGAGTAGTACTGCCCCAGCGTCTCGTCTTTGAAGTCGAAGAAGGTGCCGGCCTCGATGGCCAGCCTGGCGTCGTCCACCATCTTCACCACAAAGCGCTCGTTGTGGATGGAGATCAGGGTTGCGGAGATCATTTCCTTGGCCTTGAACAGGTGGTGGATGTACGCGCGGGAGTAGTTGACGCAGGTGTAGCAGTCGCAGCCGTCCTGCAGCGGGCCGAAGTCGCGTTTGTATTTTGCGCCGGAGAGGTTGAACCGGCCTTGCGGTGTGTAGAAGGCGGAGTTGCGGGCCACCCGGGTGGGGGAGACGCAGTCGAAGGTGTCCGCGCCGTTCTCGATGGCCGTGAAGATGTCGTCCGGCTCGGAGATCCCCAGCAGGTGCCGTGGTTTGTCCTCCGGCAGCTCCTCATTGCACCAGCGGACAATCGTGCCCAGGTTCTCCTTCTCCAGCGCCCCGCCGATGCCGAATCCGTCAAAGGGCATGGCGCCCAGGTCGCGGCAGGCCTGGCGGCGGAGGTCCTCGTACTGCGCGCCCTGGATGACGCCGAACAGCGCCTGGTACGGTTTCCCGACGCGGGTGGAGGTGAGCCGGAAGTGCTCCTCGATGCAGCGCAGCGCCCACAGCCGGGTGCGTTCCAGCGACTCCACCTGGTAGCCACGGGAGTTCTGCAGGGTGGTGAGCTCGTCGAAGGCGAACATGATGTCCGCCCCGATCCGGTGCTGGACCTGCATGGAGATTTCCGGGGAGAACCGGTGCCGGTCGCCGTTGAGGTGGCTCTTGAACCAGACGCCGTCGTCGTCGATATGGGCGAGGCGTTCCTTGCCGGGCGCCACGGCGTCGTCAGGTCCGGAGGAATCAACGGACTTCATGTCGATGACCTTCTTGAAGCCAGAGCCCAGGCTCATGACCTGGAACCCGCCGGAATCGGTGAACGTGGGGCCGGGCCAGTTCATAAACGCGCCGAGGCCGCCTGCTTCGTCCAGGATGTCAGCGCCCGGTTGCAGGTAAAGGTGGTAGGCGTTGGCCAGGAGCGCCTGCGCCCCAAGGTCCGCCATGGATTCGGGCAGGACGGCTTTGACCGTCGCCTTGGTTCCGACGGCGATGAACGCCGGCGTGCGGATCTCACCGTGCGGGGTGGAGATGCTGCCGGTGCGGCCCAGGAATTCACCGCCGTTTTCCGAGACCTGGGCGCCGGAAGGACTGCAGGAGTCCGACAGCCGGGTACCCACTTGGAAGCCGAACTCGGCCTGGACGGCAGGCTGCCCGGCCGTACCGTCAGTGGCGGCTTGCTGGGACGGGGCAGGGGCGGGGAATGCTGGCACCGTACCAGTGTGCCAGCATTCCCCGCCGCTCCGTCAGCTGGCCGGTTCCGATGTGGGGTAGTTCTCAGCGCGCCAGTTGTCCCACCCCGTACGGATCGACTCCAGCCGGTGGGCGCCCAGCCCGTACGTTGAGGCAATCACCAGGGACCCGCCGTCGGGCCGGATGTCCTCGATGACCGGCTGGTCCGTGACCACCAGGAGGCCCTCGCCGTGGTCGGCGTAGTCATGGACCGTGAGCCCCACCTGGTGGTTGGACCGGTACCAGACCTTCCCGGAGATCTCCTCGCCGGTTCCCAGCGTGAGCCGGTAGTCCCCGCCCGGCGCCGGGACGTCGGCCAGGCCCAGCTTTTCGATGGCGGAGCCCGGACCGCCGGGGAGGTTCAGGAACAGTGTGTGGCGGGAGCCGCGGGGGTGGCGCTCCAGCACGAACCGGAGCTGCTCGAGGAACGTGAGCCAGCCCTGGGTGATGTCCTCGTCCCAGGCAGCCCATTCGGAGTTGTGGTCCAGCGCGGCGCGGGTCACGCTGACCCGGGTCCCCGTGGGCACGGGGTGGAGCTCAAAGACGTCCCCGCCGTGAACAGTGAGGCTGGTGTGGTCCGGTGCTTCCTGCACGTCGTCGGAGAAGTAGATCTCTTTGATTTCGGCGTCCAGGTCCTCGGCCTGCCAGCCGTGCCACTGGGCAACTTTGGCGGGTTCGCGCAGCATGGTCCAGACCTGCGGCGCATCGGCGTTGATCACTACGCTCAGATTGTTGGTCATGCCCCGAATGTACAACTCCCGCCCCGTCCCGGGTAGGGGGCAGTTGCCGGCCGGCGCTGTCCCGCGCCGGCCGGGTGGATCCTCAGGCGCGGACGGCCTCAAGTTCGTTGCTGATGCGCCGCTTAAGTTCGCTGCCGCCGATGGTTTCCGAACCGCCGTGCGCGCGCAGGAACAGCAGTGATTCGAGCCGCAGCAGCCGCCATTCCCGTTCGGCGTCGTGGTTGGAATTGTCGATGGCCCGGAAAATTTCCTTGTCGTACAGGTTGGGCTCATTGAGCGAACGCTGCCGCACCTTGGCCGCCATCCGGGCCTTGAACGGGTCGGTTTCCTGGTTCTCGGGAGTCCGGATCAGCTGCTCGTAGACGGCGGCCCGGCGGTCCTGGCCATCCTGCCGGCAGATGTAGCTGGCCAGGGCGAGGGCCGCTTCCACGGACGTCCAGCGGCCGGGGTTGCCGTCAAAAGGCAGGACCGTGATGAGGTCCGCGACGAGGAGCGCGTTCTCGGCGTCCTTCAGGGCCACAAACAGTTCCTGGGCGAGGTCGCTGAGGTCCTTCAGGCAGCTGCCCGACTTGAAGTTCACGCCCTTGGCCAGCCGGTCCGCCAGCAGCATCACGCCGATGGCATCCGGGTGCGCCTCCGCCGCGGCTTCCACAACGGACTCCGGGGTGCCGGCGGCGGTGGGGATCAGGGCGAGTTCCTCGTCGCTGGGTCCCTTGATGGCCGGTGGTACGGGCGGCAGCGGGGGAACCACGACGGCGGGCGCCGCTGCGGCGGGCGCAGCAGTTCCGGCGGGCTGCTGCTGCCGTGCTTCAGCTGGTTGTCCGGCCGCCTCGGGAAGGCGGGTGACGGCGTCGGCATGCTGGTCCACCACGGTGACGCTGGTGCCCACGGCGATGCGCAGGGTGCCGCCGCCGGAAAGGCTGGCGAGGACCAGGGCGGGCGCCCCGAAATCGTCGCGCTCCACCTCGATCTGATGGATTTCTGCGGTCCCCCGGCCGTCCGGCAGCAGGATGTGGTGTCCGCTGCCCAGAGATCCAGCCTGCTGTTCGCTGTGGCGCCGTGCGGCTGGTGTTTCGGTCATGGAAGTCCTTAAATTCTTGTGCGGTCCGCCCAACAGTCTACAAAGGCGGGCACCGGAAATCGGGGACCCGGCGGGTGGGGTGCGGGTGTCAGTAGCCCACGCCGGCGAAGGCCAGGGCCTGCCGGATGAGCCCGCCGCGGCCGCCGACGAACTCCAGCTGCACGCCGGGGCTGAGGACCTCGTCCGGGGTCATCCAGGTCAGTTCCAGGGCATCCTGCCTCGGTTCGCACTCGCCCGTGACCGGGATGACGTACGCCAGGGACACCGCGTGTTGGCGTTCGTCGGTGAACCCCGTCTGCGACGGTGCGGGGAAGTATTCGGCCACGGTGAAGGGCACCGGGCTGATGGGCAGCTGCGGGAAGGCCAGCGGACCGAGGTCCTTTTCCATGTGTCGGAGCAGGGCGGCGCGGATGGTTTCGCGGTAGATGACGCGGCCCGATACAAGCGACCGGACCATGGTGCCGTCCTCGTCCGCTTGCAGGAGGGTCCCCACCTCGTTGACGAAGCCCAGCGGGTCCAGCCGAACGGGCACCGCCTCGACGTACACCATGGGCAGCCGCCCGCGGGCCTCAAAAAGGTCTTCTTCGGAAAGCCAGCCGGGATTCGGGTCAGGTGTGCGCACGTTCATGGTTAAGTTCTACCCCATGGGAGGGCGCCGGGTGATCCACAGCTCTCCGGGGGCAGGGGTGGCGGTTCCGTCGACGGCGCCGCCCGCCGTACTTTCGCCGGCCCCTTGTCCGGCTGTAGCATCCGTCCCGGGCGCGGCGTTCCCACCGGCGCCAGGCACGGTGCCCTTCCCGGGGTCCTGCCCGGCGTCCGGGTGTGGAACCCGCAGGAGGCTGCCCGGTCCGTCCGGTCCCTGGCCGGCCAGGGCAGCGGCGAAGCCGGCGGCCTGGAGCCGCCCGCACAGGGCGGCCAGGTCGCCGTCGTACTCAAAACCAAGGCCGGAGCGGGCCGGGCCGTGTCCCGGCCTGACCAGGATGACGCCGCCGTTTTTGGCCGTGAACGCAGAGGCGTCGGCGGCGGCATGACCGGTCCTGGGCCGGGCACCGATCCAGCCCAGGGTCCGGGCCGCTGCGGATGGGTCTTCCGTGAACCAGAGTCCCACAACGGCCAGAGCCGGATCCGCGCCCACTGTGGGTACGGCAGGGTTGGCGGTCGCCGCCAGGAAGGAAAAGCCGTCCGGGGCGCTGATGCCGCAGCTGGCGCCGTCGCCGGACATTACTGCCGGGATCCGGCCGTCGCCCTGGGCGTCGAGGTTGGTGCGGCGGGCAAACTCGGCCAGGACGCGCACCTCGAAGCCGAGCTCAGCCCGCCCGGCCAGGCCGGGGAGGGCAGGGTGGGCAGGCTGCAGCGAGATCCTGCCGGATCCTGCGTCGAACGTGCGGCCGTTACCCGTGGCGGGGACCATGCCCAGGGCAACGAGCAACCGTTGCCACTCCAGGAGCCTGGCGGTGTGCTGAAAGGGCCGGACGCGGAGCATGGCGGATCCTTGGGGTGCTGGCGGATGGTGACGGGACGCCGTGCCCGGCTGGGCGGTGGGCCGGAGACCGGGCGGCAAAGCTCCCGGTGCCCCCAAGCCATCCTGTCACGGGCGGGACGTGGCTGCGGCGGGTGGCGTTGATGGTGTCGCAGCGATGGTCTGCACGGCAGAATGGTGCCATGGCGATCGAACTCGAGGAACTGCTGGTGCCCGACGCTGCCGCCTGGCGGTCCTGGCTCGAGGCGAACCACGCTGACAGTCCCGGGGTGTGGCTGGTCCTGCACAAAAAGGGCGGGACGGTGACTGGGATCAACTACGCCGCGGCGTTGGATGAAGCCCTGTGTTTCGGCTGGATTGACGGCCAGGCCAGGAAGCGCGACGCCGAAAGTTCGTTCCAGCGGATGACACCCCGCGGCCGCCGCAGCGTCTGGTCCGCCCGGAACGTCACCTACGTGGCCCGGCTGGAGGAGGAAGGCAAAATGACCGGCGCAGGCAGGGCCGCCGTCGACGCCGCCAAAGCGGACGGCCGCTGGGCCGCTGCCTATGCCGGGCAGGCAACCGCGGAAGTTCCGGCTGACCTGGCCGCTGCGATCGCCGCCGTTCCCGCCGCCCAGGCCATGTTTGACGTCCTCACCAGGTCCAACCGGTTTGCCCTGATCAACCGCACCAACAGCGTTAAACTGGCCGCCACCCGCGAGCGGAAGATCGCTGGTTTTGTGGAGATGCTGGCCCGGAGCGAAGCGCCGTACCCGCAGAAGAAGCGCCCCGGCGACGCCTGAACGGCGCCCGGTCGCTTACGTGTCGGCCGGAAACGCGACGCCCTCGCCCACAACGCGCAGGCACAGTTCCATGCCGGGCCGGGCAATGGACGCGTTCCAGTGCCGGATGGTGATGACTTCGCCGCCGCCGGGATACCGGTGGTCGGACGTGCCTGCGAGCCCCGGCGGGACGGCCAGTTTCAGCCGGACGGTGGTTTCTGGGCCGAAGTAGTCGGTATCCACCACAACGCCGCGGATGGGACCGTCCTCGGCGATGCGGATCTGTTCCGGCCGCAGCATCAGCTGCACCCGGCCCTGGGCCGGCGGCCTGCGGACGGGGATCCCGCCGAGCGAGCAGGTGGCCAGGGAGCCTTCCAGCCAGGCGTCGAGGATCACGGCGTCGCCCAGGAACTCGGCGGTGGCCCGGTCTGCGGGCCGGGTATAGACCACAAACGGGTTCCCGATCTGCGCCAGTTTCCCGCCGCGCATCACCGCCACCTGGTCGGCGAAGGACAGGGCCTCGGCCTGGTCGTGGGTGACCAGGATGGTGGTGACGCCGGCGTCGCCCAGCACCTTGGCCACGGCCCGGCGGGTGGCCACCCGGAGGCCCGCGTCCAGCGCGGAGAACGGTTCGTCCAGGAGCATCAGGCTGGGTTCGCGGGCCAGCGCCCGGGCCAGGGCAACTCGCTGCTGCTGGCCGCCGGAAAGCTGGTGCGGGCGCCGTTTGGCCATGGCCGGGTCCAGGGAAACCATCTCCAGGAGGTCGCTGACCCTTCCGGCCACCGCGGTCCGGCCGCCCTGCAGGCAGGCCGGGTCAAGGCCGAACGCCACGTTCCGGCCCACGCTGAGGTGCGGGAAGAGCGCACCGTCCTGTGCCACGTAGCCCACGTGCCGTTTGTGCGCGGGAATCCAGACCCCGTCGCCGGCAACCTGGCTGCCGGCCAGCGTGATGCTGCCGGTGGCGGGGTGTTCGAAGCCGGCGATCAACCGCAGCAAAGTGGTCTTGCCAGATCCTGAGGGTCCCACAATCGCGGTGGTGCCGCCCCGGGCCACCGATAGGTTGACGCCCTTCAGGACCGCCTGGAACCCGAAGTTTTTGGTCACGTCCGCCACCACCAGGTGGCTGTTGGTGCTGGATGCGACGGACGATGCGATCCGCGGTTCCGGCAACCGGGAGGGGGCTTGTT
Organism: Pseudarthrobacter sp. MEB009; assembly: GCF_030208875.1. Classification (NCBI taxonomy): domain Bacteria; kingdom Bacillati; phylum Actinomycetota; class Actinomycetes; order Micrococcales; family Micrococcaceae; genus Pseudarthrobacter; species Pseudarthrobacter sp. MEB009. Next base: position 105,202 of record NZ_JARVTC010000003.1, read on the forward strand.
CTGTCACTGTCCGGCTACTTTCTTGGACTGCTGGAAGAGCAGGTAGGTCATCGGGGCGGAGAGCAGGATCATCAGCAGCGCGTAGGGGGCGGCGCCTGCGTAATCGATTTCGCTGCTTTTGCTCCAGAATTCGGTGGCGAGCGTCCGCGTGCCGTTGGGCGAGAGCAGGAGGGTTGCCGTGAGCTCGTTGGTGATGGCCAGGAACACCAGTGCGGCTCCACCGGCGGCGGCAGGGGCCATCAGCCGCAGCGTGACCTGGACAAAGGCCGTCAGCGGCGGCTTTCCCAGGGCCTGCGCCGCCTCATCCAGTTCCTTGGGGGCCTGGGCCAGTCCGGCGCGGAGGTTAACCAGCGCGCGGGGCAGGAACAGCAGGACGTAAGCCGCCACCAGCACCCCGGCGCTTTGGTACACGCCCGGCACCAGCCGGATGCTGACGGTGACGAAGGCCAGCCCCACCACAATGCCGGGCAAGGAACTGGTGATGTAGTTGGAAAGCTCCAGGGTCTTGCTGAACCAGCCCGGGTGCCGCACCGCGAGATAGGCCATGGGGAAGGCCACCACAATCGTGGCCGCGGCGCCGGCCAGGCCGTAGCCCAGCGTGGCAGCAAGGGCCGGAACAAATTCCGCGGCGGCCCAGACGTCCGGGCCGCCGGCCGCCACCCAGCGCAGCACCAGGAACAGCGGCAGGCCGAACGCCAGCACCGTCAGCGCCAGCAGGAAAAGCTGGGCCGGCAGCTGGTACCCGCGCAGCGGCAGGCGCAGGGCCCGCGCCTGGGCACCGGGACCAATCCGCGCGTAGCGGGCTGATCCCCGGGTCCGGACCTCCGCGAGCAGCAGGAGCAGGCAAAAGAACACCAGGACGCTGGCCAGCATGTTGCCGGCGGCACCGTTGAAGGTGGACTGGAACTGGACCATGATGGCGGTGGTGAACGTGTCGAACCGGATCATGGCGAACGCGCCGTATTCAGCCAGCAGGTGCAGGGCAACCAGCAGCCCGCCGCCAGTGAGGGCGATCCGCAGCTGGGGCAGAACCACCCGGAAGAAGGTGCGCCAGGCGCCCAGCCCCAGGGACGCCGCCGACTGTTCGATCGCCGGGTCCAGGCGGCTCAGCGCCGCAGCGGCCGGGATGTACACCAGCGGAAAGTAGGAGAGCGTGGCGATCAGGACGCCCGAGCCCAGGCCGGCCAGGGACGGGACGGCAGACACCCACGCGTAGCTGTTGACAAACGCCGGGATGGCCAGCGGCGCTGCCAGGAGCACCGCCCACGTCCTGCGCCCGCGCAGCGCCGTGCGCTCCACCAGCCAGGCGCCCGCCACCCCCAGCACCAGGCAGAGCGGAACGGTGATCACGGTCAGCAGGACGGTGTTCAGCAGCAGCTCGGCCACGCGGGGCCTGAAGATGAGCCCGACGGCGGTGTCCCACCCGGTTGCCACGCTCATGTAAAGCACGTACCCCAGCGGCACCAGGGAGAAAAGCGCAATCAGGACCGCCAGCACGGATACTGCGGAAACGCCGAAAGGCGGGCGGGGGCTGCTGCCCCGGCCCGCCGCCGTCGTGCGTCCCTTGGGGGAGGCCGAAAGTCCGGGTGTCACGGAAATTAGAGGAGTCCGGCCCCGGTCATCAGTTCGGTGACCTTTTCGGAGTTGAGCTTGGCCGGATCAACGGTGGGTGCCTGCAGGTCCGTGAGGGGGACCAGCTTCTCGTTGGCCGGGATGTCGGAGGCGATGGCGTACTCGAAGGAGGTGCCGTCCTTGAGGACTTCCTGGCCCTTTGCTCCGGTGACGAACTTCAGGAACGCCTGTGCCGCTGCGGCGTTCTTCGCGGTCTTCAACACGCCGCCGCCCGAAACGGAGACAAACGCGCCCGGGTCCTGGTTCTTGAAGTAGTACGGCGTGACGTTTTTGGAGTTTTCGCCGGTCTTGGCCTGGTCGCCGTAGTAGTAGTAGTGGTAGATCAGGGCAGCGTCCACTTCGCCGGCATTGACGGCTTTCATGGCTGTGCTGTTGCCCTTGTAGGCGGTGAAGTTTTCCTTCATGCCGGCCAGCCACTCCTTGGTGGCGTCCTCGCCCTTGAGCTCAAGGAGGGCTGAGACGATGGCCTGGAAGTCAGCGCCGGTGGGCGACGCTGCCCACTTGCCCTTCCACTCCGGCTTGGCCAGGTCCAGCATGGACTTGGGCAGCTGGTCCGCGGACAGCTTGTTCTGGTCATAAACCAGCACGGTGGAGCGCGCGGCGATGCCGGTCCACTTGCCGGTGGAGGGCCGGAATTCTTCGGGGACCTGCTCCTGGGTAGCTTTGTCCACGTCGGCGAAGAGGCCTGCGTTCTCCACCTGCGCCATGGCCGGGGAGTTTTCGGTGAGGAAAACGTCCGCCGGTGAGGCCTGGCCTTCCTGGACGATCTGGTTGGACAGCTCGGTGTCCGAGCCCTGCCGCAGGGTGACCTTGACGCCGGTTTCGGCAGTGAAGGCATCCACCCATTCCTGGGTCAGGCTCTCGTGCTGGGCGTTGTAGACCGTGATTTCGCCGGAGACCGGCTGGCCGGCGGCCGACGAGCCGGACGTGGTGGGGGCGGAACTGCCGCCGCAGGCGGACAGGCCGAGGGCTGCGGTGGCGGCAAGTGCGATGCCGGCCAGCGCGCGGGTGCGGATCTTCATGGCGGAACTGCTTTCTGGGGTAAGGCGGGGGAGCTGCCTATGGGCCGGGGATGCCCACCTGACGAACTTTAGGCCAGCCAATCCTAACCAACAGTCGCGAAAACGGTTAAAGTGATGAGGCTCACACGTATTTGCCGGAGTGTTGCGCGAAGCAGCGGCCGCCGCCTCAGCTCCCCGCAGCCACGTCCGCCGCTGCCGCCAGGACCATCCAGGCCTGCAGTTGCGTGGAAAGTTCGACGGCGGTGCCCGGGGGATACGTGTCGGCTGCCGGTTGCGCGGCATGTTGGGAGAAGACGCTGGCGCCCGGGTGCCCGGCCGCGCCGTTGCCTGCTGTGCTGTGGCCTGCTGCGCCGCGGCCCGGCACCGCGCTGCGGCCGGCCCAGAACGCGGCCGCAGTGTCGGTGACGAGCCGGGCTGCGGTGGTCCGGGCTTCCCCGGGCAGCCTGCCGTCCGTGGCTGCGAGGGCCAGGTAGCGGCACAGGATTCCGGTGAAGAGCCCGGCGTCGCCCGCTCCGTCGCACCGCAGCACTTTCGTCCCGTGGTTCGCGTCCGGACCGCTGGGTGCGGCCGGAGTGCGGGTCAGCACCCGGTCCACGGCGGCTATCAGGACGGCCGCGCGGGCCAGGTTCGCGGTGCCGCCCAATTCCAGCAAGGCACCGAGGATGGGGCCCTGGTTGTAGGTGTAGATGTTCCGCTCCACCTGCACCGCACCGTCCGCACCCCGGCGGGCGCCGTCCAGGTACAGGCTCTGGCCGGCGTCGAAAAGGGTGCCGTCCAGCCAGTCCACCAGCCCCTGGGCTTTGGCGGGCTGGCCGGTCCTGGCGTAGAAGAGTGCCACGGGGGCAGTGGCAGGGGTGTTTTTGAAGTCCCGCTGCTTGCTCCAGAAGACGCCGCCGCCCAGGTCGTCGCTGCAGGCGGCATCAAACTGCCGGGACAGGGACTTCCGCACCCCGGCGTAACGTCGCCGCCCCGGCTTGCCGGTGTCTTCTGCCAGCCGGGCCAGCCTGAGGGTGGCCAGGGCCAGCCAGGCCATGTCGTCGTAGTAGTTGTTGACGAACGTAAAAGTGTTGCGGAGCCGGATGCCGCGGAGCAGCCGGGAGGCGAGCTTTCCGGCGCTGGCGTGGTCCGGGCCGTTGAAGCGGGCCGCAGGGGTGGCGCCGGCCGCCAACTCCTGGCGGCCGGCGTCCACCAGGCAGTCAAGGTAGTGGGCCTGCCACCAGTAGTGCCAGGGGTCCAGCAGGCTGCCGCGGAGGCGGCGCGCGGGGCCGGACAAGCCACGCCACAGGGCGCCGGAGCCGGGTCCTGGGCCCTGGCCGGCCCCGCCGTCCTGGGCTGCAGCTCCGTCCGTATCCCTTGAATCGGGCAGGCCGGACCAGCTGACCGCGGCGAGGTGCGTGCCCGGAAGGTGCAGCAGCCGCCGGCCGAACAGCGCGGTGACGGAACGGGCCGCATGCGTGGCGCGCTGGTTCCAGTCCGGCAAGGCATCGTCCGCTGTGGTCATGGACTCCAGCTTAGGCGTGGGCTTGGCGCCGCGGGCAGACCGGCACCGGTGCGGGTGGTGCACGCGGCGGCAATTTCAGTTAACATTCACTAACTGATGAACCGCTGTCCTTCCGCGGTCCGCAGCACGCATCAAGGAGGATGTATGGACGTCAACGGCTCTGTTGCCCTGATTACCGGGGGCGCTTCCGGGCTGGGGGCCGCCACCGCCCGCCAGCTCTTCCGGGCAGGCGCCTCCGTGGTGCTGGTGGACCTTCCCTCCTCCGCGGGGGCCGCGTTTGCTGCGGAACTTGCCGGTACCGCCGAAGGCCAGTCCGCAGTCTTTGTCCCCGCTGACGTGACGGACGCGGCCCAGGTGCAGGCCGCCGTCGACACCGCCGTGGGACTGGGCCCGCTCCGGATCGTGGTCAACTGTGCCGGGATCGCCACCCCCGGAAAGGTGCTGGGGCGAACGGGGGTCCTCCCGCTGGCGGACTTCAACCGCGTCATCCAGGTCAACCTGATTGGCACATTCAACGTGCTCCGCCTGGCCGCCGCGGCCATGGTGGAAACCGAACCGGCGGAAACTCCGCTGGGTGGGCCGGAGCGTGGCGTTATCATCAACACTGCTTCGGTGGCCGCGTTCGACGGCCAGATCGGCCAGCCCGCCTACGCCGCCTCGAAGGGTGCTGTGGCGGCCATGACGCTGCCGCTGGCCCGGGAGCTGGCACGCTCGCTGGTCCGTGTGGTCACCATTGCCCCCGGCATCTTCGAAACACCCATGATGGCAGGGTTGCCGCAGGAGGCGCAGGATTCCCTCGGGGCGCAGGTTCCGCACCCTTCCCGGCTGGGTAAACCGGATGAGTACGCCAAGCTGGTGGCCCATATTGTGGACAACGCCATGCTCAACGGCGAAACCATCCGCCTGGACGGCGCCATCCGGATGGCACCGAAGTGACCGGCCCGGCCCCCGAACTGCCCACGGCAGACTTTTTCGGCTACGAATCACAGCTCAGCCGGCCCGAGCAGGCCAAGCTGGCCGAACTTCGGGATTTCCTGGCCGCGGAAATCGCCCCCTACGCGGGGGACTGGTGGAACAAGGCGGAATTCCCGGCGCATATCCTGCCCAAACTCGCAGCACTGGAGCTCAGCACGCCTGCCCAGCGGGGCTACAGCCACCTCTTCGCCGGGTTGGTCATCGCCGAGATGACCCGCGTGGACACGTCCATCGCCACGTTTTTCCTGGTCCACCACGACCTCTTTGTGGAATCCCTGTACTCCTTCGGCTCGGCGGAACAGAAGGAACGTTTCCTGGCGGCCGCGTCGGAACTGCGCATCACCGGGGCCTTCGCCCTGACCGAACCACAGCACGGTTCGGATGTGGCCGGTGGCATGGAAACCCGGGCCCGGCGGGTCCCGGCGCAGCCCGGGACAGGGGCGGGAACCCTGGAGGGAGCGGCCGGCGGCGGCGACACGTGGGTGCTCAACGGCGCCAAGCGCTGGATCGGCAACGGAACGTTCTGCGACTACATGCTGGTGTGGGCGCGGGATGAAGCCGACGGGGCCGTGCGTGGCTTTATTGTGGACGCCACCCTGCCGGGTGTCAGCCGCACCCGGATCGAGAACAAAATCGCCCTCCGCACCGTGCAGAACGCCGACATCGTGTTCCGGGACGTCCAGGTGGCGGAAGCTGACCGGTTTGCCGGCATCAACTCCTTCGAGGACACCAAGGAACTGCTGCGCGGGTCACGCATCATGGTGGCTTGGCAGGCCGTGGGCCAGCAGCTGGCGGCCTTCGACGTGGCCCGGCAATACGCGGTGGACCGACACCAGTTCGGCCGGCCGCTGGCACAGTTCCAGCTGATCCAGCAGCAGCTGGTCACCATGCTGGGCAACGCCGTGGCCAGCATGGCCATGATGGCAGGGCTGGCCCGGCTGCAGGACGACGGCGCCGCGGACATGGCGCGGGTGGCCCTGGCCAAGTCCTACCTCAGCGCCCGGATGCGCGAAACCGTGGCGATGGGCCGGTCCATCCTCGGCGGGAACGGCATCGTCACGGACTACCGCATGGCCCGGATCTTTTCCGACGCCGAGGCCATCTACACCTACGAGGGCTCCTTCGAGATCAATACCCTGATTGTGGGCCGCGCGGTGACGGGGATGTCCGCCATCGCCTGAGGCGCTGGCCTTAGGCTTCCCGGCCCTGGCCTTCCGGTTCGGCTGCGGCCGGTGCCGTGTCGGGCGGGAACGGCAGTTTCTCGCCGGCCTCCACCCGGACGTCGAGGCTGTTGTTGCGGACGGGCATGGGGCAGGTGCCGTACGGGCTGAAGGCGCTGGGGTAGTTGATGGCCCGGTTGAAGTCCAGGACCACGGTGGCTGTGCCATCAGCCCCGGGCCGTGGCCGGGGTGCGGACAGTTTCCGCCAGTCGTCCGTGGTGTCGCCGTTGGTGCCGTCGTGGAACGTCAGGGTGAGCGCCCCAAGCTGTTCCTCTTCAGCCTGCAGCCGGAACTCGTGGCCGCTTCCCGGAACCCGGAACACCACCTCGCCGGCAGTCCGGTGCACCCCGTCCACCAGCGGGTTGGCGGTGGCGATCGGCACATCCACCGGCTCGGGGTAGGGGTGGTAGGTCGCGGTGATTTCCCAGGCCGGGTTGTAGGCGTAGGTGGGAACGCCGCGGAAGCCGGTGAAAACCGGGGAGGCCGCGTCCCTGGTGCGGATGGCGTACTTCCCTGCCCGTTTCGCCAGCTCCACCACCACCTGGTCCCCGTCAGCGCCCCCGGACCTTACCCACAGGAGGGATTCCTCGTCGTCGAGCGTTGCCGTGATGGTCCCCGCCACCGGTTCACCGGAATCCACCAGCGACAGCCCGTCGGCGGGCACCGCGGTGAGTTCCGCCGTCGTGCCGTCCGCTGACCACAATCCCGGGGCCAGATCGACGGCGGCGGGGGAGTCCGCCAGCCACTGGAAGGATGTCAGGGTGAGCCAGCCGTGCGGGGCCGCGAGGGCTGTGTCGCGGTTGGCGCGGAAACGCTGCCAGCGTTCCAGTTTGGCGGCGGGGGTGGTGGCCATGGTTCCTTCCGATGGTGCCTGCCACGGTACAACGGTGGCAGGCGGGGTTTTCATCCCGCCGGGAACCCGGCATACCGGGCTGCGGGGTCCTATTGGAAGCGACACTATCTGAGACGGATTGCCACGTCCCGCCGCGCTGCGGGTAGCATCTATAGGCAGTAACGTGGCTCACAGTATCCAGCGCAGTGTACGAGCCAAGTCCGAACCCTCGAAAGATACGCTTCCATGGCTCACACTGCAGCACATCCCGAATCCGATCTTGCCTCCGAACTCAGGGCAGACGTCCGCCGGGTGTCCACCCTCCTGGGCGAATCGCTGGTCCGCCAGCACGGCCCCGAGCTCCTCGACCTCGTGGAGCAGGTCCGCCTGCTGACCAAGGAATCCAAGGAAGCGGCCCGCGGCGGAGCCGACGCCACCGGCCCGTGGAGCGCCCATGACGTGGTGGCCCAGGTCCGCGAACTCCTGGGCTCGCTGCCCATTGAGCAGGCCACCGACCTGGTGCGCGCCTTCGCGTTCTACTTCCACCTGGCCAACGCCGCCGAGCAGGTCCACCGCGTCCGCGGCCTCCGGACCCGGGCGGAAAAGGACGGCTGGCTGGCCAAGGCCGTCAATGACATCGCCGGCCAGGCCGGTCCGGAGGTACTGCAGGACGTGGTGAACGGGCTGGATGTCCGCCCCATCTTCACCGCCCACCCCACCGAAGCGTCCCGGCGCTCGGTCCTGGACAAGATCCGCAAGCTGTCGGACGTGCTGGCCGAGCACACCACCGAGGGCACCACGGCACGCCGGCGGCAGGACCGCCAACTGGCAGAGGTGATCGACCAGATGTGGCAGACCGATGAGCTCCGCCAGGTCCGGCCCACCCCCGTGGACGAAGCCCGCAACGCCATCTATTACCTGGGCAGCATCCTGACGGACGCCATGCCCGAAATGCTGACCGAATTCTCGGAGCTGCTGGGCGAGCACGGCGTCAGCCTTGCCGCCAAGGACGCCCCCATCCGCTTCGGCTCCTGGATTGGCGGTGACCGGGACGGCAACCCCAACGTCACCGCCGGGGTGACCCGGGAAATCCTCCAGATCCAGAACCAGCATGCGGTCCGGATCAGCATCGGCATGATCGACGAGCTGATCTCCATCCTTTCCAACTCCACGGCGCTGGCCGGGGCGGACAAGGAACTCCTGGATTCCATCGACGCAGACCTCGCGAAGCTGCCCGGCCTGGACAAGCGGGTCCTGGAACTGAACGCCCAGGAGCCTTACCGGCTCAAGCTGACCTGCATCAAAGCCAAGCTGATAAACACCGGCAAGCGGGTTGCGGCCGGGTCGAACCACGAACACGGCCGGGACTACAGCGGTACCGACGAGCTCCTGGCGGACCTTGACCTGCTGGAACTCTCGCTCCGGAACCACTCGGCCACCCTTGCCGCTGACGGTGCCCTGGCCCGCGTCCGCCGCGCCATTGCCTCCTTCGGCCTGCACCTGGCCACCCTGGACATCCGCGAACACGCGGACCACCACCACGACGCCGTGGGCCAGCTGATGGACCGGCTGGGCGGGCCCGGGGTCCGGTACGCCGAACTGAGCCGCGAAGAGCGGTTCGAGGTGCTCGGCTCCGAGCTGGCGTCCCGCCGGCCGCTGTCGGGTCACCCGATCAAGCTCGACGGCGCCGCCGACGGGACCTACGACGTCTTCCGCGAGGTCCGTCGCGCGCTGAAGACCTACGGGCCCGACGTCATCGAGACCTACATCATCTCCATGACCCGGGGCGCTGACGATGTCCTGGCCGCCGCAGTCCTGGCCCGGGAAGCCGGCCTGGTGAACCTTTTCGGGGAGAATCCGTACGCCAAGATCGGCTTCGCGCCGCTGCTGGAGACCGTTGAGGAACTGCGGGCCTCCGCCGAGATCATCGACCAGCTGCTCTCCGTCCCCTCCTACCGCGACCTGGTGCGGCTGCGCGGCGACGTGCAGGAAGTCATGCTGGGCTACTCGGACTCCAACAAGGAATCCGGCGTCATGACCAGCCAGTGGGAGATCCACAAGACCCAGCGGAAGCTGCGCGACATTGCCGCCAAGCACGGGGTGCGGGTCCGCCTGTTCCACGGCCGCGGCGGATCAGTGGGCCGCGGCGGCGGGCCCACCTATGATGCCATCCTGGCCCAGCCCAACGGCGTCCTGGAAGGCGAAATCAAGTTCACCGAACAGGGTGAGGTCATCGCGGACAAATACTCCCTGCCCGAGCTGGCCCGGGAAAACCTGGAACTGTCCCTCGCCGCGGTGCTCCAGGGTTCGGCCCTGCACCGGGATCCCCGGACGTCCGCCGGGCAACGCGAACGCTACGGCCAGGTGATGGAAACCGTCTCCGACGCAGCGTTCGAGCGGTACCGGAAGCTTGTGGACCACCCGGACCTGCCCGCCTACTTCATGGCCTCCACCCCCGTGGAGCAGCTGGGTTCCCTGAACATCGGCTCCCGCCCGTCCAAGCGGCCCGACTCCGGCGCCGGCCTGGGTGGCCTCCGCGCCATCCCGTGGGTGTTCGGCTGGACGCAGTCCAGGCAGATTGTGCCCGGCTGGTTCGGGGTGGGCTCCGGCCTCAAAGCTGCCCGGGAGGCAGGAAATGCCGGGCACCTGGTGGAAATGATGGAGCACTGGCACTTCTTCCGTTCAGTGCTGTCGAACGTGGAGATGACCCTGGCCAAGACGGACCTGGACATCGCCGGCTACTACGTGGCCACCCTGGTTCCGGAAGAGCTGCACCACATCTTCCGCACCATCCGGGAGGAATACGAGCTCACGGTGGCCGAGATCCAGATCCTCACCGGCGAGCACCTGCTCCTGGACGCCCAGCCCACGCTCAAGCGCTCCCTCGAGATCCGGGACCAGTACCTGGACCCCATCAGCTACCTGCAGGTGGAACTGCTGCGCCGAGTCCGGGCCGAAGCCGGCACCATCAGCGGCGCGGAAATCGACGAACGCCTCCAGCGGGCCATGCTCATCACCGTCAACGGTGTTGCAGCGGGCCTGCGCAACACGGGCTAACGCTAACCCCCCACCCCTCCCGTTGCGCTATCACCTATGGTCCCCATCCGGGTCGGATAGGGACCGTAGGTGATAGCGCAACGGGGGTTGGATAGGGTTGGGGCATGCCTTCGTTCCAGACCCGCCTCAAGATCACCGGGCTCCGGCCAGGGAACCCGCCGGAGGCCGTGATGGACGCCGCCGTGGAGGCGCTGGGCACCCGCCACCACGTGGAATCGCACCAGCTGCAATTGGCCGGAGGCGTTCCGCAGCTGCACCTGCGGTTCCTGGTGGAGCCCACCGAATACAGCGGCGAGAACCAGCAGGCGCTGCAGTCGGCCGCCATGATGCGCGACGCCGTCGAACGCGTGGCGCTGACCGGTGCGCTGCTGGTGCTCCGGCGCAACCGCGGCCGCTGGGCGCCCGTCTGACGCGCCGCCCGGATCAGGCCAAGGGGCCGGTTTCCTCCACGGGGGAGCGGTCGCCGCGCCGCCGGGTCACAATGATGCCGACGACGGCGCCGATCACCAGGCCCAGCGCTACACCGATCAGCGAACTTGCCCAGAACGGCAGGCGCGTGGCCGAACCCGTGAAATAGCCCAGGCCCACCAGCCAGAACGCCCACACGATGGCGCCCAGGCCTGCGCACAGGCTGAAGCCCCGCAGCGACACGTTGGCGATGCCTGCCGCCGCGCACGTGGCCAGCCTGCCGCCAGGGAGGAACCTGGCGCCGATGATGGTGCCGTAGGTGGAGGACCGGCCGGCTTTCGCCAGGCCCTGGTGGATGCCGCGGTGGACCTTCCGGCCCCACTTCCAGCGGTCCAGGATGTGGCTGAGCCGCCGGCGGAACAGCTGGAACACCACCATGTCGCCCACCCAGGATGCCAGGGCGGACAGGGCGGTAATCAGGAAGAAGTTGGCGCGGCCGTCAGCCGAGAGGGCACCGGCGGTGATCACCACCATCTCGGAAGGGATGGGCGGGAAGATGGCGTCGCCAAGCACCGCGGGGATGATCCAGAAGTAGATCGCCGCCCCCCAGCTGTCAGCGCTGCCGAAGTCCATTGCCACAAGGTACCGCACTTTGGCGGACTGCCTCGCTGAGTTCGCGGCCGCTGCGGTATTCCACTGCTTTGGCGGTGATGGGATCCACGAACCGGATGCCCCGGGCCAGGAGCTGCAGGGGCCGGGAGTAGTCATCCGGTGCCTTGTCCAGCAGGTCAGGGTAGAAGGAGTCGTTCACGATGCCCAGTCCCAGCGAGGCCATGTGGACCCGGAGCTGGTGGGTCTTTCCGGTGTGCGGCTCGAGCCGGTATCTGGCCAGCGGCGCACTTCCGGGGGTGCCGCCGTCGAACGTTTCCAGCTTTTCGATGCGGGTTTCCGCGTTCGGTTCGCCGTCAACAACCTCGGCCAGGAGGTAGCTGCGGGACTTGGTCATCCGGTTGCGGACCACCACGGGAAAGCCGACGTCGGGATGGCCCGGCGCCGGCTGGGCCGCGGACACACACTCGTAGTCCTTCTGCACCTGCCGCTTTTCGAAGAGGACCTGGTACTTGCCGCGGGTGTCCGGGTTGGTGGAAAAGAGCAGCACCCCGGCCGTCATCCGGTCCAGCCGGTGCATGGGGATCAGGTCCGGCAGGTCCAGCTGGTTCCGCAGGCGCACCAGCGCCGACTCCTGGATGTAGGTGCCGCCGGGAGTGGTGGGGAGGAAATGCGGCTTGTCCACCACCAGCAGGTGCCCGTCCTGGTGCAGGATGTCCAGCTCCACAGGAATCCGGGTCTCCGGCGGGAGCGTGCGGTAGTACCAGATGAAGGTGTGGTCCCGAAGCGGCGTGGTCCGGTCCAGCGGAACGCCCCCCTCGCCGACGATTTCGCCGGCGTCGAACCTGTCCTCGATGCCCTGCGGGTCGATGTGGCCCCACCGGTGCATCATGTAGTCCATGGCGGTCTCCCACGGGCCCCCGTCCGGGAGGCGCAGGCGGGTCGCGTTGACGCCGTCGCGCACGGGGAGGGGGGATTGCATCACCTGTCCATTCTACCGGCGGGCCAGGCCGTTACCGAACAGAAAAAAGTTCTTGACAATAAAAGTTGTCGGAAGGCATGCTGGAACCATGCTGGACATAGCAGTGATCGAGGACCCGGCAACCGCCGAAGTGTCACTGGACCCCATCCGGACGCGGATCCTCCATGAGCTGGCCGAGCCGGGCTCCGCCACGCAGCTGGCCGGCAAGGTGGGGCTGCCCCGGCAGAAGGTCAACTACCACCTCAAGGCCCTGGAGCGGCACGGGCTGGTGGAGCTCGTGGCGGAGCGGCGCAAGGGCAACGTGACCGAGCGGGTGTTCCAGGCCACGGCCGCCTCATACCTGATCTCGCCCCAGGCGCTGGCCGCCGTGGCCCCGGATCCGCGGCGTTTCACCGACCACTTCTCGGCGTTCTGGCTCCTGGCGCTCGCCGGGCGGATGGTTGAGGAGACCGGCAAGCTGATCGCCGGCGCCGCCGCCGCCCGCCAGGCCCTGCCAACCTTCGCGATCGACGGCGAGATCACCTTCCGGTCCGCCGCCGACCGTGCCGCCTTCGCGGCGGACCTCGGGGTGGCGGTCACCGCGCTGGTGGACAAATACCACGACGGCGGGACCTCGCCGCGGGGGCGCCGGCACCGGCTGGTGGTGGCCCTCCATCCGGCACTCAAGACAACTGAAAACCCAGGCAAGGAGCCGAACAATGACTGATGACCGCAGCTTTGAAATTATCCAGGATACTGAACTTCCCGGCACGCCGGAGCGGGTCTGGGAAGCCGTGACCGCAGGGACGTCTGCTTGGATGTTCCCCACAGAGCAGTGGCCGGCGGTAAAAACGGTTGAGGAGCATCCCACCCGACTGGTGTCCCGCATGGACGGGCCGGATGGCTGGTTCAACCAGCTGGAACACGTCCTGGCGCCGCTGGCGGGCGGCCGCGCCAGCCTGCACTACGTCCACAGCGGCATCTTCGCCGACAACTGGGATGAGCAGTATGACGGCGCCAGCCGCCATACGGAGTTCTACCTCCACACCCTGGGCCAGTACCTGAAGCACTTCGACGGCAGGGCCGTGGTGTTCACGGACATCCAGGGCCCGGCGGAGTCCATCACCCCGGACGGCTTTGAGCGGCTGCGCTCGGCGCTCGGAGTGGACGCCGCCGGACCGGGTGGGCGCGTGGACGTGGAGCTCGACGGCGTCGGCCGGCTTTCTGCGGAGGTGGACTTTGCCAATGAGCATTTCCTGGGCCTGCGGACGTCCGACGCGTTGTACCGGTTCTTCGGCCGCAACGCCTGGGGTGCCCCGGTGGGCATGACGGTGCATGACTTCAGCGGGAGCGCGGACACCGGGGCCACCGCGGCGGTTTGGGGCAAGTTCCTGGCGACGGTTTACGCCTGAAAAGACGTGGCTGCGGGCTGGCACTAGGTCCGCTCTTGGCCGCTCCGGACTAGGCGATGGCCACCCGGGGCGGCTCCGGCAGGGCCCGCCGCAGCTGCGGGGCAGCCTCCAATTGGTTCTGGGCTGACCGCAGCGCCCGGACAGCGGTTTCGAGGCTTCCGGGGTCAAGTGTGTAAGGGATCCGGACGTAGTGTTCGAAGGCCCCGCCAACTCCGAAGCGTGGTCCGGCGGCCAGGCGGACGCCGAACCCGGGTGCAATGACGGTCAAGGCCGTGCTGATGGGTGCCGGCAGCCGGCACCAAAGGGTCAGTCCGCCGTCGGGCGCCGCAGCCTGCCAGGTGGGCAGGTGCTCCGCCAGCAGCTCCTGAAGGGTGCCCCGCTGATCCCGGAGTGCTGCCAGCCGGGCCGGCAGTGGCTCCTCGAAATGCGCCATCAGATGCGCCGCGGCCAGTTGCTCGGTCAGGGGACCGCCCAGGTCCAGGGTGGTCCGTTGGGCGGCGTACCGCCGGATCTGCTCCCTGCCGGCACGGATCCACCCTGTCCGGAGGCCGGCCCAGTGCGACTTGCTGAGCGAACCGACGGATACGCAGGAGCCGAACGCTGCCACATGCTGCGAGTCCAGGCCGTTGAGGTTCAAATCGCGCAGCGTTTCATCGATGACCAGGACGGTTCCGGCGGCGGCAGCGGCCCGCACCAGGCGGCGCCGCTGCGGATCCGGCATCAGTTTGCCGGTGGGGTTGTGGAAGTCGGGCACCAGGTAGGCGACGGCGGGACGGTGCTGCTGCAGCGTTGCCTCCACGGCGTCCAGGTCCCAATGCGGCTGGCCGGGTCCGCCCACGGCGACGGGCAGCGCCCGCGCACCCGACCCGGCAATGGCGTCCAGCGCGTTCGGATAGCTGGGGTGCTCCACCAGGACTTTGGCAGGCCTGCCATGCCGGGGTCCGGCTTCAGCCCGGAGGATGATGTTCAGCGCGTGCTGCGCTCCGGAAGTAATCAGGATCTGGTCCGCTGTGGTGGGTACCCCGGCCGCGGTGTACCGGGCTGCCACTGCTTCGCGCAGGACGGGCAGGCCCAGGACCTCGTAGCCGAAGCCGGGCAGCAGCGCGGGCAGGTCGTTTAAGGCGGCCGAAAAAGCCCTGTGTACCACTTCGCCGCTCGCCGGCAGCGACGCGTAGGCCAGGTCCAGGAGACCGTCCGGGGCGGACATGCCCGGTGCTGCCACCCCGGCGGCAGACCGGGGCAGCCGGGTGCGGCCCTTGGCGCCCTGTCCGCTGCTGAGGAACCCCTGCTCCCGCAGCAGGGCGTAGGCGGCGGTGACGGTGGTGCGGGACATGCCCAGGGTCTCCGACAGCGAGCGTTCGCTGGGCAGGGGTGTGTCCAGGGGCAGGCGGCCATCAAGGACCAGCAGCCGGACAACGTCCGCCAGTTCGCGGTAGGCGGGGCCGGCGGCGCTCTGCCAGGGGCCCATCAACCGGGCAAGGGCGGCGGGATTCATGGCTCCTGGCATCAGGCCAGTATCGCAGACTGGCTATGGAATACAAGGCCAGTGCCAGACGAGGATGGGTCAATGATGATTCGCAGACTCCTTCAACTCTTTATCGGCCTGGCCATGTACGGCTTCTCTCTGGCCCTGTTTATCCGCTCAGCCCTGGGCACTGCGCCGTGGGATGTGCTGCATCAGGGCCTGGCTGCCAGGACCGGGCTCAGCCTGGGAGCCGTGGTGATCATTGTCAGTTTTGCCGTGCTGCTGCTGTGGATCCCGCTCAAGCAGTGGCCCGGTTTTGGTACGCTGTGCAACGCCATCCTGGTGGGTGTCTTCGCTGATCTCGGGTTGGCCCTTGTTCCGCAGTTCTCCCACCTCGGCGGTCAGACTGCGGTGCTTGCCGGGGCGGTTCTCCTGAATGCCGTGGCCTCGGCCTGCTACATCGGGGCCCGCTTCGGACCCGGCGCCCGCGACGGGCTGATGACGGGCCTCGCCCGGCGGACCGGGTGGTCCGTGCGTGTGTCCCGGACCCTCATCGAAGTGGTGGTCCTGGCCGCCGGTTGGCTTCTGGGCGGCGCGGCAGGTGTGGGCACTGCCGTGTACGCGCTGGCCATCGGCCCGCTGGTGCAACTCATGATGCCGTTCTTCACCGTTCCCGAAAAGACACCCGCGAGTGTGACCCTTGCCGGGCATACCGCAGCGTCACCCGGCGCGCTGCCCCCGGCCGAACCCGGATCCGGCACACCGGCGACGGCACACCAGGCGCACGGGTGAACCAGGGTCAGGGTATTGCCGGTCCCGGGTCGGGGCCGGCAACGGGCGCAGGCTGGCATTTGGGGCAGAAGTAGATGTCCCGTTCCTCGTCGCCGTTGAGTTTGCCCAGGACAGCGTGTTCGATGGGGGTGCGGCATTTGAGGCAGGGCTGGTGCTCACGCCGGTACACCCAGTAGCCGGGCCGGCCTGCGGCGCGGCCCACCGGGACGCCGCGTGCGTTGAGGATGGTGACGCGCCGGCCGGGGCCCAGGTTGGCCTCCAGCAGGATTTTGGCGCTGGCCATCATTTCCCGCAGGGAGACCAAGGCAGGCACGTCGCCGGCGCGGACCGTGGGATGCACGCCGGCCAGGAACAGGGTTTCGCAGCGGTAGATGTTGCCGATGCCTGCCAGGTTCCGCTGGTCCAGAAGGGCAACACCGATGGGGACATCCGGCGCGCTGAGGATGCGGCGTTCGGCTTCGTCCGGATCCCACCCTGGCCCCAGCAGGTCCGGGCCCAGGTGCCCCACCACCGAGTCCTCGTCCTCGGTTTTGACCACATCCAGCACCCCCAGGGAGAACCCCACGGCATCAGCCGAGGCGGTCCGCAGGACGCAGCGGGCCGTGAAGCCGGGTTTCCGCCAGCGGCCGCCCGGAGGATAGACCTGCCAACTGCCTTCCATCTTCAGGTGCGAGTGGATGGTCAGTCCCCGCCCCTCCGGGCTGACCACCCGGATCAGCAGGTGTTTTCCGCGCGGCACTACCTCGCTGACCGTCCAGCCCGTGACGTTGAGCGTGGCAAAACGCGGCACGCGGAAGTCGGAGGCCGTGAGGACCTGGCCTGCCAGGGCGGCATGCAGCTGCGCGGTGGCCCGGAACACCGAATCACCCTCAGGCACGGATCCTCAACCCCTTCGGTGTGGAATAGGCGCCAGCGGCACTGAGCGCGGCAGCGACGGGTGTGTCCAGGATTCCATGCCCGTTGACCTTCTCCATGATGAGTTTGTCCACCGCGCCCCGGGTCACCACCCCCACCAGGGCGGCTCCCGCCGCGGCCAGGACGGTTTCATCGGGGCTGAAAACCAGCAGGGTCTTGCCACCCCGCTCGACATAAAGGACCAGCGCGCCGTCCACCAGCACCACCATGGCCCCGGCTTTCCGGCCCGGCCGGTGACCGGTGCCGGCGTCGTCGTTCACGCCGGGCCAGGACAGCGCCGCCCCGTAGGGGTTGGCGGGGTCCGTTGCGGCCAGCGCCAGGGCCACGGGCTCGGGTTTGGCCAGCTGGGAGTCCTCGGAGAAGGACCGCAACCGGTCCACCGTGGCCGGCACGGCGAACTGGGCCGCGCCGAGGTGTTCGATGAAATACCCGCGCCGGCAGCGGCCGGCCTCTTCCAGCCGGGCCAGTACCTTATACATCAGCCCGAAGCCGCCCAGGATCTGTTCGGCCATCACCGAGCCGCGGGTCACCACGCCGTATCGGTCCAGCAGAAGCTCCGCGGTGGCCCGCGCGTGGATGGTGGCGTCCAGTTCGGGAGCGGGCAGCGCGGACCAGCGCCCGGCGGCCATGGGCGGCGTGGCGACGGCGCCGGAGGTGCCGTACCGGCCGCCACCGGCCGCCCCGATCAGGCCGCTGCCGGAACGGCCCAGCCTGCTCAGCCGGGGCGCCCGGGCCCTTGGGGTCCGAGCCACTTGCCGGTGGGCGGTGTGGCCGCCCGCGATCAGCGACCGCACCGGCGCGAAGGTATCGCCCGTGATCCGGCCGGCCCAAACAAGGTCCCACAGGGCGGACACCACATCCTGGTCGCCCAGGACTGCGTCCATGCCGCCGGCGATGTCCGTCAGCTGCCTGAAGAAGTACCCGCCGCCGTTGGTGCGCAGGTGGTCCAGGAGCCGCAGCTGGGCGTCGCCGGGTTCGTAGTCGACGGCGGGATTCAGGGTCAGTTCCGCGGAATCGGCCAGGTGCAGGCTGATCCAGCCGTCGTTGCCGGGGAGCGAGCCGGCACCGGACCACAGGACTTCACCGGCGGCCATAAGTTCGTCGAGCATGGCCGGCCGGTAGTCGGACACCCGGCTGGCCAGGATGAGCGGCTCCCAGGCGGAGGCCGGGATGGGGACGCCGGAGAGCTGGTCCACGGCGGTGATGATGCCGTCCAGCCCTCGGAGCGACGGCTGCCCGCGGCCCCCGCCCGGGACCCGGACGTGCTGCCAGGCCGGCAGGAAACGCCCGTAGGCGGAGGCGTCCACGGGTTCGACTTCGGCGCGCAGGGCTGCCAGCGAGCGGCGCCGCAGCTTGCGGAGGACCTCGGCGTCACACCATTCGCTGGTTGCCGGCTGCGGAGCCGCCACCCCGGCCGGGCCGGCAGCCTGGGCGCGCGCCGCGGCATCCGCCCTGGCAGCCTGCGCCTCCGGATCGGCGTCCTCGGCCACGTTCCCGTCGTCGTCCAGCTCTGCGACGTCCGCGGGATCGGTGTCATCGTCGTCCGGACCGGCCGGCAGCAGGGCCTCGTCCGGCCCGCTGCCGTTGGGAGTTGGCGACTGCGCCGCGTCGCCGCCGGCGTGCGGGCGGAACTCACCCTCCACCACACGGCCATCGGCGGCGAGCCGCTTCAGCGCCGTGCCCACCACCGCCACGCCCAGGCCCAGCCGGGCAGCGGCCTCCGCGGACGTGAACGGCCCGTGCGTCCGGGCGTACCGGGATACCAGGTCGCCCAGCGGATCGGCCACGGGTTCAATGAACGCCAGCGGCACACCCATGGGCAGCGGCACCCCGATGGCATCCCGGAGCCTGGCGGCGTCCTCCACCGCGGCAAACCGCTCCCCCCCGCCGATGTTGACTTTGATGGCGCGGTTGGCACGCTGCAGGGCCTGGAGGTGGCCGGCGGCGGATGCCACACTGGCGGCGTCCTGCTCGGGATCGGGTTCGCCCTGGAGGCGCGCCGCGGCCTCGTCCGGCGTCAGCGGTCCCAGCAGCCGGAGCAGGTCCGCTGTCCCTTCCAGGCCGCGGGCCCGGCGGTCCGGCAGCAGCCGCTGCAGTTCCCGTTCGGTGGACTCGATGACCTTGGGGTCCAGGAGTTCGCGCAGTTCCACCCGGCCCAGCAGCTCGTTCAGGAGTGTGGAGTCCAGGGCCAGCGCCGCGGCCCGGCGCTCGGCCAGCGGTGAGTCGCCCTCGTACAGGAACTGGGCCACATAGCCGAACAGGAGGGACTTGGCGAACGGTGAGGGCTGGCTGGTGGTGGTTTCCACCACCCGCAGCTCGCGGCGTTCCACGGACGCTGCAATGTCTTTCAACGCGGGAAGGTCGTAGACATCCTGCAGGCATTCACGCACCGTCTCCAGCACGATGGGGAATGTAGGGTACTTCCGGGCAACGTCCAGCAGCTGCGCTGACCGCTGCCGCTGCTGCCACAGCGGCTGGCGTTTCCCGGGGGTCTGGCGGGGGAGCAGCAGGGCGCGGGCCGCGCATTCACGGAACCGCGAGGCGAACAGGGCGCTGCCGCCCACTTCGGCGGTGACAATCTGTTCCAGTTCCTCCGGATCGAACAGGAACAGCTCCGCCCCCGGTGGTTCGTCTTCCATCATGGGAACCCGGAGCACAATGCCGTCGTCAGCGGCCATCGCCGAGCCGTCCAGCCCATACCGCTGGTGCAGCCGTTGCCCCACGGCCAGGGCCCAAGGGGCGTGCACCGGCATCCCGAACGGGCTGTGCAGGATCACCCGCCAGTCGCCCAGCTCGTCGTGGAACCGTTCCACCACCAGCGTGGTGTCGCTGGGGACCACTTCGGTGGCCTGTTTTTGTTCCCGGATGTACTGGATCAGGTTGTTGGCGGCGAAGTCGTCCAAACCGCTGGCTTTGCACCGTTCCAGGGCGGGACCGGAATCGGACGCTGCCAGTTCGCGGACGAACGCCCCCAGGGCCCGGCCCAGGTCCACTGGCCGTCCCAGCGAGTCGCCCTTCCAGAACGGCAGCTTTCCGGGCTGGCCAAACGCGGGCGAGACCAGGACGCGGTCGTGAGTGATGTCCTCGATCTTCCAGCTGGTGGCGCCGAGCGCGAACACATCGCCCACCCGGGATTCGTAGACCATTTCCTCGTCCAGTTCGCCCACCCGCCGGCCGCCCTTGGGCGCGGGGGAGGGCTTTCCGTCCGCAGCCGGGGACGCAGAGCCTTCCGTTTCGGTGCCGATGATGTACACGCCGAACAGGCCGCGGTCCGGGATGGTGCCGCCGGAGGTGACGGCGAGGCGCTGCGCTCCGGGGCGGCCTTCGATGGTCCCCGCGTTGCGGTCCCAGATGATCCGGGGGCGCAGCTCTGCGAACTCGTCCGACGGGTACCGGCCGGCCAGCAGGTCCAGAGTGGCTTCGAACGCCGAGCGGGGGAGCGACGCGAACGGGGCGGAGCGCCGGACCGTGGCAAACCACTCCTCCACATCGATGCTGCCCAGGGCCGCGGCGGCGACGGTCTGCTGGGCCAGGATGTCCAGCGGGTTGGCCGGCACGTACAGGCGCTCGATTTTGCCGTCCAGCATCCGTTCCACGGTGATGGCGGTGTGCACCAGGTCCGCACGGTGTTTCGGGAACAGGACACCCTGGGAGACTTCGCCCACCTGGTGCCCGGCGCGGCCCACGCGCTGCAGCCCGCTGGCCACCGACGGCGGCGATTCCACCTGGACCACCAAATCCACGGCGCCCATGTCGATGCCCAGTTCCAGCGAGGACGTGGCCACCACGCACCGCAGCCGTCCCGATTTGAGGTCGTCCTCGATCAGGGCGCGCTGGTCCTTGGACACGGATCCGTGGTGCGCCCGCGCCAGCACCGGGTCCGCGCCGGCGGAACTGCCGGCCTGCGCCATCATCTGGGCGGGGGTTGAGGCGGGAAGGCCCGACGCCGGCCCGCCCGGACGGCGGTCAGATCCAGGTGCGCCGTCCCCCTCCGCGGCCGGGGTTCCGTCCCAGCCGCCGCCCACCGCAACCAGCTGGCGCTCCGCGTAGATTTCGTTCAACCGGGCCGTGAGCCGCTCCGAAAGCCGCCGGGAATTGGCGAAGACGATGGTGGACTGGTTGGCCAGCACCAGGTCCACGATCTTTTCCTCAACATGCGGCCAGATGGAAGCCTGCGGCTGGAGCCCTGAGGCCGGGCCGGAGTCGAACGCGCCGGCCGCGCCCTGCAGGTCCGACATGTCCTCCACAGGCACTGAAACGGTGAGGTCCCAGGTCTTGGACGCCGGCGGGGCAACGATCTCCACCGGCGCCGAACCGGCCAGAAACTGGGCCACCAGCTCCTTGGGCTCCACGGTGGCTGAGAGCCCGATCCGCTGGGCGGGCTTGGGCAGCAGGGCGTCCAGCCGTTCGAGCGAGACGGCGAGGTGGGCGCCGCGCTTGGTCCCGGCCACGGCATGGACCTCATCGATGATGATGGTGTCCACCTCCGCCAGGGTCTCGCGGGCCTTCGAGGTCAGCATCAGGAACAGGGATTCCGGGGTGGTGATGAGGATATCGGGCGGAGTGGTCAGCAAAGACCTGCGGTCCGCGGTGGTGGTGTCCCCGGACCGGACACCCACGGTGATCAAGGGCGCCGGCAGGTCAAGGCGCTTGGCGGTCTGGGTGATGCCGATCAGCGGGGCGCGGAGGTTCCGTTCCACGTCCACCCCCAGGGCCTTCAGGGGTGAGATGTAGAGGACCCGGGTTTTCCGCTTGGGCGCGCGCGGGCGCCTGCCCTTGCCCGCGGCCTGGCCGGTGACCTTGCCCGTGGATCCGGCCCCAACCCCCGGGAGCGTGTCCTGGCCTGCGACGGGATCCGCGGCATCGGGCCCGGGGGTGGAGGTCAGGAGCCGGTCCAGGGCCCAGAGGAAGGCCGCCAGCGTCTTTCCGGAGCCGGTGGGGGCCACCACCAAGGCATGCGAGCCGGAGGAAATGGCGTTCCAGGCCCCGGCCTGGGCAGGGGTGGGGCCGCTGAAGGCACCCAGGAACCAGTCGCGGGTGGGCCGGCTGAACTGGCCCATGGGTGCTGCTGCACCGGAATCCTTGGCGCCCGCGACGGGCTGTTCCTGCGTCATGCCTCCATCATGCCGCACACCACCGACAGGACAGCTGACCGCGGCCTACGATGGTTGGAAAGCGCCGATGCTCAGCAGGTTGATGCCGGCGTTGCTGCAGGCGTTGGTGGGGTCGGGCAGGAAAAGCGATGCGGTGTCCTCCGGCGGGTACACGCGGTAGCCGCCGGCCCGCACCTGGGCGCAGTCGGGGAAATTGCCGGCCTGGACGTAGCGCAGCACCGCCGTCCCGGTCTCCCCTGGGGCAAGCAGGACCTCCGTTTCGGGTGTTGTGACGTCCCGGGCGGCAGCGGCGCCGATGGGGTCGCCGGCAGCATCGGCGGTCAGCGACACGCCGGCGTAACCCTTGAGCAGGCAAGGCTCGGTGCCGGTGTTGGTGAGGTTCAGCTTCATGTAAACGCTGCCGGCAGCACCGCCACCGGAAGGGTCGGTTTCCGCAACGAGCCCCGACGCCTTGCAGAGGGCGGTGGCAGCCGGTGTGGTGGCCGGTGCCGACGTGGCGGGCGCCGTGGTGGCCGGCGCACTGGGCGTGGGCGACGCCGATGCGCTGGCCGGTGCCGACGTTGCTGAACCGGAGTTGGACGCCGACGTCGTGGGTTCCGCCTGCGGATCGCCTCCACCGCACGCGGTGAGCAGCAGGGCAGCCGCAGCGGCCGCCGTCGTAATGGTAAACGCCTGGGAAATTCGCTGAGACCTCATCGCACCACCTTTACGCCAGAGGTTGCCCGCGTCAACAAAGCCACCAGCCCGGAAGGCAACTGATGCCCGGATCGTGATGATCCGGGCATCAGGCGTGCAGGCTATTTCGCGTCAGCTGCGGCCTTGCGCCGGGCGCCGCTGCGTACCAGTGCCGCCGCGCCGAGGGCCAGGCCGCCGACGCCCGCCACCAGGCCGGCCCAGCTCCGAGCGTCGGCGCCGCTGTCCGTTACTGCCGCCACCTGCTCGGTGGCCGCTGTTTCGGCGTGACCGTCCCCGTGGCCCTCGGCGGCCACGTCAGTGATGGTGATCGACGGCGCCGGGGCATCGAGGGAATGCGGGTCCTGGCCTTCCTTGGCGATTTCGGACCAGTCAGTCTGCCCGGTTTCACAGGTCTGCAGGGTGGGGAAGTTCAGCGTGGTGCCGGCAAGGTCCGGCAGTTTCACGGACAGGACCAGGGTGTCCCGGAGTTCGTGCTCCAGCGGGGTCTTGGCGGTGTACACGATCTGGCTGGTCCGCTTGGTGATGGCGGTGCCGTCAGCCAGCTTCCGGGGTTCGGCCAGCTGCTCGGTGACCTTTTCGACGGTCCAGTTGGGGTTGACGGTGGGTTGCGCGTCGTTGAGTTCCTGGGGCAGCGTGATGGCAACCTTGGTGGTGTTCGACTCCTCGCAGCCATGCGGCACGGCGAAGGTCAGGAGCGCGTACGAGTTGGCTGACGTTTTGTCCGGGGTGACGCCCACGTGGGCGGAGGCGCCGACGGCTCCGGAGAGCAGGAGCGCGGCTGCGCCGCCCGTGGCAGCTGCGGTGGTGAGGGTGCGGCGAAGGAGGGTGCTGGTCATGGGATTGCCTTTCTGGCGCACCCCAAACAAGGGGGTGCAGGGTGTATGGGACCCGGCGCCGGAAAGGATTGTCCGGTTCGCCGGTCAGGCGGGATTCACGACGGCGGAAGGCGGGCCGCGCCGGCTGTCCCACCGGAGGTTCCGCCACGGCTGCCGGGCAGGCCAGGCAGGCCGGCTTTCCGCCGGCACCGACGGAACGGTGTGGAGGGCGGCGGCCCGGGGCAGGCCGGCCAGCGGCCGGAGCCAGCCGGCGAGGGCCCACAAGGCAGCCTCGCCCCTGGCCAGCAGGAGCGCGCAGCCTACGGTGGCCAACGCATGGGCGGCAAGCATCAGGGGACCGCTGGCGCCGGGCTGGTGCAGGTGCCCGGCCAGCGGGGCCAGGCCGGCATAGGCCTGGAGTTCCGCGGCAGGATCGTGGTGGTGCCCAGCGGGCGCAACGTTTGCCGCCGCGGTGACGGTGCCGCTGAAGGCGTTGAACAGTCCGTGGAGCACCACCTGCCCGCCGCCCAGCAGCGCGGCCATGGCGGGAAAGCCCAGGCGCAGGCGTGTGGCGGTGGTGCTGGCCAGTACGGTCAGGGCCAGAACCGCCAGCATGATGCCCGGCGCGGGAAGCTCGCCGCCACCGGCAAGGTGGGCCCCTGCTGCGAGCGCGAGGATGCCGGTTGCCACTGCCGAGGATCGGAGCACGTGGAAAGGAGTGTGTGGGTGTGCTGGCACAGCTCCTCCTTTCCGGTCCCGCATGGCGGTCTAGATTCTACCGGTGATTCGAGGCATGGTTGGCCCCGGATGGGCGGCGGCCGTGCCGGATCAGGGTGCGCCGGCAAGCAGTTCGGCGAGGACCTCAGCGGCGGTGCCATGGCGCAGCAGCGGGGCGGCCTGTCCGGCCCACAAGGACATCAGGTCCGTGTTGCCCGCAGCAGCAGCCTGGGGCCGGAATTTCCCGGTCAGCCAGTTCTGGATGGGGAAGGGGGCCACGAGGGCCGCATCCTCGAGTTCGGCCGTGACCCGGTTGGGGAGGCCCCGCGCCAGCCGGCCGCTCATGGCCCGGGTCAGGACGGTGGTCCCGGCGGCAGGACTGCGCAGCAATGACCGGTAGGCGGGCACGGCAGCCGATTCCCCGGTGGCCAGGAACGCGGTGCCCACCTGCACGCCGTCGGCGCCCAGCGCGAAGGCGGCGGCCACCCCGCGGCGGTCCGCGATGCCGCCGGCAGCGATCACCGGAATGTGGATGGCGTCCGCCACCTGAGGCACCAGCGCAAACGTGCCCACCAGGGATTCGCCGGCCGGCGCCAAAAAGGACACCCGGTGGCCGCCGGACTCCATTCCGCTGGCCACCACGGCATCCACGCCGCCGGCCTCCAGCGCCACGGCTTCGGCCACGGTGGTTGCGGTCCCCAGGACCTTGATGCCCAGCCGGTGCGCCGCCTCCACCACCTCAGGCGCAGGGACGCCGAAGACAAAGCTCACGACGGCGGGACGGGCAGCCAGGGTTGCCGCCACCTGCTCGCCATAGTCCGGCAGGTACCGGTCCGGCATGTCCGGCAGCGGCAGGTCCAGTTGGTCAAAGTAGGGCTTGAGGATCCCAACATAGCGCTGGAAATCCGCCACCGACAGGTCCGTCGGCTCGGTTCCCGTGGGGACCCAGAGGTTCAGGGCAAAGGGCCGGGCGGTGGCCGCCCGCAGGGCAGCTGCCGTCTTTTCGATGGCAGCCGCATCGAACCCGTACAGCCCGAACGAACCCAGCCCGCCGCCGTCGCTCACTGCTGCCGTCAGCGCCACCGACGAGACGCCGCCGAAGGGTCCCAGGACCACGGGGGCCTCGATTTCCAGCAGGTCCGTAAGGCGGGCGGTCCCGGCCTGGCCGGTGCGCGGGTGGTTCATGGCGGTCTCCTGGGTCCGGGAAATGCTGGCCCGGCCAGTCTTTCAGGCCCGGCGCCCGGGCCCAAGAACCCGTTCCGGAAAGGGGCCCGGCAACGGCAGTATCGGCCGGAACAGCCGGGCGTTAGACTGCGGAGACAATCTTCTGCGACGTAAGGAGCTGTTCATGGAATACACCGGAGCGCAGTCAGAGCGGGGCGTCCCGGCAGGCGAGCTGGACCGCAGCCACATCGGCCAGACGGTCAGTTTCCAGCCCAATGAATTCACTGTGGTGTTCGGCCGGATCGCGGGGATCGCGCGCACCGAAGCCATGGTCTACCTGTCCCTGGACGGGGTCGCCGGCGGGACGCACCTGAAGGACGAGTACGACCTTCCGTCCAACCATGAGGTGTACCTGCAGGTGGACGTGATCACCAACGCCGAGTCCACCATCAAGGACCTGTTCGGCAAGGTCCAGGACAACCTGCGCGGTTCCGGGCACAGGGGTGAGGACCGCACCGACCGGTTGTAGCAACAAAAATGGTACGCCTGACGGCGGCCAACCAGGCATGCCGCACCACAGGATCCAAGGTGATGGAGTGGAAGACCTTTTCGTAGGACCGCCAGGTGTCTTGCCCGCGGGCGTGTCCTTGGGTCAGGCCAGGTACGGACCGCTCACGGACGGGCAATCTGGTCAGGTCAGGCATGTGGGCGGCTATGCCGTGTTCGCCCGGTACTGCGAAGCTGCGGGCGCCGTCCCGGCGGAGCTGGCCGCTGATCCCGCTGCGCTCGCCGGCTTCCTCCAGGCGCACGGGCCAACCATCAGGGCCAATTCGGACAGGCTGGCTGCCGCCGCGGTTTTTACAGGTAACACCATTGCAGGCCTGCGGCCGGATGCATCGTGGACCGTCGGTCCAGGTGGCGCCGAGGTGGGGAACCATGAGGCGCGGTTCGTGGTCCGGGCTGTGGTTGAGGGGCTCTGCGGCGCAGGCGACGAAATGGTACAGGCGTTTGCGGCCAAGCTGCGGGGATGGGCCCAGGAGGACCTTGGCGGGCCCGCGGGGCCCCTGCCGGTACCGGCTTCGGGGCACCCCGTCTACATCCGTCCCAGCCTGCCGGACGTTCGTTACTTTTCCGGTGCGGATGCCAGACGGTACGGCGGGCGTTGGGATGGCGGCGGTCCGCCGCAGGAAGCCTATGAAGTGGTCAGCAATCCGGGCCGGTTCGCCGGCCTCCACGCCATTGCCGATGCTTTGATCAGCCACCTGGAAGGAACCTACGCCATCGATGTCCGGGAGGATCCGGCACTGGCCGGGGACCTCCTGCTGCCCCACCCGGATGTCCGGCGGGCCGTCAGGCTTACCCCGCACCACGCCGGGGCCGCGCCCCTCACCTTCGTCTTTACGGGCTTTCCCGGCGTCATCGTCCACGCCGGGGTGCTGCACGATTTCCCGTTTCCGGCCTGCGGATGCGACGCGTGCGACGAAACGTCGGAATCAACGGCAGACCGCCTGGAAATGCTCGTTCTCGGCGTGGCCGCGGGCGGGTACGCCGAACGCTACCCCGTAGGCAGGCGACACCAGCTTGAGTACGTGCTTGCCGCGGCCGATGGTTCAGGCTCGGAAAGCGGATGCGGTGCGCCTGGACCCATTGACGGCGGACGCCTGGGTGAAGCTGCGGCCAGGCTGCGGGATGTCGCCGTCGGCTGGGGCGCTTGGCCGTTACGGAAGGCGGGGCGGATGGTTACCTAGCAGCGGCAGCAGCAGCGGACGACGGCGGCGGGACATTCCGTTGCCTCCGCCCACCGGGCTTGCCACGCGGGCATTGCTGCCGGTGCCCCGCAGTGCCATTCTGGGGTTATCCGCAGTTTGGCCGCGACGGACAGGACAGGTCAATGCCGCTCTATCTCTCAAAATTCAGCTACACGCCGGAAACCTGGGCCAGGCTGATCAGCCACCCGGAGGACAGGCGCAAGGCGGCGCAGCAGTACATCGAATCGGTGGGGGGAAAGCTGCACGGATTCTGGTACGGATTCGGCGCCCACGACGGCTACAACCTGTGGGAGGCGCCGGACAACGTATCCATGGCCGCGGTGGCGCTCGCCATCAGCGGCGGCGGGGCCCTGGCCTCGTTTGAGACAACTGTGCTGCTCACGGTCGAGGAAACCCTGGACGCCCTCCGGACTGCCGGCGAAATTGCCTACCGCAGCCCGGGCGCCGAATAAGCCGCAGCGTCCGGACAGGCCGCGGGGCCCGGCCCCCGGCTCTCCTATGCTTGGGGAATGGATCCTGCCAAGACCCGCCGCGAAGCTGCACTGCCTCCGGTGGCCAGCCCCTTTAACCATCGGCCCCTGGCCGTGGCCGTCCTGGACATCTCCTTCGAAGTGCGCCGGAAAAGCCACGAGGGGACGGGTGTGCTGCCGCTGTCCAGCGGGGTGCTGGACGTCATCCGCGTCATCGAACGGCATCCCGGGATCACGGTGGCCGAGGTGGCAGCCAGGCTCGGCAGGCAACTAAGCAACGTCAGCGCGCAACTGCGGGAACTGGTGGCACTGGGCCTGGTCACCCGCACCCGGGACGCGGCGGACAAGCGTTATGTGGCACTCCACGCCACCGCCGAGTCGCGCCGGATCAAGTCCCTGCTTGAAGGAGCCTGGGCCGGTGCCCTCGCCACGGCCACCGACAAGCTGACCGCGGATGACCTGGCGCGCCTCGCGGCGGCGCTGCCCGCATTGGAACGGCTTGCCGCCATCCTCCACGAACCCGACGCCTGAGCCTGAACATGGCCCGTTTGGTGCCTGCCGGATAGATACTTATACTTATGTAAGTATTACTTTTGAAGAAGCGGAGATTTTTGGTGGCAACACAAACAGCAACCCCGGCGGTTTTGGCGGAGCGCGCGGAGGGGCGGGCGAGCGGCGGCAAGTGGTGGGCGCTGGTCTTCCTGGCGCTCGCCCAGTTCATGGTGGTCCTCGATGGCACCATCGTGAACCTGGCCCTGCCCCGGCTGCAGGTGGAGATGGGCATTAGCGACTCCACCCGGGCGTGGGTGGTCACCGCCTACGCCCTGGCGCTGGGCGCGTTCCTCCTCCTGGGCGGCCGCATCGCGGATTTCTGGGGCCGCAAGCGTGCGTTTATGACGGCGGCCACGGGGTTCGCCGTGGCGTCGCTGCTGGGCGGCCTGGCCCAGGCGCCGTGGGAACTGATCGGCGCCCGGGCCCTGCAGGGATTGTTCGCAGCCTTGCTGGCACCCGCCGCGCTGGCGCTGCTGACAGTTTCCTTCCCGGGTGGCCGGGAACGCGGCACGGCGTTCGCGGTGTTCGGCTCCATCAGCGGCGTGGGCGCCGCGGTGGGGGTGCTGCTGGGCGGCTTCCTGACGGACTACGTTTCGTGGCGCTGGTGTTTCCTCGTTAACGTGCCCATCGCCGTCGTCGCCCTGCTGGGTGTCTGGAAGCGGGTTGCGGAAAGCAAGGCAGGCGGCGTTCCCCGGTACGACTGGCCCGGCGTGGTCCTTGCGGCCCTGGGCCTTGGCGCCCTGGTTTACGGCTTCACCAACGCCGAACACGGCTGGGCCACCCCCGGCGCGTGGGGCTTTATCCTGGCCGGCGTGGTGCTGATAGCGCTGTTCATCGCCGTCGAAAAGCGTGTGGCCCACCCCCTGCTTCCGTTGCGGGTGGCCACGGAACGCAACCGGGCGGCAGCCTTCCTGGCGTCCTTCCTGGCCGGTGCCGTGCTGATCGGCGGCATCCTGTTCATCAACTTCTACATCCAGATTGTGCTGGGCTTCGCGCCGTTTATTGCCGGGTTGGCCTCGCTGCCCATGACGGTGGTCCTCATCATCACGGCTGCGATCGTGGCCAAAAACCTGCCCACCCTTGGCGCCCGCATCCCCACCGCAGTGGGCCCGGCGTTTATGGCGGCCGCCATGCTGTGGCTCACGCAGGTGACTCCTGATGGCAATTACGCCGTGGTTATGCTGCCGGCGCTGATCCTGCTGGGCATCGGCCTGGGGATGGTGTTTGTTCCCATGCAGAACCTGGCGCTCTTTGGCGTGGACAAGGACGACGCCGGCGTGGCAAGTGCCCTGGTCAACGCCTCACAGCAGATCGGCGGCTCCCTCGGAATCGCGTTGTTCAGCACCATCGCCGCTGCTGCCACGGCAACGGCCGGCGGGGCACCCCTAGCAGCGCTGTCCAGCGGATACGCAGCTGTTTTCTGGTGGGCTGCAGGCGTGGCGATCCTGATCGCCCCCATCGCACTGGTGCTGATCGACATCAGCCGGAAGACGTTCAGCGGCGCCGCGCCGGACGCTCCGGCTGTCCACCTGTAGGCTGCCGGGCTGATCCTGCCCCCCTCCCAACTGACTCGCAGTTGTTGTCGTTTTCGACCCTCAAAACGACAACAACTGCGAGTCAGTTGGGAGGGGCGTCGTTAGGATGAAGCCGTGACTGAACCCAACCCCAAGGACCCCGCCGCGATCCCTGATGCTGCCAAAAGGCCGGGGCGGGACGGCAAGTCGAATGCCACCATCTACGACATCGCCAAGTTGGCCGGTGTGAACCCCTCCACGGTGTCCCGGGCGCTCAGCAAGCCGGGCAGGGTCAGCGCCAAGACGCAGAAACTCATCGAGGACGCCGCCGCGGAGTTGCGCTACCAGGTCAATCCGTTTGCCCGGGCCCTGCCCACCGGCCGGACCAACACCATCGGCCTGATCGTCGCCGATATCACCAACCCCACCTTCTTCGACATCATCCGCGGCGCCCAGGCCACCGCGACGCTGCGGGACTACACCCTGGTGCTGGCCGAGTCCGCCGAATCCGGCGTCACCGAGCTCACCGCCGCGCGGCGCATGATGGCCACCGCCGACGGCCTGATCCTGGCCAGCCCGCGCATGGACGACAACGACATTCGCGCACTGGCAGCAGATAAGCCCGTGGTGGTCATCAACCGCGAGGTCGACGGCGTGCCCTGCGTCATCCCGGACGTCGGCAAGGGCATCAGCGAAGCAGTCCGGTCGCTGGCCGCCAACGGCCACCGCAAACTGGCGTTTGTGGCGGGCCCGCCCCAGTCCTGGATGTCGGCGCGCCGCTGGGAAGGAGTCCAGGCGGCCTGCGAATGGTCGCGGGTCACTCCTGTGCGGCTGGAATCCAGCAGGCCAACGGTCGACGGCGGCCGGCAGGTGGCGCGCGACGTCCTGGCCAGCGGGGCAACCGCCGTTATGACCTACAACGACCTCCTGGCCATCGGCCTGATGCAGGAACTGCAGGCCGGCGGCATGGCCGTACCGGACCGGATCAGCATTGTGGGCTTCGATGACATCTTCGGTGCCGATTTCACCACGCCGCCGCTGACCACTGTCCGGTCGCCGCTTGGGGAGTGTGGCACCGCCGCAACCACCCGGCTCCTGGACCTGCTGGCCGGCGAGGGCGGGGACGCCGGCACCCTCCGCGTGGAGACGGAGCTGGTGCTGCGCGGCTCCAGCGGGCGGGTCGTGCGGCAGGGCTGATAAATGCGGGTCAGCAGCCAATGGCAACTTTTGGCAACCGGTTGACAAGATGGCTGACGGACCCGGACCATTGACTTATGTCACAGTCGATTGCCGTCAACCCGGACAGGCTCCTGCCCGCCGATCCCGGAACCCGCAGGATTGCCAGGGATCTTTTTCAGCGAGTCAAGGACCTGCCCATCATTTCCCCGCACGGCCACGTTGATGCCGCGGTCATTGAACACAACACGCCGTTTCCGGACCCTGCGGTGCTGCTGGTCAGTCCGGACCACTACGTCACCCGGCTGGTCCACTCCGCGGGCGTGGACCAGAACCTCCTGCGGCCCCAGGCCGGCAGCCACGGCAACCCCGGCGCCGCCCCGGATTCCCGCACCGTATGGCGCGAGTTCTGCAAGGCCTGGCCCCTGTTCGAAGGGACCGCGTCCGGCTACTGGCTGCGCAACCAGTTCCAGAGCGTGTTCGGCCTGCACAGCGAGCCCTCCGCAACCGAACCGGATGCCAGCTTCGACGCCATCAGCGCCCGGCTCCAGGAACCCGGCTTCCGGCCCCGCCAGCTCTTCAAGGACTTCAACATCGAGGTCCTCGCCACCACCGATGACCCCCTGGATGACCTGGCCAGCCACAAGGCCATCGCCGGGGACCCCACCTTCCACGGCCGCGTCCTGCCGACCTTCCGGCCGGACCAGTACCTGAACATCGCGCACCCGGAGTGGGCCGGTAACGTGGAGCGCCTGATTGCAGCAGCGGGCGACGGCGGCACGGGCTACGCGGGCTACCTCACCGCGCTGGAAAACCGGCGGCAGTACTTCATTGAGCACGGCGCCGTCTCCGCAGACCATGGCGTGCGGACGCCCCGCACGCTCAAGCTCGAGGCCGCCGACGCGGCCAGGCTGTTTGACCGCGCCAGGGCCGGCCAGGCCAGCGCCGCGGACCGCGAGGACTTCGAAGCGCACATGATGTACCAGATGGCTCGGATGTCAGTAGCGGACGGCCTGGTCATGACCATCCACCCCGGCTCCTACCGGAACCATCACGAACCCACGTTCAACACCTTCGGGGCGGACAGCGGGCACGACATTCCGTTCGCCATCGACTACACCGAAAGCATCCGTCCCGTCCTGCAGGACTTCGGCAACGCCAAGGACTTCCACCTGGTGCTGTTCGCCATGGACGAGACAGTCTTTTCCCGCGAACTGGCGCCTTTGGCCGGCTTCTACCCGGCCGTCTACCTTGGCGCCCCGTGGTGGTTCCTGGACGCCCCGGACGCCATGCTGCGGTTCCGTTCCGCCGTCACCGAAACCGCCGGCTTCTCCCGGTCCTCGGGGTTCATCGACGACACCAGGGCCTTCTGCTCCATCCCGGCCCGGCACGATGCCTCCCGCCGGATCGAGGCGTCCTTCCTGGCCCGCCTTGTGGCCGAGCACCGCGTCTCCGAGGACAGGGCCCACGAGCTCATCGTGGACCTGGTGGACGGCTCGCCGCGCCGGGTCTTCAAGCTGTGAGCGCCGGCCTGCAGGACAGAGCCCAAGGCAAAGAGTCCGCCGCCGGACTGCCCCGGCTTACCCGGGAGCTCCGGAATGCGCCCAAGGCGCCGGTACGGATGGTCCACCTGGGCCTGGGCGCCTTCCACCGCTCGCACCAGGCCTGGTATACCCAGCAGGCCGGCGATGCGGCGCAATGGGGAATCGCCGCGTTCACGGGCAGGCGTCCGGACGCAGCCCTCGCGCTGGCAGCCCAGGACGGCCTCTTCACCGTGGTGGAGCGGGCCGACGCGGGTGACTCGTTCAGCGTGGTTGGCAGCATCGTCGAAGCGGTGGACGGTGCCGACGTCGACCGGCTTGCCGCGCTGCTGGCCGCGCGGGCAACGGCCGTGGTCACGCTCACCATCACCGAAGCCGGGTACCTGGCCACCGCCGATGGCGGGTTCGACGCTGCCGCGCCGGAGGTGGCCGCGGACCTCGCGGCCCTGCGCGGTACGGGCCGGCCGGTGACGCCGCTGGGCCGCCTGGTCCTTGGCCTCGCCGCCCGCCGGGCAGCGGCGGCGGGACCCCTGGCAGTGGTCTGCTGCGACAACCTTTCGCACAACGGGACCGTGGCCCGCAATGCCGTACTGGGCATGGCCGGGGCCTGGGAGCCGGCGCTGGCGGAGTGGATCCGTGACGCAGTCAGCTTCGTCAGCACGTCCGTGGACCGGATCACGCCCCGGACCACGGCAGCGGACCTTGAAGCTGTGGCATCCGCCTGCGGCTACCGGGACTCCTCTCCGGTGGTGGCCGAACCCTTCTCCAGCTGGGTCCTGAGCGGGGAATTCCCCGCGGGCAGGCCGCGCTGGGAAGACGCCGGAGCGCTCTTTGTCGAAGACATCGAACCTTATGAGAACCGGAAGCTCTGGCTGCTGAACGGCGCCCACTCGCTGCTGGCCTATGCCGGCCAGGTCCGCGGACACGCCACCGTGGCCCAGGCCCTGGCCGACCCCGCATGCCGGCACGCCGTGGAGGCGTTCTGGGATGAAGCGGAGGCCAACCTGCCCGCCGAAGGCCTGGACGTACCCGCCTACCGGGCTGCCTTGCTGGCGCGGTTCGGCAACGCCAGGATCGCCCACCATCTGGCGCAGATCGCCATGGACGGGACCACCAAGCTCAGGATGCGCGCCGTCCCCGTCCTGCGCGCCGAGCGGGCGGCCGGCAGGACCGGTGCCGCGGCCGCCCTGATGATTGCTGCCTGGCTGGAATGCACGGCCCAGTTGCCGCCTGCCCAGGATCCATTGGCGGCCGGAGTCGAGGCGGCCAATGCCCTGGCTGGAACCGAACGGCTCCGCGCCTTGCTTGAACTGGTGGACGCGGACCTCGCGGCGGATGCCGCCGTTGTGGAGCTGATCGGGGGCCTCACCGGGAGGGTGGCCGCATCCCCGGCCCCCGGCTGACACGTGCCAAAACCGTCCGGTCACCCCGGTTTCCGCTGGCCTTCCCATCCACTCCCGAACCACCCCCAACTGCCCCGTCCGCCTGAAAGGACCAGCTGTGAAAATCATTGCCGCCGAAGTCTTCGTGACAAGCCCCTCGCGCAACTTCGTGACCCTGCGCATCACCACCGAGGACGGAGTCACCGGCATCGGCGACGCCACCCTCAACGGCCGCGAACTCGCGGTGGCCGCGTACCTCAAGGAGCATGTGGCGCAACTGCTGATCGGAAAGGACCCGCACCGGATTGAGGACACCTGGCAGTTCCTTTACCGGTCCTCGTATTGGCGGCGCGGGCCGGTGACGATGGCCGCGATCGCCGCAGTGGACATGGCCCTGTGGGACATCAAGGGCAAACTGGCCGGCATGCCCGTGTACCAGCTGTTGGGCGGCGCCTCGCGGAACGGGCTGCGCGCCTACGGCCACGCCTCCGGCGCGGACATCCCTTCGCTGTTTGATTCGGTCCGCGAGCACCTGGAACTGGGCTACAAATCGGTGCGGATCCAGACCGCGGTCCCCGGCATCAAGGCTGTCTACGGGGTAGCCGCCCAGGCCCAGGCCTCGGGTGAACGCTACGACTACGAGCCCGCCGGCCGGGGCGCGTTCCCTGTGGAGGAAGACTGGGACACCCGCGCGTACCTGCGCCACCTGCCCACCGTGTTCGAAGCCGTGCGCAACGAGTTCGGCCCGGAACTGCCGCTGCTCCACGACGGGCACCACCGGATGACACCCATCCAGGCCGCCAAGCTGGGCAAGGCCCTGGAGCCTTACGACCTCTTCTGGCTTGAGGACTGCACCCCGGCGGAGAACCAGGAAGCGCTCCGCCTGGTCCGCCAGCACACCACCACGCCGCTGGCAATCGGCGAAATCTTCAACACCGTGTACGACTACCAGACCATCATCAAGGAACAGCTGATCGACTACGTCCGGGCCGCCTCCACCCACTTCGGCGGCATTTCCCCGCTGAAGAAGGTGATGGACTTCGCCGCGCAGTACCAGATCAAGTCCGGCTTCCACGGCCCTACGGACATTTCCCCGGTGGGCTTCGCCGCGCAGCTGCACGTGGGCCTGGCCATCCATAACTACGGGATCCAGGAATACATGCAGCACTCGGACAAGACCAACGAGGTCTTCCAGCAGTCCATGACATTCAAGGACGGCTACCTGCACCCGGGCAACGAGCCAGGCATCGGCGTCGAATTCAACGAGGAGGCCGCCGCCGCGTTCCCGTACCAGCAGGCCTACCTGCCGTACAACCGCCTGGTGGACGGTACCGTCCATGACTGGTAAACAAGCCCCGGCCCACATTGTGGTGATGGGCGTGACCAGCTGCGGCAAAAGCACTGTGGGCGCAGCCCTCGCCGAACGCCTTGGCGCAATCTTCGTCGACGGCGATTCGCTGCATCCGCAGTCCAACATCGACAAGATGGCTGCCGGAACTCCATTGGACGACGCCGACCGCGCACCGTGGCTGGCTGAAATCGGCAGCCGCTTCTCGGCGTCGGACGCGGGCCTGGTGATTGCGTGCAGCGCGCTCAAACGCCGCTACCGCGACCTGATCCGCAGCGGCGACGCGTCCGTGGTGTTTGTCCACCTGCACGGCGGCCGGGACCTCCTGGCCGGCCGGATGGCGGCCCGGCCGGGACACTTTATGCCCCTGTCGCTGCTGGACTCCCAGCTGGACACGCTCGAGGAGCTGCAGCCGGATGAGGCGGGTGTGGTGGTGGACATCGCCTTGCCGGTGGACCAACAGGTGGACCGGGCGCTGGCCGCCCTGGGGCCGGCCGGTGCCGGACGACGGCAGTTCGACGTGGACCTCACCGCGGCGCCGTTCACGCTCGACGCCGAGGCCATCGCCTGGGTGGAGGGCACCCTCTCCGCGATGACGCTGGAGGAGAAGATCGGCCAGCTGTTCATCAACCACAACAACAGCTACGCCCCCCGGTACCTGGACGAGGTCCTGGACACGTACCACGTGGGCGGCATGCGCTACCGGCCGGGCCCCTCGGCAGCCGTCCAGGAACACATCCGGTATGCCCAGTCGCGGTCGCGGATTCCGCTGCTGGTGGCCTCAAACCCGGAAATGGGTGGCGCCGGCAGCTGCGACGACGGAACCTTCGTGAGCACGCACCTGCAGGCCGGCTCCCATCCGGACAAAGGGATTGCCCGGCGGATGGGCCAGGTGGCAGGCGTGGAAACGGCGGCCCTGGGGTGCAACTGGGCTTTCGCACCCATCGTGGACATCCACTACAACTGGCGGAACACCGTGGTCTCCACCCGGTCCTTCGGCAATACGCCGGAGGTCGTGGTGGAGCGGGCCAAGGAGTACTTCGACGGCATCAGCGAATCGCCCACCGTCTGCGCCATGAAGCACTTCCCGGGCGACGGCATGGACGAACGGGACCAGCACGTGGTCACGTCATACAACACCCTGGGCTACGGGGACTGGAACCGGACCTACGGGCACGTCTACCGGGAGCTGATTGGGCACGGCGTGCAGTCCATCATGGCCGGGCACATCGGGGCGCCGGAACTGTCACGGCATTTCCGGCCGGGAATCGGGGACCGCGACATCCTGCCGGCCACGCTGGCACCGGAACTGCTGCAGGACCTGCTCCGCGGCGAACTGGGCTTCAACGGGCTCATCCTGACCGACGCATCGTTGATGGTGGGACTTACGCAGGCCATGAAGCGCAGCGACCTGGTCCCCGCCACCATCGCCGCAGGCTGCGACATGTTCCTCTTCTTCCGCAACCCGGCAGAGGATTTCGGCTACATGCTGGAGGGGTACAAGTCGGGGGTCCTCACCGAGCAACGGCTGCACGATGCCCTGCGCCGGATCCTCGGCCTGAAGGCCAGCCTCGGCCTGCACCGCAGGAACGCGACGGACCTGGTGCCGCCGGCAGCCGCTCTCGAAGTGATCGGCGGCGAGGCGCACCGCGCCATTGCCGCGGACATCGCGGACAAAACGGTCACCCTGGTCAAGGACACCGCCGGCAACCTGCCCATCACACCCGCGACGCATAAGCGGATCCGCCTGTACGGCGTTTCCGGCGGTGCGGACTTCACCCGCGCCGATCCGCTGGCCTACCTCGATACCGTCCGCGAGGAGCTCGAAGCCGCCGGATTCGAGGTGCACCTGTTCCGGACCGCGGAGCAGCGGGAGGCCGCGGGCGAGGAAGACGTGAACTTCATGTCTGTGCTGGCCGAGGAAGCCACGGACGACTATCCCGCCAGATACGACGCCGCCTTTGTGTTTGCCAACGTGAAGGGCTTCGCACAGGAGGCCGCCATCCGGATCAAGTGGTCCAGCCCCATGGCCGCAGAGATCCCGTGGTACAGCACCGAGGTTCCCACGGTGTTTGTGTCCCTCAACCAGCCCAACCACCTGATTGACGTGCCCATGGTCCGGACTGCCATCCATGCCCACGCCGGCAGTCGCGAGGCGATCCGTGCCGCGGTGCAGAAGATCCAGGGCAAGTCGGAATTCACCGGCACGTTCAACGAGAACGTGTTTTGCGGGTCCTTCGACACCAGGCTCTAGCCTGGGCTTTACCCACAAGAAACGGCGCCATTCCAGCCGGAGAAATTCCGGCGGGAATGGCGTTTTTCTTTGGCCAAAGCAGACAGGGGACGTCCCATCTCCTGTATACTAGGAGAAGAGAAAAGGCCGCCACCCGACGGCTGCCTAAGGAGATATCGTGACCACAGCGCCTGCAGGAGTTTCGCCAGCCCGATTCAGTGCCCAGCTCCGCTCCCAGGCCCTGCAGACACGGATCATGGATCTTATCCTAGAGCGCGGACTGGACGTGGGCGATGCACTGCCCACCGAGAGCGAGTTGTCAACGGAACTCGGCGTTGGCCGGAACACGGTCCGGGAGTCCCTCAAGGTGCTCCAGGCCCTGGGCGTCATCGAGATCCGGCACGGCTTCGGCATGTTTGTGGCTCCGAACAACTTCACGGCGTTGGTGGCTGGACTGACCTTCCGTGGCCGCCTCTCGCTGCGCCACAAGGGCGAAGAGGCCATGGAGCTGGTGGACGTGCGCCAGGCCCTGGAATCCGGCCTGATCGGCTCGGCCATCGATGTGCTGACCGAGGAACACCTCGCAGAGCTTAAGGCCGTGATGCAGGGCATGCAGGAAGCTGCCAGCCGCGGCGAAATGCTGGTGGAGCACGACGCCGAATTCCACCGCCGCCTGTACGCGCCCCTCAACAACGAGCTGCTGACCAGCCTGGTCGACGTGTTCTGGCAGGTGTACCGCCAGATCCACCTGGCGCTCGGCACCGGAACCGTCAACCTGGAGCAGCAGGCCCAGGACCACTGGGACATCTACGACGCCGTGGCCAACCGGGACAAGGCCCTGGCCGCCGAACGCCTGCAAAGGCACTTCGACGGCATCAGGCTCAAGCTCAAGGACGTTGCGGGGGAGTAGGCCGCCCCTGCCGCGAGGCAGGTCAGGCGTCCAGGGCGCCTTTGAACCAGCCGGTGATGCTGGCCGGATGCGTGATGGCAGTCCCCACCACAACCGCAAACGCACCGGCATTCAGGGCTTGCCTGGCCTGCGCCGGAGTGTGGATCCGGCCCTCGGCGATCAAGGGTGCGGCGAGCCCGGCGGCAGCAATCAGGCTCAGGAGTTCCAGGTCCGGGCCGGCAGTTTTTGGCCGCTCCCCGGAATAGCCGGACAGGGTGGTGCCGATCAGGTCCGCGCCGGCATCGGCGGCGGCCAGCGCATCATCGAGGGAGCCGCAGTCGGCCATGACCAGGGCGAGCGACCCGGCGTGGATCCCGGCGACGGTGGCTGCGAAACTCAGGCCGTCCGGGCGGGCCCGGCGCGTGCCGTCGATGGCCACCACGTGGGCGCCGGCGTTCGCCACGGCCAGGGCGTGCCGCAGGGTAGGGGTGATGAATACGCCGTCGTGGCCGTCCTTCCAGAGCCCAATGACGGGAACGTCGACGGCGGTCCTGGTGAACTCAATGTCAGCCAGGCCCTGGACGCGGATCGCCGCAGCCCCGCCGATCACCGCCGACGCGGCGACCTGGCCGGTGGTGCGTGGATCCCGCATGGGCTCGCCGGGGTACGCCTGGCAGGAAACGATCAATTGGGAGCGGAGGGCCTCAAGGCCTTCGGGAGTGAGGATCATGGGTTCTCCTGCGAGTAGTTTCAGCATGGTTTCAGAACGAGTTTTCCTGCGCCCACAATGGCGGCTGTGTTGCCCAGGGCTGCCCGCAGCACCGGCACGTCCGCCAGCGGGGCCAGGAGTTCGGCCCTCAGCGCGCGTTCCATGGGGCGCCACCAGAGGTCGCCGGCATCGGCCAGTCCACCGGAAACCACCACCACGGCAGGGTCCAGGATGTTGGCCAGGCCGCCCACGGCCTGGCCCGCCGCACCCGCGCCGATGCCGATCGCCTTGATGGCGGCAGCGTCGCCGTCGTGCGCCAAGGAAAAGACGGCCCGGGTGTCCCGGACCTGGGGTGGGCCGCCGAAGCGGCGGAAGGATTCGAGGATGGCCGGTCCGGAGGAGATGGCCTCGACGTGGCCCGTGTGGCCGCAGACGCAGGGGAGCGCGGCACCGTTGTGGTAGGCATAGGGCGAGGCGACGTGGCCCACGTGCCCGCCCACGTGGCGATGGCCCAGGACGGGAGTGCCGGCCAGGACAAAGCTGCCGCCGACGCCCGTTCCGAACGCCACCAGGAGCGAACTCGCCGTTCCGGCGGCGGAGCCGGTCCAGGCCTCGCCGAGCGCATGGGCGTGGACGTCGTTTACGGCCCGCACGGACGACGGCGGCAACCCCAGCCGCGAGGCCAGCCCGGCAGTCAGGTCCGTCCCGGCCCAGCCGAGGATCGCGTCGGTAGCCGAAACCACCACCCCGCGCGATGCATCGATCACCCCGGCAGAACCAGCCCCGACGCGGTCGACGGTGATCCCGGCAGCAGCGGCCCGGGAAATGAGCCCCGAAACCAGCGCAGCAGTAGCATCCAGGATCGCCGCGCCGCCGCCGCGGTTCAGCGTAGGAATGGTCTCCGAAAACAGGACCTTCCCGGCTCCGGAAACAACCCCGGCAGCAGTCTTGGTGCCACCCAGGTCAACACCGATCGCGTACATCAATTTCTTCCTCACAGGGGATCGCGGGGGAGCCGGACTACGGGAGGCGGCGTTGGACGCCCATCTTTTGCGTAGGTTGCGTCAAAAGCGCGAGGAACGAGCGCAGCAACCGGCAAAAGATGGGTGCCCAACACCCCAGTAGAACCTAGACCAGGCCGTTACGCGCCAGGATCAGCTTGATGGCGGCGGTCTCGGAGTCGTTCAGTGCCGGCATGGGCACGCTCATGGTGTTGGACTCGATGACGCCCATGATCTGCAGCGCGGTCTTGAACGCACCCAGTCCCGCAGCGCCCCCGGAGACCCGGCCGTTGGGGGTGAAGACGATTTCGAAGACGTCAGCCAGGCGGTCCTGCTCGCGGCGTGCGCCGGCCCAGTCGCCGGCCTGGGAAGCATCGAACAGGCGGCGGTAGCCGGCCGGGTCAACGTTGCCGAGGCCCGGGACCACGCCGTGCGCCCCGCCCAGGAGGGCGCCGTCCACCACCACCTCGTGGCCGGTGAAGATGCTCAGCCCGGGGTTGTCCTTGGTGGCCAGCAGCAGCTGGCGGAAGCCAACATCGTCGCCGGAGGAGTCCTTGACGCCGGTGATGACGCCGTCGCGGCCCAGCCGTGCCAGCAGGTCAACGGGGAGCTTGAAGTGCGTCCGGACGGGAACGTCGTAGGCGAAGATGGGCTTGTCGACGGCGGCGTGGACGGCCCGGAAGTGCGTCTCGGTCTCGGCGGCGTTGCCAATGGCGTAGTACATGGAGGTGACAACGATCGCGTCAGCGCCCAGGTCGATGACCTTCCTGGCCTCGTCGATCACACGGTTGGTGGTTTGTTCGTTGGCGCCCACAATCAGCGGCACGGCGCCGGCATTGGCCTCGGCGATGGTGCTGACCACCAGGGCGCGCTCGGCATCCGTCATGTAGGGCACCTCAGCGGAGGAGCCGAGGACAAACAGACCGGAGACGCCGCCGTCGAGCAGATGCTTGGTGACGTTCTTCAGGGAATCTGTGTCGATGCTGCCATCGGTGTGGCGGGGAGTGACGACGGGCGGGATGACGCCGGAAAACTGGGGCATGGGGTAACTCCAATGGTTGAAAAGCGAAGCGGGAAAATTCAGGTGTGCAGCAGGCTGGGAGCGGCGCCCAGCAGCTTGCGGGTGTAGTCGTTGCTGGGGGTGTCGAAGACCTGCGCGGCGGGGCCCTGTTCAACGATGTTGCCGAAGTACATAACGCAGATGCGGTCCGAGACATAGCGGACGGTCTGGATATCGTGCGAGATGAACACCAGGCCCAGGTTCAGCCGGGTCTTCAGGTCGGAGAGGAGGTTCAGCACCTGGGCCCGCACCGAAACATCCAGCGCGGAGGTGGGCTCGTCCGCCACAATGATGTCCGGGTCCAGGGCCAGTGCCCGGGCGATTGCCACGCGCTGGCGCTGGCCGCCCGAAACCTGCGACGGCGTGACCCCGGCTGCCGAGGCCGGCAGGCCAACCAGCGCCAGCAGTTCGTCCACCTTGGCAGCGCGGGACGCTGCGGTGCCGATCCCGTGGATCTGGAGCGGGTCCGTCAGGATATCCGCAATGGTCATCCGGGGATTCAAGGCCGTTGCCGGGTCCTGGAAGACCACCGAAACGGAGCGGCCAAATTCCTTGCGCATGGCGGCGTTCCGCTTGATGGCGGGCTTGCCGTGGAACAGTACCTCACCGGATGTGGGCGGCTGCAGGCCCACCAGCACGGCGGCCAGGGTGGACTTGCCGCAACCGGATTCGCCCACGATGCCGACGGTTTCACCACGGCTGATGCTGAAATCCACGCCATCCACCGCTTTGACGATGGTGGGCTTGAACAGCGATCCGGAGCGGGCTCGGTGATGGACCTTGACGTTCTTGAGTTCAATGACGGGGGTGCCGGTGGCGGCGTTCATTTCGCGTCCTCCTTGAGGTGGCTGGCCCAGAAGTGTTCTGCATCCGAAGCCCCGGTGGAGGTGGCAGGTTCGGCAGCAGCCGGGGAACCGGCAGGAACCCTTGAACCGGCGGACACCGGGGTGAGGACCAGGCGTTGGTTGGGATCGGCGTCGGCCCGCAGGGACCGGGGCGCGAAACGGTCGCCGGGGGCGAAGTCCTGCGGGGAGGGGACCGTGCCGGGGATCTGGTGCAGCCGGGTGGCGTCCGCCTCGATGGAGAGGACAGCGCCCAGGAGGCCGCGGGTGTACTCGTGGCGGGGATCCTGCAGCAGCGCGGAGGTCTGCGCAGATTCCACCACCTGGCCCGCGTACATAACGGTGACCCGGTGTGCCAGCGAAGCCACCAGGGCCAGGTCGTGGCTGACGAACACCATGGCGAAGCCAAGCTCTTCGCGGAGGTCGTTGAGCAGGTCAACCACCTGTTTCTGCACGGTGACGTCCAGGGCGGTGGTGGGCTCATCGGCCACCACGATCCTGGGCGAACGGGACAGTGCCATGGCGATCAGGACGCGCTGGCGTTGCCCGCCGGACAGCTCATGCGGGTAGCTTGCCAGCGTCCGGACCGGGTCCAGCTTGACCATTTCCAGCAGCTCGGTGGGCGTCTTCCGACCGCCCCGCCGGGTCAACTGGGTCATCTGGTCCTTGATCTTCATGGACGGGTTCAGCGAGCTCAACGCGTCCTGGTAGACCATGGCGATCTGCTCCCCGCGAAGGCCCTGGTAAGCCTTGATGCTGCTGTGCTTGCGGGCGGGATCCAGCAGTTCCTTGCCGTCGAAGGTGATGGAGCCGGTGATCTCCGCCGTTTTGGCCAACAACCCCATGATGGCCAGGGAGGTGATGGACTTTCCGCAACCGGATTCGCCCACCAGCGCCATGGTTTCGCCTTCCTTCACGGTGAAGGAGACATTGTCCACGATGGCCGTGGCGCCGAACCGGCCCGGGAATTTGATGGACAGGTTGGTCACCTCGAGCACTGTGCGCGCATCGGCCGGAACCTGGGGCAGCCGGTCGGTCCGGGTGGCTTCCACTGCGGCCAGGCGCAGGAGTTCTTCGTCCAGCCGGGCGTTCGGGTTCGCCGAGATCACGGCGGCGCCGTGATCCGGCACGCCGGCACCTGCTCCCATGCCGTCGTCGGACAGGCTGTGCCGCGGCGCGGCCTGCACCGCGTCAAGTTCGTGTTGCTCCACGACGGAGCCCTGGGCAACTGAGGTGCCCACCACGGCGTCGACGGCGGTGAGGGCGGCAGCGCCGTCGTCGTCCTTGACCGCCGGTGCGCGCCGCAGCTTGGGGTTGACCATGGCATCCGTGAGGCCTTCGGCGAGGATGTTCAGGGCCAGCACCGTGAGCAGGATGGTGAGGCCGGCGAAGGTAGTGGCCCACCAGCCGCCCGAGAGCACCAGATTGCGGCCATAGGAGATCACGTTGCCCCAGGACGGTGCCGGATCCTGGACGCCGGCGCCGAGGAAGGACAGCGACGCTTCGAGGATGATGGCGTCAGCCACCATGACCGTGGCGAACACCAGCACCGGGGCGGCGGTGTTGCGGACAATGTGCTTGAGCAGGATGTAGAAGCGGCCGGCGCCGATGACCCGCTCGGCACGGACGTAATCCTCGCCGTACTGCGAGAGCACGTTGGCGCGGACCACCCGGGCCAGTTGCGGTGTGTAGATGATGGCGATCGCCAGGATGATGGTGGGCACGGAGTTGCCGAATGCTGCCAGCAGCACAGCGGCCAAAGCGATGCCGGGGAAGGCCATCAGGATGTCCATGATGCGCATGATCAGCTCATTGACGGTCTTGCTGGACGTGGCTGCCAGGGATCCCAGCAGCGCTCCCACCAGGACAGCGAGGGCCACGGCGCCGAGGCCGATCAGCAGCGAGGACTGCGAACCGAACAGCAGCCGGGAGAAGATGTCGCGGCCCAGCCGGTCGGTGCCGAAGAGGTGCTCGCCGCCGGGAGGGGTGGCCGGGGTGAAGGATTCCAGGGGATCGTGCGGCGCAAGAACGGGGGCGAAGATGGCGGCCGCGGCAATGATCACAAGGAAGACGAGGGCCAGGCGGGAGCTCCAGGGCAGGGCCTTGAAGCGGAGTCCGGGGGCGCTCAGGCGTTCAGCGAGTTTGCTGCGCATGGGTCACACGGTCCTGATTCGGGGGTTGATGAGCAGGTAGAGAAGGTCCACGGCGATGTTCACCAGGACGAATGTGACGGAAATGGTGAGCACCACGCCCTGCACCAGGTTGACGTCCAGGTTGGTGATGCCGTTGAGGATCAGCTGACCCATGCCCGGCAGCGCGAAGATCATTTCGATCACGACGGCGCCGCCCAGCAGGTAGCCAACGCGCAGGCCCAGCACGGTCACCGGAGTCACCAGGGCGTTGCGCAGGACGTTCTTGGAGACCACTTCGCGGTACGGCACGCCGTTGCCGACGGCCGTCCGGACGTAGTCGCGGTCCAGTTCCTCCACCATCGAGGTGCGGACCACCCGGATGAGGGAAGCGGAGACCGGGA
Source organism: Pseudarthrobacter sp. MEB009 (assembly GCF_030208875.1). Lineage (NCBI taxonomy): Bacteria > Bacillati > Actinomycetota > Actinomycetes > Micrococcales > Micrococcaceae > Pseudarthrobacter > Pseudarthrobacter sp. MEB009. The sequence goes on from NZ_JARVTC010000003.1 coordinate 149,528, forward strand.
TGCCCAGTGCCAGGGCCGGCAGGGCCATGGAGTTGAGCCAGCCGCCAAAGCCGGATTCGGGCGTCGCGATTCCACCGGACGGGAAGAGCGGGTTGCTGCCCAGGGCGAACCACTGGATCAGCAGGATACCCAGCCAGAACGACGGTGTTGCTACCGCCGCGATGGAGAAGACACGAACCACCTGGTCCTGCCACTTATCCCGGTACAGGGCGCCGATGATGCCGAAGACCAGCGAGACCACCACGGCGATGATGACGCCTAGGAAGGTCAGCTGCAGCGTCAGGGGAAACGCCGTGGCGATCATGCCGGCAACCGGTTTGGCCGGGGGAGTGGTGACGCCAAGGTCGAACTGCAGGAGCCTGCCCAGGAAACTGATGTACTGCAGGGGCAAGGGGTCGTTGAGCCCGTTGGACTCCCGGTACTGTTCCTTGGCCTCTTCGCTGGCACCTTCGCCCAGGGCACTGCTGGCCTGGTCGCCCGGTGCTGCCTGCAGGACCAGGAACACCAGCAGCGTGATGCCCAGGATCATGAGGGGCAACGCTGCGAGCCGTCTGCCCAGCAGTCGCAATATGGTGGTCAATGTCTTCTCCGTTGATCAGGTCAGGATGTGCGGCCCACACCAACGAAGGAAACTCCGGTGGTGGGGAGGGGCGCGAAGCCGCTGAGCCTGGTGGAATCCCAGGCGCTGGGGAGCTGGCGGTGGAACATCGGGTAGAGGGGAACTTCCTCGGAAACCAGGTCAACGATCTGGCCGGTCAGTGCCTTGGCTTCCGACGACGACGCGCGGCCGGCTTTGGACATCAGGTCCACCAGGGCGGCGCGCTCCGGAGTGGTGGCCCAGAAGGCGCGGTTCTTCATCCAGGTGTCACCGGCGTAGAACCAGCTGAGCAGCAGGTCAGCGTCGTTGCCGAAGACGGATGGATCGCCGGGGGCGGCAACCACTGTGTAGTCACCCTTTGCCACGCGGTCTGAATACAACGCACCGGACTGGAGGTTCTTCAAGGTGACCTTGACGCCGGGGATCTTGTTCCAGGACTCGAGCATCAGCGGAGCTACGTCCTTGACCCAGGCGGTGTCGGTGGTGAGGAGCTCGAACTCGAGGCTGGTAACACCGGCCTCCTTGAGCAGGTCGGCCGCCTTCTGGGCGTCGTAGCCGTAGACGTTCTTGGCCTTGACGTAGTCCGGGTGGCCTTCCTGGAAGTACGACGATGCCGGCTTGGCGTTGCCGAACAGGGCCTTCTTGATGATGGCGTCCTTGTCCAGGCCGTAGTGCAGTGCCTGGCGCACTTTTTTGTTGTCGAACGGGGCAGCGGAGCAGTTGAACATCAGGAACATCAGGCCAAAGGACTGCACCGACTCCACGCTGGACTTGGCTTTCAGGCCATCAACGTCCAGGTAGGGGACATCTTCAATGGCCTGCACGCGGCCTGACTGCATGGCGGTCACGCGGGCCGCGGCGTCGGAGAGCAGGAGCCAGGTCATGCCCTTGGCGAGTGCCGGCATGGGGCCGTTGTAGGCGCTGTTGGCTTCAAAGATGATCTTGTCGTCCTTGACGGCGGAGATCAGCTTGTAGGGGCCGGTGCCAACGGGGGCGGCGTCGAAAGCCTTCAGCTGGTCGGAGCCCACCGGGAAGTTAGTGAGTGCCTTGGGGACGATCTTCACCACGGAGATGCGGGGACCGAAGCCCGGGAAGCCGTACTTGAGGGTGAACTCCACGGTCTTGGCGTCGACCGCCTTGACCTCCTGGATAAAGGGAATGAACTGGGAGAACAGGGACTTGTTGGCCGGGTCCATCACGCGGGTGAAGGAAAAGACAACATCCTCTGTGGTGACGGGGGAGCCATTGTGGAACATGGCACCGTCGCGGAGAGTGACCCGGTAGGTGGTCTCGTTGACCATGGTGGGGTCCGACGCGGCGAGGGCGTTGTACGGCTTGCGTGTTGCCGGGTGGAGTTCCACCAGGCCTTCGAAGACGTGCAGGTTGGCCGCCATGGGTGTGGCGCCGGAGGAGGAGATCGGATCGAAGCCGGTGGACAGGGCGTAGGAGATGCCTGCCTCGATGGTGAGGTCCTTGTTGACGGCTGCCGTGTTGGTGGCGGAGCCGGTGGTGGTGGCCGCGGGACCGCCGCAGGCTGCAACGGAGGTGGTGATGGCTGCTGCGATGCCCATAACACCGGAGATCTTGAGGAAATTGCGGCGGCTGGCGTCATTGACCAGCGGCAGGTGCTTGAGGGTGTTCATGAGGGCCTCACCATGTGAAAGGGTTTATCGGATGTAGGATGTCCGAGCTCGTAAGAAAACTGTAAGGGCCATCACAGGGGTTCGTCAAGGGGCGCCGGGTTTGCGCCCGGTTGCGGAGCCTGCAGCAGGCTGTCACTGTCCAGCAGGCGCTCGAGGATCTCACCGGTGCTGGTGTTGCAGGCAAACTCCTTGCCTGTCCGGACACGTCCTGCTCCCACTGTGGCCGTCAGCACATAAGTGACAGTGGCCGTTCCCGCTGCCACGTCGGCTTCCGTGACGGTGTAGGTGGGGGTGAAAAAACGGGCTTCGTGGCCGGTCTTGAGGTCCGTGGGTTCGAAGGCGTCGGCGCCGGGCCCGTGGAGTGTTACCAGTGCCGCGTGTGCCGGGCCGTTGTTGCTGGCCCGCCCGGTGAAGGCGAAGATATCACCCGCTTTGTAGCCCGCGCTGATGGGGCCGTAATTCAGGTCCTGGGCTTCCCTGCTGCCGAGGATCTGCTGGGCGCCATATCCGTGGCCGATCTCTTTCCAGGTGTGGGTGTCCCAGCCGGCATCGTTGGCCGGGAGTGCGTGCGACTCGCCAACGTCCTGCCAATCTGCCGGCCTGCCCGGGGTGATGGAGCGCAGCTCCATCTCGAAGCCGAGGCTGGCGTTGCGTTCCGGGGGCTCTGCTGACGGTTGCGCGGCCAGCAGGTTTGCTGTCGGCACTGACGCAAAAACAATGTCGCGGTACCCCTGGCGCTCATACAGCACGCCAACACTGCCGTCCGGCAGCCGGCAGGCGGTGGAATAGGCGGAGCTGCCGGGGCACAGGACCAGCTTCCGGGGCCACGTGGCGCCGTTGTCCGTGGAGAGGCTGAGGGTGGTGTTCCGCCGGAGCAGGGTGTCGTTGTTGTTCGTGGCCAGCAGCCAGCCATCGGTTTCCTGCCTGGCATGCCCGGTCACCGCCGGCAACCCGTCGAACCGTGCCAGGGAACCGTTGTCGCTGGGGTCCGGGAGGTCCGGGACCGGAGCCAGATCGCTCCAGGAGGCCCCGCCGTCGTCCGAGTGCGCGGCGAGCCGGGCCGGAGTGGCCCTGGAGTGCAGGAGGAGGCGCCCATCGTGCAAAGCCACCACTTTGTTTTCGTTGGGATTGATCCCATGCGGCCCCGGTCCCAGAAGCGCCCCCAGGGTCCATGAGTCGCCATGGTCGTCGCTGTAGGCCGAGGCTGCCATGATCTGGCCGGTCACCAAAAGGACAAACTGCTGCACCAGGCGGCCGGTGAAGGGGCCGGTGTGGATCTGGATGCCTTGACCGGCGGCGGCGAAAAGGCCGGTGACGCCCGGGACTTTAAGTTGGTCGGTGATCCTGCGGTGCCGCCAGGTGCGGCCGTCATCGTCAGAGAAGCTGAGGTCGGCGTGCTGGACTGCATCGTCCGGCTCGAGTCCTTCCACCGCTTCGAAGAAGCCTGCGTGCGTACCGGCGGCGTGGAACATAAAGATCCGCCCGGTGTGGCTGTCCACCAGCAGGCTGGGGTCGCCGAATCCCTGCAGTCCGACGCCGGAACGCACCACCTGCTGGTCGGTCCAGGTCTGTCCGCTGTCGGAGCTGCGTCGCAGCAGCAGATCGATCGGGTTGGGCAGGTCGTCAAGGTTGGGCCGCCCGTCGTAGGCGGCCAGCAGGGTGCCGGTCCTTGTGACGGCCAAGGCGGGAATGCGGTACTGCCGGTAGCCGCCGACGCCACGGGTTGCCAGTACCTGCTCACGGATGGGTTGGAGATGGGATGTCATACCTTCATCCTAGGGACTGGGGTGCGGAGGCGGTAGAGGGCTAGCCAGGCGCTGACTTCCAACGTATGTTGTAGGACGTTGTATCTATGAGCTACAACACACGCCTACCCGATCTCACCGTCGCAGACGAGAGGACCCCGGCATGAAAAACCAAAGACCAAAACTTCGAGGCGCGGCGCGGACCCTCGGCGCCGGCGCCGCCGGGCTGGCGTTGCTGGCCGCCAGCGTCCTTCCAGCCAATGCCGCACCCATCCCTTCGCCCAACCCAGCCACCCCACCGGGCAGCTTCGCGGAACAGAACCTCGGCGCCGATCGCACGGCGGCCAACTTCTTCTACCGCATTCCGGCCCTGACGTACCTTGGCAACAACGTGGTCCTCGCAGCGTGGGACGGCCGGCCGGGCAGTGCCGCCGATGCTCCCAACGCCAACTCGATTGTGCAGCGCCGCAGCACGGACGGCGGCGCCACGTGGGGGCCGATGCAGACCATCGCCGCAGGCCAGCCGAGCGATGCAAGCAGCCCGAAGTACGGTTACAGCGACCCCTCCTACATTTTCGATGCCGAGGCAGGCAAGGTCTTCGCTTTCTTCGTCTATTCAAAGGACCAGGGCTTCGGCGGGAGCCAGTTCGGCAACAGCGATGCTGACCGCAATGTCATCTCGTCAGCCGTGATCGAATCCGCTGATGGCGGCGTGACATGGAGCCAGCCGCGGCTCATCACCAACGTAACCAAGCCCGGCACCAGCAAAACGAGCCCCGTGGCGGGTGACGTCCGGTCCAACTTCGCGTCCTCGGGTGAGGGCATCCAGCTCAAGTACGGTGCCCACAAGGGCCGGCTGATCCAGCAATACGCCGGCGACATCCGGCAGGCAGATGGCGGCAACAAAATCCAGGCCTATAGCGTCTACTCGGACGACCACGGCCTCACGTGGCAGAAAGGCGCCAACGTGGGCGACCGGATGGACGAAAACAAGACCGTGGAACTCTCCGATGGCCGCGTCCTGCTGAACTCCCGCGACAATGCCAACCAGGGATACCGCAAGGTGGCGGTGTCCACTGACGGCGGCGCAACATACGGGCCGGTCAGCCAGGACACGGAACTGCCGGACCCGGCCAACAACGGGTCCATCGCGAGGATGTTCCCTAACGCCGCGCAGGGTTCCGCGGACGCCAAAAAGCTCGTGTTCACCAACTCGAATTCCAGGACAGCCCGCGAAAACGTTTCGGTGCGGGTGTCCTGCGATGACGGTGCAACCTGGCCGGGCGTGCGGACCGTGCGTTCAGGATTCTCGGCTTACTCGACCATCAGCCGGTTGCAGGACGGCGCATTCGGCCTGCTCTACGAGGGCAACTACACGGACAACATGCAGTTCGCGTCCTTCAACGATGCCTGGCTGAACTACGCCTGCGCACCGCTGGCCGTCCCGGGCACTGCCGTGGCCGGTGGGGCAACCACCCAGGTGCCAGTCACCGTCACCAATCAAGAGGCGGCCACGCTGACCGGTGCAACGGCGACTGTCTACACGCCCGACGGCTGGTCGGCAACCACCGTACCGGTCCCCGCCGTCGCGCCCGGAGCTTCGGCCACCGTCAACGTGGCACTGACCGCCCCGGCGGGCGCCAGCGGCGTGCAGAACCTCAACGCTGCGTTCACGACGGCGGATGGCCGGGTATCGCAGTCGACGTTTGCGGCCACGGCTCCCGTCAATGCCCAGGTGGGGCTGGCCATCAGCGGAACGGCTCCGGGCAGGGACGTGCAGGCCAATCCCTATGCCGTGGGGGAGACCATCACCTACACCCTGACGGTCAAAAGCACCTCCACTGTGACGGCGAACGCTGTGCCGGTGTCCGGGACGTTCGACTCGGGGTTCCTGCCGCCGTCAGCCCCCAACTGCCGGTACAACAACCTGGCAGCCGGGGCCTCCTATACGTGCGCCACGGCCAGGCACGTGGTCACGGCGGCAGACGTGGAGCGCGGCTACTTCGTCCCCACGGCGGGTTTTACTGTCACGGCCAGTGCCACCCCGTCGCTGACCCGGACGGTGTCCTTCGCGGGCGCCGCGATTGCCCTGCGCGACGGCCTGGTGAGCGCCGATATCAGGGGTGCCAGGGCCGACGTCGGGCGCGACCTGGCAACCCAGCCATACGCTGCGGGCAGCCAGGTGCCGTATTCGTTTGCGGTGTCCAACACCAGCCCGTTGGTGACCAAAGTGGTTCCCACCAGCGGTAACTTCAGTCCATTCCTGCCCGAAGGGGCCGGTAACTGCCGCTACTCCGTGCTGCCGGCCGGACAGTCGTACACCTGCGCCACGCCGCGCCACACGGTGACCGCCGCTGAGGCCGAACAAGGCTACTTCACGCCGGCCACGACCTGGGAGGTGTCTGCCGCAGGGCAGACGGCCAAAACCTACACGGTCGACGGCGGCGAGGTGGATCTGAAGGTCCGCGAGGCCAGGCTCGACGGCACGGTCACCGCGGCATGGGCAGATTCCGACGGCGACCGCTACGCCAGCGCCGGGGACCTTGTCACCTACACGTACACGGTGGGGAACGCGGGCAACGTGCCGCTGACCGGCCTGGCCGCAGATGCCGCGGGGATCACAACGGCGGCGCTCGCCGTTGGCGAATCCGTGTCTGCCGCCCGCGAATACCGCCTGACGGCCGCCGATGTGGCGGCAGGCACCCTGGCGCCGGTGTCCTTCGAGGCCACGGCGGACAACGGTTTGCAGCCTGCAGCACTAACGGTGAGCGGAGAAGCGCTGGTGCTCAATCGTCAACCGGCTAAACCGGTTTCCGAGCCGTCTGCCGGGACGCTGAAGCTGGTAAGCGCTGCGTCGCCCATCGACCTGCAGATCGGGTCCAAGTACGCACCGGGGGAGAAAGTGGTGCTGCAGGGATTGGAGGACGGCCAGTGGTACTACGTGTACCTGAACAAGAAGGCAGACCGGATCGGCTGGCTGTTCCCCACCATGGCCAATACGCTGGAGTTCATCCTGCCCGCGGGCGTGGGCAATGGCCGCGACGACGTGGTGGTGCTTGATACGGCCGGCGCCGTGGTGGCCTTTGACCGGCTGCAGGTGACGCCGAAGGGCTGACCCGGCTGCTGCTTGTGCTGACCCGGGGTGGCCCGCAACGGGCCCACGCTCCGGCGCCTTCGGGTCAGTTGCCGGAGCTTTCGCGCGACGTGATGCCAAAAGCCTGTGACTGCAGGTCGGTGAAGTTGCCAACCGTTGCGCGCACAGTGCACTGGGGCGTGATCTGCAGGGCCGTTACGGTGAGGCCGGAGCTGTCCACTGCCAGGGCGCCGCCGCAGCCGTCGGAGAAACGCACCCCCTTCTCGCCGGCTGCCACGGCATCAAGCATCTGGGACGGGCGGCCCGACGCGGGGCTGACGTAGAGCGGGTTGAGTTCGTCGGCCCCGCCCGCCCACACGGGCACCACCGTGATGGTCAGGGGGCTGGGCGTTACCACACGGGCGGGGGTGCGGACCTCCACGCCCTGCAGCCGCTGGACGGGATAGGCGGTGCCTTTGACCGCAGGATCCGCGGTGGCGTCGCGGGTCCCCTCGGAGCCGCTGCGGAGCCACGCATCGAGCGCCTGCTGGTCCGCCGGAGCCACCGGCACCTTGGCGGTCACCTGCTTGGAGCCGCCGGCGGGAATGTCCAGTCCCGAGACCTTCCAGCCGCAGCTGACGTCCAGGCCCGTGATCGAGGCCTGGTTCCGGCTGACGGACCCGCCGTCCCAGGTGGCGGCCGGGCAGGTGCTGCTGCCGGCCAGGCCCGGAATGACCTCGAGGAAGTCGCCGGAAAGTGGCGCTTTCTGCGCCGCGTAGGAAACCGTCAGGCGGACCTCTCCGGTGGCGGGTTCGAAGGCTGCTGACCGTGAGATGGTCAGCCCGGTTGGCAGCGCCGGGTCCTGCAGCTGCGCCGACAGGGACTGGCCCGCGACGGCCGGCGCCGCCTCCTGCGCAGCCGGGGCCAGCACCACAAACCCCACCACCATGCCCACCAGCAGGACAGCAGCGCTTCCGCCGAGGATCAGCGCCTTTCGGGTGCGCCAGAACGGAGTGCCGGCCTCGGCTGCCGGTGCCTGCTCAGCGGGGGCCCGGACGTCCCGGCGGGGCATCGAGCGGACGATTGTGGCGCTGCCTGCCTCGCCGAGTTCGGGAACCTCACCTTCCACGGCCGGGGCGGCGGCAAACGCCGCCAGCTCGTCGTCGGTAAAGGCGCCGCGCACCACCGTGGCGGGACGTTCGACGTCGGCGAAGTCCTCGGGTGCGCCGGTGCGGTCCAGCGGGCTGGCGCCGGCAAGTCCCGGCGCCAGCCGCCGGAGGGTCGAGGCCGCCTCCCTGGCGGTGGGCCGCTGGGCCGGGTCCTTGGACAACAGGCTGTCCAGGACCTCCCAGACGGCGTCGGCCACCGGAATCCGCGGCGGGCGGGAGGAAACGTGGCGGTAGGCCACGCTGAAATCCGTCCCGGGCCCGGCAAACGGCGTGCGGCCAGCCAGGAGTTCGTACAGCAGGACCCCGGTGGAATACACGTCGCCGGCTGGGCCGGACCTGCCCTGGCTGATGAGCTCCGGCGGCATGTACTGGGGTGTGCCGATCAGGCCGGTGGTCTGCCGGATCCGCTCGCCCACAACATCGGAGATGCCGAAGTCGGAAACCCGGACATCGCCCTGTTCACGCTCGGCCCAGGGCCGGGCCAGGAGCACGTTGTCCGGTTTGATGTCGCGGTGGGTCACGCCGCGTGCATGCGCGGCGGCCAGGGCGTCGAAGATCTCGGCGGTGACGTTAAGGGCATCGGCGGGGCCAAGCGTTCCTGCCGCCTTCACGGCGTCCCGCAGCGAGCCGCCGGGGACGTAGTCCATCACGATGGCCAGCCGCTGGCCCTCCACCACCATGTCGCGCACGGTCACGATGTGCGGGTCCTGCAGGCCCAGCAGCACAGACCGTTCCCGGACAAACCGCTCCACCAGGGAGGGATCATCTGCATGCTCGGGGCGCAGGACCTTGGCGGCCAGTGTGCGGCCGTCCGCGGCGGTGATGGTCCAAACCTCGCCTACGGCACCTGAGCCCACCCGTTCGCCGAAGCGGTAGGAGGCCCCCAGTGCCTCACCCGTTTGTGCGAATTGCATTCCGTACTCCCCAACGCTGTCGATCCGGTTCCCCAGGGCCACCGTTCCGGCCACCCTGCCATCGTAGGCGCCGCCGCTGCATCGTCGGCGCCGCCCGTATCAGCCGTCGGCGCTCATGGACTGGATGAGCGCCATCTGGCCCCCTACGCTCAGGTAGCCGCGCCCGGCAGTCAACGCCACGGGAGCCTTCCGCGGCACCACCGCACCCAGCAACTCGCCGTCGTAATTGACGTCCGGCTGCAACAGGACGCCCAGCCGTGACTTGCGCACTGTTTTGGACCAGTGGCTGTACAGGCTGCGGAGGTCCGCCGCCCTGCCGGAGGCGATGATGCACAGGCCCGGCTGCCCGGAGGCCACCACCCCGGCGATGGACTGGTCGCCGTCGTCGAAGCGTTCGGCGTCGTCGATCAGCAGGAACACCGTTCCGCGTTCCAGCCGCAGGGAGGCCAGCAGCGCCGGCACCTCGTCGGCGCCCACCGCCACCCGGTCCAGGCCGGCGCCGGCGAGGGCCAGGGGTGAGCGCCGATCGCAGATGGCCCAGACCTGCGCGGGGCCGCGGGACGTTGGCTTGCCCCGGACGGCCCCGGCCAGGGCCAGCAGCAGCGTTGACTTCCCGGACCGTGCGGGGCCGGCCACCAGTGCGTGCTCACCTTCGTAGATCTCCAGGAACGCGGGGGACAGGTCCGCTTCCTGCAGTCCCACCGGCACCAGCCAGGGTTCTGCGTCGAGGCGGGGTTCCACGGCCAGTTCCTGCAGCGTGACGTTGGAGGGCAGGCGCCGGATGGCGGGTGCCTTGGCCGGTGCCTGCGCCCAGCCCTGCCGCACCTGCTCAACGGCCGCCGCCATCCCGATGCCGGGAGTGGCCACGTGCATCTGCAGCGCGGTGCGGGGGTCCACGCAGCGCCCGGGCAGCGGGGCCGGGATCTCCTTGCCGCGGACACCGAGTGAAGAGTAGTCGTACGTGTCAGCGAGGCGGAAGAGCCACTTTTGCAGGGTCACCTCGTTCATGGCTGAAGGCACGGCCTTGGCCCGGGTGGTGGACACCGCGAAGGAGAGGCCCAGCGCCGGTCCGTCGGCGTAGGCGCGGTACAACAGGGCCATCATCTGCTGGCCTTCGAAGTCCTGGAACTCGTCCCGAAGCGAGGCCAGTCCATCCAGCAGCACCACGGTGCGCCGGCCCCTGTCCGGGTTTGCGCGCCGGTTTTCCAGCTCGGTGTCCAGGTGCCGGAGGAAGCGGGCCTGCTGTTCCTTGGCGCCGGCGCCGGTCCCCACATAGGCCACCGTATGCGGCAGGTCCTTCAGCGGCTCAAGTTCGCGGGAGCCCATGTCCAGGATCATCAGGTCAAGGCTGGCGGGATCGGTGTCCTTGGCCAGGGCCAGGGCGATCGAAGCCAGCGTGGTGCTGGTGCCGGATCCGGCCACCCCCATCAGCATCAGGTTGCCCACGGACATGTCCCAGCCCGACGGCGACTGGCGCTGCAGGTCGGGTTCATCCACCACGGTGACCAGCACGGTGTTTCCCTGGACTGAACCCACCTGGGGCAGGGCGGCTGCCAACGGTTGCGCCGCCGTCGCTTCCGCCGCTGTCCCGTCCGCAACTGTCCCGTCCGGCGAGGGCCCGCCCGCCGAGGGCCCGCCCGATGCCGGCTCCGCGGAAGTGCCGGCATCCGGCCGGGCCAGGAAGCCTGCCAGTTCCACGCGTTCGCCCAGCGCTTCCGGCCACACCTGGCGCGGCGCCGCGTAGCCGGCCTCGGTGTTGGCCTGCACCACGGCATCAATCAGGAGGTCCAGGTCGTTCTCGTCAGAGGCGGCGGAGCGGGCCGGCGCTGCCGACGGGGCGGGAACGCCGAACCGGCGCACTTCCCGCACGTCCACTGCGGGTCCGCCGCCCACCAGCGCCTGCCCCGTCACCAGGGCCGTCTGCACGGGGGTGATGTCGTCCTGGCCCAGCTTCACGAAGGCCCGGCCCATCTGGGCGCGGCCGATCGCCGAGGCGGCCGGCACGCCGATCACGTTGTTGGAGTCCTCTCGGCTCTGGACCCGCAGCGCTACCCGGAGGTTGGTGTTGGCCAGGATGTCGTCGCTGACCACCCCTGCGGGGCGCTGCGTGGCAAGGATCATGTGCACGCCCAGGGTGCGGCCCACGGCGCCCACACTGACCAGGGCCTTAAGCACGTCGGGGAAGTCCTTGGCGAGCATGGCGAACTCGTCAATCACCAGCAGGAGCCGGGGCATGGGCTCGGCTGGGTTGGTGGCGAGGTAGGCGGACAGGTTGTCGACGCCCTCTCCGGCTGCGGCGAACACCCGCTGGCGGCGTTCCATTTCGGCTTCCAGCGCACGCAGGGCGCGGTCGGCGAGCTGCTCATCCAGGTTGGAGATGGTGCCGATGGTGTGCGGGAGCCGTTCGCAGGCCTTGAACGCGGCCCCGCCCTTGAAGTCGACCAGGATGAAGTTCAGCCGGGTGGGATCGTTGCGGGCGGCGAGGCCCGCCACCAGCGAGCGGAGGAACTCGGACTTGCCGGATCCGGTGGTGCCGCCCACCAGGCCGTGCGGGCCGTCCTTGACCAGGTCCAGGGTGAGGATCCCGTTCTCGCCGGTGCCGATCGGCGTCGAAATTCCGGTGGCCGCCTGCCAGAGCCGGCTGATGGTGGCAGCATCCGGGCGGTCGTAGTCCAGCAGTTCCGGAAGCCGGACCAGCGGGGGGAGGGAGGCGCCGGGAACGCTCAGTTCGGGGTCGTCGAAGTGCGCCACGCGCATGGCGCAGCTGAGCGCTTCCTCCTCGTCGAGGCCGGCCAGGATGACATCCTCCACCCGGGTCAGGTCCTCCGGCTGTTCCACCGTCGCCGCGGCGTCCGCACCCACCCGGATGATGGTGGTGCACGAGGCCGGCAGCTGCTCTTCGGACGTGGCGATGACAATGCCCGCCACCCGCGGAGGGCGCTGCTGCGGGTTGACGTAGCCGCCCGGGGCAGAGCGGCCCATGCCCAGCAGCGCCCGGGCGGGGGCGTCCCTGCCTTCGGTGAGGACTTCTGAGTCCAGCACCACCAGGAGCGCGGGAGTGGGCAGTTCCGCCACGCTGTCCTTCAACGAGCGCAGCATAGCCACGCCCGTCTCCCGGTGCGCTGACATCCACCGTTCGCCGGTGCTGCTGCCGGTCTGGCGGGTGTGGGGCAGCCATGAGGCCCATTCCCACTCGTCCGCGCGGCCAGCGTCGCAGAAGACGCCGATGGTCAGGTCCGCGGGGCCCACATGCACGGCCGCCTGGGCCACCAGGGAACGGGCCAGAGCCAGAGTGCCCTCGCGCGGGCCCACCATGCCCACCACACCGGCGTCGGTCAGGTCCACCAGTACCGGTGCTGCCTGCAGCCGCGCTGCCGCCAGGGAGTCCTTGACCTCGCTGTCGAGGCGGGTGCTCGCGGAGCGGTCCAGTTCAGGCCGCCAGGGAACGTCGCCGGTGCCGGCGTGCAGGGCCAGGAAGTCGTCGGCGTCCGCCCGGCGCTGCCACAGGGACGTGGCGGGCAGCGCCGGGCGGCGTACCACGGTGGCCGGATCGGGGATCATCCGGTGCCGCCGGGCGGTTTCCTCCGCGGCGGCCTGCCGGATCTGTTCTTCGAATTCCTCGAGGGCGCCTGCGAAGCGGGCGTCCTCCTCCTTAAGGTTGCGGGCGTAGCGGCGTTTTTGCTCGAACCACATGCCTACGGCCATGACCGGGCTGAGCATCGCGAACATGGCGAACCGCATGTCCCGCAGGATCAGCACCATCGCGGCCGCCATCACCAGCGGTGCCAGGACCGTGATGACACTGAACTTGCCGGCGGGCGGTACGTCTTTGCGGCTCGGCGGAACCAGCGGGTCTCCGGCGGGCGCGCGGCCGGGGCGGGGTGGCCGGTTAAACGGTGCCGTGGCGGCCGGTGTGAGGTTGTGCAGGCTGCCGGGCGCGGGAGCCGGTGATTCCTCCAGTGCAGGGCGCAACAGGAGTACCGTCCCGCCGGCGGTGATGGTGGCTGTTCCCGTGACCAGGACGCCGGCTTCGCCCACACGCTCCCCGTTCACCAGCGTCCCGTTGGTGGATCCGCCGTCGAGCACCCGCAACCCGTCGTCCTCCCGGCGCAGCCGGCAGTGGTCCCAGGAAGCGCTCTCGGTGGGCAGGGTCAGGTCCGCCTGCGGCGAACGGCCAATCAGCATCTCGCGGCCCTGGGGTACGTCAACCACTCCGCCGGTGCGCTGCCCGCCGGCCAGCGTCACGCTCCAGCCGGGCACCCGGTGCGGGACCTGCCAGGGCCTGCGGGAGATGCGGCTGCCTTCGAGGAGGACCAGTTCGGACACCGGAGTTGAACCGCGCACCTCCGCCTCGTTGACGTACACCGCCTCGTCCGGAGCCAGGTGGGGTCCGCCTGCGGCCGCCACGAGGTCTGTCAGTGTGGTGGCCGCTGCGGCGCGGGCCACCTCGCATTCAAAGCGGCGTTCGTCCAGGTCGATCAGCACACGCATCGGGGCGGTCCTTCCGTAGTCAGGTGGTGGCGGTCCGCGCCGGGCGGGTCAGGGCAGGTGGGTCAGGAACCCGCGGGGGCGGGTACCCAGACAACGCGCGGCGCTGCCTCGTCCGGTGGCCGGAGCCCCAGGTCCTGGGCGGAGGCGTAGGCGGGAACCGCCGGTGCCGTCAAGGCTGCGGGGCGGGAGAAGTCGAGGGCCGGGCCGGCCAGGCCCTCACCGGGTCCAAAGGACAGGGTGCCCAGGGCCGCCCCAACCTTGGCGGGCTCACTGCTTCCGGCCAGGGCCGCGGCCCGGACAAGGGCGACAATGGCGTCGTGGCTGCGGGCGTCTGCTGCCCACGCATCGGCGGAGAAGGGGGCATCTCCGGTCAAATTGGTGATGGTTGTGTTGCCGGCCGTCAGGCGGACGGCGGACAGGAACGCGGACATGCCGCGGCCCTGGGCGTCCTGTTGCAGGGCCGTGGCGTCGCCTGCAGCGGGGGTAACGGTGACGAGTTGGCCTGAGGCGGTGCCGTCCAGTTCCGCGAGGGTAGTGGCGAATGCGGGTGTGGCGGCGCCGGCGGGCAGGACCATCGGGACGGATACGTCGCGGGATTGCAGGGCCTGGACGAGGCGGGCGAGGCGCTGCGGGGTTGCCGCGGAGACCACCAGGGCGTCTGCCGGTTCGGCGACCCTGACCGGTTCGGTGCCTTCCGGGGCGTCTTCGGCCAGCGGCCGGAACTGGTCGCCGGTCTGGACGGCGGCTTCCTGGGCAAGCTCCGCGACGTCAGCAAAGTTTTCAAGGTTCAGTGCCTGCACGCTCCGGACCGATGCCGGGGCAGCCGCGCCGTCCGCGACGATCAGCACCCTGGTTTTTCCCGCCAGCGCGCTTTGCAGGGCAGTGTCCACGGCGGTTGCCGTGGGTCCGGTGGTCCAGGTGGTGGGCGCGGCGGCGGACGGTTCGGTGTAGGGCAGGATTGCCGGGAGGCCAAGCTCCGCAGCTTTCTGCGCCGCGGCCTGGGCCTGCGGCCCGGTGCTGGTGATCACGACGCCGGACACCCCCTGCCCGGACAGGGCCTGGACTGCGGCGCGGGCGCCGTCCTCCGTGCCCCTGTCATTCTCGGCCCGGAGGGCCACCGGAGTGCCGCCCTGCGCAAAACGCTGTGCAGCCACCACTGCACCCTGGGCTGCCCGGTTGTATTCCGACCCGGGCTCGCCGGACTGGCCCAGGGTGAGGATGACGCCCACAGAGGCGTCCTTGGGCAGTCCATCGGCCTGTAGCGCAACGGGAACCGTCGCAGCTACCGGGTCAGGCAGCGGGGTTTCCTTGGGTCGGGTCAGCACCAGGGACAGGACGACGGCGGCCACCACAACCACAGCGGCGCCGGCGGCAATCAGGGCAATGAGCCTGCTGCGCGAACTCATGCGGTGCCGCCGATCTTCAGGGTGTAGAGGGTTTGCGACGTGGCGCCGGCAGGAACTTCCAAGTGGAACGGCGGCAGTTCGTCCACCGCGGTGAGGGAGGCTTTGAACTGGGCCTGGCGCAGCAGGAGCCCTGCCACGTCCCGGGACCGGATGTTGGCGTAGCCTTCGGCGTTCTGGGAAGCCAAGGCCAGCTGGTAGTCAGCGGTGTCCGCTTTGGCGGCGCTGGTGGCCATTGAGCCCAGGAGGCCCGAACCGTTCACCGACCTGTCGCCGAGGTCCAGCATGACCCTGTTGAGGCTGGAGGACAGCAATGCGCTGGCACCTTCAACGTCGCGGGTGGAACCGGACGTGCTGGAGGCGATGCGTTCCAGCGAAGCTTCGGTGCCTTTGGCCAGCGAAGCCGCAAGCGCTGACTCCTGTTCCTGCAGTTCCCCGCGCTGCTTGTCCACCGTGGCCCCGGCATCCTTGACCACTTCGTCAGAGGTGGTTTTCAGCCCGGCAATGGAGCGGTTGAAGGCCGTCACCACAGAGGTGGAGCCGGCGTCGCCGATTTCAGCGACCTGGCGGACCTGTTCGTCCACCAGCTTCTGAACCTGTGCGGTGGTGCTTTTGAAGGTGTCGCCGAACGACTTGGTGATCTTGTCGCCAAGCCCGTCCTGCTGTTCCTTCAGCTTTCCCAGCGTTGTACCCACCTGCGCCGAGGAGCCGATGGCTTCGTCGAAGGCTTTGGCGAGGGACTCGAGGTCTTCCCTGGTTCCGTCGACGCCTCCCGTGGCGGCGCCGTCGAGCGCCTGCACAGCCATTTCGACGGCGTCCAGCCCGGCGTTGGTGCCGGCGGCTGCCTCCTCAATGGCGGCGAAAGCCTGGCCGATTTCTGCGTCCACAGACGAGGTGTCCGTAGCGGTCAGGACTTCGTCCCACGCATCGGACTGGTCTTCCAACCGCGCATCAAGCGGCGCCTCGAAGCCGTCCGGCAGCCCGATCTTCCCCGGTACGATTTTTTCGTCCTCGGTTTTACACGGAACGTCCGTCAGGTAGGAGCGCAGGCGTTCCACCTGTCCGGCGGCAAGCCGGCCGCCGCGGGGGAAGTTGCCGTCAGCCATCTCGCACAGTTGATCGGCAAGCTGCTGGACCTGGAGGCTCATCGAGCCCTCAAGCAACGTTCCGTCCGCGTATTCGCTGCGGGCGTCCGCGGCGGTTTCGCTGATGGCCACCAGCTTGTCGCGCAGGGCATTGACTTTGCCGCGGGCTGTTCCTGTTGCGTCCAGCGTGGCAGTCACGGACTTACGGGCGGCCTTCAGTTCGTTGTCCACGGTTTTGAGGGCCGCCTTGTAATCCTGCGGGGTGGTGGCCCCGGCCAGGACGGCGGTGACGTTGGCGCGGACTTCTTTGAGGGTGGCCGTGGACGCTGCCTGGTCCTTGATGGCGTTTTCCACCAGTTGCGGCTGCAGTCCGGCCACCAGCTCATCACCCTTGGCCACCAGGCCCAGGAGGGCGCCGGTTACGGTGATGGCGGAGCCCAGCAGCGAGCAGGTCATGGAACCCTGCTCGGCGCAGTCTTCGATGGTGGGGTTCTCCGGGCCCATCGTTGCCTTGATGGCCCCGGCCACCAGGTCCCGGCAGTCCGTGCTGACCTTGGCGTAGGCATCCAGCTGGGAGGCCATGGTCTGGATGCTGGAATAGACCGTGGCGGACGAGCCGGATTTGGCGACATCGGCAGTGCAGCCCTCGCCTGTGATGGGTGTTGTTGGCGGTACCGTCGTGGTGTCGCCCAGCATTGCGTCGACGGCGGCTACCGTCACCTTCAGTTGTGCCGAGGTGGTGGACTGCGTTGATTTGGTGGCGGACTCCAGGTCGGTGCCGAGCCGCTGCAGCTGTCCCTTGAGGTCCACCATGGTGTCGGCCAGGGCTTTGGAGTTGGTGCTCAGTTCGCCGGCGGTCTTGGCACCCAGGGTCTGGGAGGTCACCTGGAGGTTCCGGCGGACGTCGGTGATGGTGGAGCCGGCCTTGGTCAGGACCGTGTTGACGTCCGAGACCAGCGAGATGGTGCGGCGCTGCAGCTCAAGCTCGGAGCCGGTCCCGGAGGAGAAAGCGCCGGCAAGGACGCCGTCCGCGCTGAGGTCGGTGTTGAGGCCCGGCTGGACCGCAACATCGAAGGTGGGGACCTGGAAATCCCGGACATCAGCCACCAGGCGCAGTGTGGTGCTGGCGCCGGACCGCGGCGGTGCCAGTACGGTGGCCCACTGGACCACTGTGGCACCATCCCCGGTGCTGCTCAGAACGCCGTTGGTACCGGACGCCCCGTCCGCGGACCCTGCAGTGACGTCGTCGGCCCGCACTCCTGCGAGCTTCGTGGCGGCCGCGATGGTCAGCGGCGCCCCCACCAACGCGGTATCGGTGCGGGCCTGGCCCGCTGCGTCGTACTGGACCTGCCGGGGCTTAACCGTGAGGTTTTCCAACGTCAGGTTGATCTCCACGGGACCGGTGTGTCCCTGCAGCTCGGAAAGGTCGGAACCGGATTTCTCGCCGGCCCGGTACTGCAGGCTGACGCGGACCGGCAGTTCGCCCACCACGTCGGCAGCCTTGTACGTTGTGTCCGCCGCGGACGAGTCGCCGGCTGCGGACACCGAAATGGTGGTGCCCTCAATCGTTTGCACCCCTGCCGCCGCGGAAAGGCCCACGCGGACGCTTTGCAGGAGCTTGACCGGGTTGGCTACCGGTTCCGGTTCGGGCGGCGGTGTGCAGGACGCTGTGGCAATGAGCCCCAAGGTGACAAGCAGTGCCCCCAACGTCCGGCCCGGCGCCATGCGCCGTTCCCTGTTTCGCTGGTCAGTATTGGTCCATCTGGGCATGATTGTCCCCTCAATCGTTCACGGTGCCAACAAGAAGGATATACGGGGTTGCGCTTGCGAATGGACTAATCTGGGATCCGCCGGCTGTGTGCTCAGCCTACTGCCGTCATGACCTGCAACATTTGTTTGTTCTTTTGTTGGATTTAATGGCGTGAATTGGTAGCGTCATGCTGTCTGGTCGCCGGACTTTGTGGCCGGCGATGTCCTGGTTAATTTTTTTTGGGGAGGAAAATTTCTTATGTCGCGTGTGTTGTCTACTGAGCAAGCGAAGGCTGCCATCGGGCAGGTCCAGTCGATCATCAACGGCGGTTTCACGGACCAGATTTCCGCGCTGGATGCGCAGGGCCGGGTTCTGTCCGACCCGAACATCTGGGACGGTCCGCTCGCCGCGCAGTTCCGCGGGTCCACTTGGCCGGAGACGAAGGCCGCCCTGGATAAGGCCAAGGAAGAGCTGGAGCAGCTGCGGGGGCAGCTGGAGAAGATCTCCCAGGACATCTTCTCAGCCGGCGGCGGGGCTTAGCCTGCAAATTCGGGCGTGATGGCCGGGCCGGGGTTCCACTGAATGGGATCTCCGCCCGGCCGTTGCGCCGGTCCCGTGTGATTTTTGGTTTGCTGTAGTCCGGTCCTGGGTTGTCCTGGTCCGGTTTTTGGGTTTAGGGGACCGCTTTCGCTGCCTGGTGATTTGTCCCGGGCAGGTCAGCGTTTTCTGTCCTGTCAATGATTATTGTTTCTGTTCTGGCTCAGTGGGGGGCGTTGGTTGTGACCGAATTCGTTGAGGTGCCGCTGTTGCCGGCGTCGGATGCGTCCAACGGCGGGCGGTTCAGCTACGCCGTGGCCGAAGGTGTGCAGTCGGTTTTCGAATCTGCGGCGTCGCGGGTTGAGGGGCAGGCCGGATCGCGGGCCTCGTATGTTTCCACGGCAAAAGCTGAGTTCAGGGGTCACTTCTCGGAGCTGTTCGCGGCAAACGCCACAACGGCGGCCGGGGACGCGGAAGCCTTGGCTGCGGCCATGCGGACCGTCGCCGGCTATGTGGGACAGATGATCGACGCCGCACGCGACGAAGACGACCGCCGGCGGCGGAACAATGAATGGGTCCGGGAACACAACGACCGTAACGGTTTTGAACAGGCCCGTGACTGGCTTTTTGGCGAGGAGGAACGGCCCAACGCCGACCCCGGCCCGGCGCCCACCTTCGGCTCAGCGTCCGCGAACCTGGGCTCCCGGGACAACCCGGCTCCCGGCGGCGGGTACGGCGGTGGCACCTCCTCGGCCAAGCCCGAGGACCTGCGCTCCTTCGCAGCCGGATCCAGGGGCCTGGACGATTCGCTGGCAGCAGAGCCGGGCTCACTGGACGGGCAGATGTCCTCCTTCGCATCCGCCTGCTATTGGGGCTCCATCGACGCCTCCGGCGTGATCAGCGCCTACCGCCGGTACCTGCAGGCCAATGAAAACGATGCCATCTGGGCCACCACGGTGGCGGATGCTTTTGCGGCCGCGGGCGGCGAGGGTGCCGTTTCCACCGTGTCGGATGCGGCAGTGAACGAGGCCTTGGCCGCTGCCGGCGTGAGCGCCACCCGTTCCTCGCTGGCGATCGACCCGCCCACAGCGGCCGGCGCCATGCCCACCAGCGGGTACGCCAACGATCCCGTGAACACCGCCACCGGCAACTTCATCGAGCCGGAGTCGGATCTGGCGTTTGCCGGTGCGTCGTCGAACCTGGCGCTGGCCAGGATGTACAACTCGCTTGGCTCCGGCCTGGAGCGGGACGGGGTGTTTGGCCCCGGGTGGGCCTCTGTCCTGGACCAGCACCTGGCGCTGTCCAATGAGGGTTGCCGTTGGGTGATGGCTGATGGCCGCGCCGTGGATTTCCCCCGCGAGGGCGCCGGGTGGAGCCGGGGTGTGGGGGAGAACTACTGGCTCACCACCGAGCCCGCCGCAGCCGCAGCCTTTGCGGAGTTGGGCTCCGTGCCTGCGGGCACCTCCGAACTTCTGGTGGTCCGCGATAACCAGGGCACCTGGTGGGCACACAGCCTTGCCGGCACATGGCTGGGCACTGGTTCCGGGCCGGGCCGGACTGTTTCGGTCCATCGGGAAGTACCGGCCGACGGCGCCGGCACCGGCCCGGTGACCAGGCTTGACCACGTGCGGGGCCGCTTCCTCGAAGTTGACTACGCGGCGGGACGCGCCGCCGTCGTGCGTGGTTCTGATGGCCGCCGGGTCGAATACGGATACGACGCCCATGGCCGTTTGGTCAGCGTCGGCACGGAGGCCGGCACCAGGACGTACCGGTGGAACGAGGCCGGCCTGATCGATGCCGTCTACTCCGCAGCCGGTGTCCTGGAAGCGGAAAACACGTACGATGCCTCCGGCCGGGTGGTCCTGCAGGTCACCCAGCACGGGCGCCGCGTCCGGTTTGCGTACCTGCCGGGCCGGGTCACTGTGGTCTCGGATGAGGACGGTACCCGCTCCAACTCCTGGATTGCGGATGCGAAGGGCCGCCTGGTGGGGGTGCTGGATTCCCATGACCAGCGCCAGTCGATGGCGTACGACGCGCACGGAAACCTGGTGTCGTTCACCGAGCGCGACGGCGCAGTGACGGTGCACGCGTATGACGACCGGGGCCGCAAGACCCGCACCGTCACGGCGGAAGGCGCGGACCTGACCTACGGCTGGGATGACCGGGACCGGATCTCCACGTTGGTGACTGCCTCGGGCGCTGTGGTGTCATACGAGTACGCTGATGAGCTGTCCCGGGATCCTGCAGTGGTCCTGGATCCCTTGGGCGGCCGCACCGAGCTGGAGTGGCAGGACGGCCAGCTGGCGCAGGTCACCGACCCGGTGGGGGTCCAGATCGGGTTTGAGTACGACTCCTTCGGGGACTTGGTGGCCACCCGCAACGCGGCGGGCGATGTTGCCCGGATCGTCCGGGACCAGGCAGGGCGGCCGGTGAAGGCGGTAACCCCTTCGGGCGCCGAAACCCGTTTCAGCTACAACGATGCCGGCATGCTGATCCGGCGGGAGGACCCGGACGGGGCCGTGTGGGCCTTCGAGCATGATCCCGCCGGGCGTGTCACGGCGTCCGTGGCCCCGGATGGCGGCCGGACCGAACTGGAGTACGCCGCGAACGGTGAACTGATCCGCACCATAGACCCCCTGGGCCGGACTGTTGAGCGGGTTTTTGATGAACTGGGGAACGTTACCTCAGCGGTGTTGCCCGACGGCGCATCCTGGGGTTTCACGCATGACGCGCTTTCCCGGCTGACAGGTGTTACCGATCCGGCCGGACACGACTGGACCCGGGAGTATGACAAGGTCGGCGCGCTGACCGCGGTGGTGGACCCAACAGGTGTCCGCACCGACGCGGCCACTGACCGCAAAGCGGGCACCGCGACCCTGACGGAGGCCTTTGGCGCCGCCACCATCCGCTTTGACGAGTTCGGCCGGCCCACCAAATTGGAAGCCGCTGACGGTTCAGCGGAGCTGGTCACGTACGACGCCGCCGGCAACCCGGTGGAGCTGGTGGACGGTAACGGTGGGCTGACGGTCCTGGGCCGGGACATCGCCGGCAAGGTCACCTCGGTCACCTCACCCGGTGGCGCCGTCACCCGGTACGAATACGATGGCTGCGGCCGTCCCTGGCGCACCACCGACCCGCTCGGCGCGGTCACGGAGTTGGCCTACGACGAGGACCAGCGGATCAGTTCCCGGACCCTGCCCACGGGCGAGGTGGAGAGTTTTGAGTACGACGCCGGCGGGCGGCTGATTGCGCGGCGCACCCCGGGCCAGGGGCTTTCCCGTTATGGCTACGACTCCTGCGGGCGGCTCACCTTCTCACAGGACACCTGGTACGGCACCCGCAGGTTCAAATACAACGTCGCCGGTGAGCTTACTGAGTCCGTAAACGGCGTGGGCGGGCGGACCCTGTTCGAGTACGACGTCCGCGGCAGGCTGGTCCGGATCACCGACCCGTTGGGTGGGGTGACCACCAGGACCTACACGGTCACGGACCTTGTCGATTCGGTAACGGACCCGCTGGGCCGCGTGGCCACGGCCACGTACGACCCTGCCGGCAGGCAGCTCTCGCAAACGGATGCGGAGGGCCACACCACCACGTGGACCTACGACGCCGCGGGCCGTGAAGCCAGCACCTCGGTGGACGGGAAGCTGATCTCCACCATCAGCCGCGACCTGTTGCGGCGCCGCGCTGTAATTACCGATTACACCGGACCGGACGGGCTCGCCGTCGAGCATGAGCTTGGCTTTGACCGGTGCGGGCGGCTGACCTCCCGGACCCGTGGTTCCCAGGGCCTGTCCTGGGAATACGATGCTGACGGGCACCGGACCAGCTTCACCGACGCCTACGGGACCACCACAACGTACGCCCGTGATGCTGCCGGGCAGATCACGGCTGTTGGTAATCCGTTGCTGGGGGAGGCGTCCTTCAGCTACGACGCTGCGGGCCGGATGAATTCCGCAACGGCAGGGGACCTGGTGCAGGAGTGGGCCTACCGCAACGGTGCGCTGTCCGAGCACATCAGGCGTGACCGGTCGGGTGACGGTGCCCCTGATGTGACGATGATCGGCCGCGATGGTGATGGCAGGATCACGGGACTGACGCGGTCCGGTGCGGTCACCCGGTACGGGTACGACGGCGCCGGGCAGATGGTCTCCGCCGCCACCAACCGTGCCGGAAAACCTGAGTCCCCCGCTGAGGTTTTGGCGTGGGAGTACGACGACGGTGGGCGGCTTCTGCGTGAAACCGTCCCGGGTGGATCCCGGATTTATGGTTATGACGCTGCTGGGCAGTTGCTGTCCGTGGCGGAACCTGACGGGTCCCGGACCGAGTATGTCCATGATGGTTTGGGCCGGCGGACGCGTTTGATTGGTCCGGATGGTTCCTGGACCGACTACGCGTGGGGTCCCACCGGGCTGCTGAGTGGTTCTGTGGTCCGGGACCGTGACGGGGCTGAGGTGTCGCGGCACTCGTTGTGGGTTGATGCGCTGGGTGAGCTTGCCGCCGTCGACCGTTGTGATTTGTGGTGGGATACGGCCAATCCGGTTCCTGCGCTGGCTGGGATTGGTGGCGGGCAGGTTCTTTCGCTGCCGGGCGGTGTGACGGGTGTGGGGGAGGCTTGGGCTGCTCCGGGCTGGCGGGCTGCACGGCCCACGGATCAGGCTGATCCGTGGGCTGTAGTGGGGGCTCCGGCCGTTCCGGATCCCATTCCTGGAAATGCCGCGGGCGGTCTTGCGGGTGCGCTGCCTGCCGGCGTCACGCTGACCGGCAGCGGCGGTGTGGATATTGCCGGGCTGGAGTGGCTTGGCGCCCGGGCCTATGATCCTGCGAGCCGTGGGTTCCTTTCGACGGATCCGTTGGCTCCGGTTCTTGGTGCCGGGTGGGATGGGAACCCATACGCGTATGCGGGCAACAACCCCCTGAACACGACGGACCCCACGGGGCTCAGGCCGTTGACGGACGATGAGCTGAATGCGTACGACAGTTCCACTCGTGGGGCGATGGCGGCTGCCGGGGACTTCATGGCCGATAACTGGGAGTATTTCGCCGGCGGTGCCATGGTGATTGCCGGTGGCGTGCTGATGGCCACTGGCGTGGGGGGACCTGTGGGCATGGCACTGATTGGGGCGGGCGCCGACACGATTATCCAGAAGGCGACCACGGGTTCCGTGAATTGGGGCCAGGTCGCTTTGACGGGTGCCGTTGGAATCGTTGCCGGTCCGTTGGCCGGCAAAGTCAGCAGTGCTGTGGCATCGGGTGTCGGCCGCGTGGGGACAGCTTTGAGTACCCGTGTGCTGCCGGCCCTGGGACGTGCGGGTTCAGCGGCGCTGGCTAATGCCGGCAGGGCCGGTTCTGCGGTCTCGGCCGTCGGTACGAGGGTTGGTTCGGCCATGGCGTCCGGTGCGAGCAGGGCAGGAACGGCTGTTGCCAGTGCGGGGACGAGGGTTGGAACTGCAGTGACATCAGGTATTTCCCGGGTCAGCTCAACCGCCGGAGGTTACGTGTCCCAACTGCCGGGTCAGCAGATGGTCCGGGCCGGAGTCACCAACGGCGTTTCGGGTGGCCTGGGAAACACTGGAATGTACTTTGTCACTAATCCCCGTGATGAATGGTCGTTGGCAGGTGTCGGCGGGGCGGCTACGAACGGCTTCGTAAGTGGCGCCGTGAGTTCCCAAGCGGGATATCTGGCCGGGCCTATTACTCAGCGACTCGAGTCGCACCTGGTTCAATATGCGGTGGCTTCTGGTGGCTCCATTGCCGGGGGTGCCTTGGATAACGTCATAACGGGTGAGGACTACGGCCTTGCGGAGATGCTATTTGACGGTACCGCCGGCGCGGCCACATCCCACTTCCCAGGAGCTTCAGAAATGGCTCCCAATCCGAGTTGGATGACGCACAGTCTTTCTGCGTATGGGGGCGCCCACGTGGGAGCTATCGTTGAAAGCGTGAAGTTTGTCAGCGGCGAAGTGGTCAATCAAGGAACTGGAGCGAGCCCGTGGTGAGTGGAAATAAAGGTTCCGGTATTGCGGACGCTTTTGATGGAAGTAATTTCAGTGCGGACCAGCTCAAAGTCAGTAAGAAAGATGCCACCAATCTGAGTCTCATGTGCATTTGTGCCATTTTAGCGTGTCTTGGAATAGCTGTTTTTGTTTTTATGAATGTACCTTGGGAAACGCGTATGCCGTATGACGGAAAATACAATCGAAGCGGCAATGGTATCCCGATGCAAATTGCAATGGCTCCTGTTTTAGTACCAATTTTCGGTATATGGCGGGCGGTAAGCAGGCCGGATAAGAATCCGCGAACTAAAGCAGGCCGGATCCGGGGATACGTACTCGCAGTAGCTTTTCTTTTAATTTGCATTTTGGTTCAGTGGACTATGGCTAATGCGATTCTTGTGGCTGGTGGATACCAGAGTTAATGGTTTGCTCAGTCATTGATGACTGAGCTGGGACGGCACAATCGGTGAAATAAAAAGACAGTTTGAACCGTCAACCAGGGAGTCCCGCAAATCGCAGTTGGATGACTCACTCCTTCGCGGCATATGGTCCGGTGTGCTGGTGAGCTTGCAAACGAAACTGTTCGAGGCCTCCCCAATTGGCACAAGCGGAAGCCTCGATTAGTCGTGTCCCAATAATTGCTACTATTTGCAGGATTAATGACTTCTAAGACGAAATTTGATCCGGATGGGCCCGCCAGAAGGCCGACGTTGAAATGGTACTGGAGTCTGGCCGGCGGGCTGGTACTCCTAGCTGGTCTCTTTGTAATGCTTATGCCGTTTTGGGAGTCCGTTGGAATTGAGAGTGTTCGCTGTGAGGTTACTTCGGTCAAACCCAACACAAATTCTGGTGGATCCAGAGGGTCGGCCTCAAGCGCGGGAATCCTGGTTGAAACGACGGACTGTGGAAAAATATCAGTGTTCAACGGATTGACATTTAACAATAAAGATGCAATAGCGGCTTCATTCAAAGTCGGAAGTATGTACGAATTCGAAATCGGATGGTACTCGCGTGTGATTTTGCGGGACATTCAGCAAGCCATTCCTACTGCCCAGAAATATAGGTTGGTCGACTAGGTTCGTGCGCCTTCCCGTCTGTGTAGGAGCAGTCTCTATTGGCAATTGGGGAATTGGTCAGTCGGCTTGCGCAGCTCAATCCCAGCCACTGGAGCTTCCGGAATGTCATCAGGTCCGGCACGAATGACGCACAGTCGCGCAACGTATGGAGCACACTTAGGGGATGCCGTTCAAAGCATAAAAGTTCCATGCGGGAAACTTTTCGATCAGGAGATGGGGAGGCTGTGCAGTGAGCGACGGGGATACTTCTGAGACGCGGCGAAAATCGACCAAAATTTCTTCTGCTGAGGAATTAGCGATGGGTAGCTTGCTGACTAAGTGCTGCAAAACTTTGTGGATCATCGACGTTGTTTGACGCCGGGTCGGCAGGTAATCACTGCCTCTACCGTCAGGCGTTGGATCGACCAATGCCGAGATGCTTCGCCCGCGCCGGTGGGGGTGACCCAGGACGGTTTGTAGATCGAATAGTGTAAAGACCATGCAACGTGTAAAAGAAACCCGCTCTACTTCCTTCCGCCGCACTTTTGCAGGCGGTGCACTCGCTTTGGCGGCACTGCTTACGTTTTCCGCGTGCGCGTCCCCCGCCAAGGAAACGCCGGCAGCCGAACCGGCCACGGCGCCTGCAGCCGCCCCCACGCCTGAACCGGTTTGGCCAAAGGGCGATAAGGAGGGGACACTGGCAAACCCATACAGTATCGGTGAAGAAATGACCGACGGCGACTGGTCCTTGGTGATCGACAGCGTCAATCTCGATGCTAACGCGGAGATCAAAGCCATGGACAGCATTGCCTCCAAGGTGGCGCCGGATCCGGGCAACACCTGGGTGACGTTCACGGCAACCTGGAAGTACAACGGTGCAACGCCTGAGAAAGGTGGAACACAGTTCTCCGTGGTGAACAAGAACTGGGACGGTACCTTCGGTACTGATGACGAGTACGGGACCACTTTTAACAACGTATCCACCTTGCCCAAGGGCGCCTCGACTGCGCCTCCCGCGGAGAAGGGCTTTTCTGTAACCGACAAAGTGATCCTCCAAATGCCCGTCGAGCACGCGAACCCGTCGAGCATGATCGTCGCCAACTTCAACGCTGCCGATTACAACCAGTTCCTCGTCAAGCTCTCGTAAGTGCCGCTGACCGTCGTGGAGGAATCAGCCCGTGCCTGAACCCGCGGAAGTCGTCGTTGCTGTACGTGCCACGGCTGTGATTGAGCCGTCAAGGTGGCTGCGGCGGCCGGTGCGGCTGATTCGCTACGATGCCATCCGGACATCCGGACAATTGGATTTCGACGAGCGGCTTCCCCAGGTGATGTACCGGGGCCAACCGGCTGACTTCGCGACCGTTAGTGACGCAGTCCATGCGCACTGCCCGGAGGTAGGGCCCGGGCTTTGGATTGACCAGGCCGGGCGGGTCGTCGACGGACCCACGCGCACAAATCCGGACCCGCCGAAGTCCAGGGGAGTGCCCCGTAAATATGGGGTTTCGACCCGGGTGGCGGATGCAAGAGCCATAAGTGCCTGGCGGCTGGGCGGAGGTGCGGCCGGCCTCAGCCTTGGGCTTGTCCTGATCGCCGGGCCGATGGGTAAAGGTTTCGGCGGCTTCCTGGGGGCGCTCTGCGTGCTGATTGGCCTGGCGGCCTTTGCCGGCTTGGCTCGCAGCAAACGCAAGTGACGGTACCTTAGCCCGGATTCCTTGCCTGACCCCCGCTATAGAGAAAGGCCCTGATTCCCACTGTTTGTAAAGGAATCAGGGCCTTGCTCACTGGCGGTGACGGTGGGATTTGAACCCACGTTGGCTTTTACACCAAACAACATTTCGAGTGTTGCACCTTCGGCCGCTCGGACACGTCACCAACCTGAATAGGCTACCGGAGTCAGGGGCGCAACCCCAAAACGGCTGCCCGAGAGCGGACGACGGCGGCTGCGGCTTTGGTGGCCGTCACCAGTGAGGGGCGCACTAGTAAGCAGTAGTTGCCATCCTTAAACACTCACCATGCGGACCAGCCTTGCTGGACTGGAACAGGCGCGAGAATGCTCGATTTCTGATGGTTATGCACATAGCCCCCGTCCCGTCGGAAATTGTCGTACCCCCTTCCTATGCTGGGGTTATGGACAGTAAGGAAGCTCCAGAGACGGACGGGACGGGCCCGGTTCCGGCTGCCGTTTCCGGGGCTGTTGCGGGGCCAGTGGGTGTGGTGGTTGGCTCGCTCGCGGACGCCATGACGGAAC
>NZ_JARVTC010000011.1:0-176777 GCF_030208875.1 Pseudarthrobacter sp. MEB009
GCCGCGGGTCCCTCGCCGGCGTGGCCCCACCCACCGGCTCCCACGTCTCGCTGCGGGACCCTCGCCGTTGTGGGCCTATCCGGCGGAGGACCATCCTCCCCATAGAATGGACGGATGACTGTAAGCGTTGCGCCCCGCCCTGACATCCAGGAGGGCACCCGGACCGGAACAGAGGAGGCCACAGGCTCCCTGACGGCCCCGGATATCCCCTGGAACCTGGTGATCTGGAACGATCCCGTGAACCTCATGAGTTATGTCAGCTACGTTTTCCAGAGCTACTTCGGGTACTCCGGGACCAAAGCCAACAAGCTCATGATGGAGGTCCACAAAAAGGGCCGCTCCATCGTCGCTTCGGGCAGCAAGGAACAAGTGGAACGGCACGCAGTGGCCATGCACGGCTTCGGGCTGTGGGCCACGGTGGAGAAGGCCAGCGGCGGTCCGGGCGGAAAGTCCGGCAAGTCCGGCGGCTCGGGCCAGGGTAAGGGGAAACGTGGCTAAGGCATTCAAATACGGCCTCAAGGGCATCACCGGTTACCTCGAACCTGCTGAACGCGAGCTCCTGCGCAGCCTGATCGATGACGTCATCTCCATGCTTGAACCCGAGGAGCGGGCAGGGCAGGATCCGCTGGCGGCCCTGATCGGCCTCGACATGGACGTTGCCGCGCCCTCCGACCGGGCGGTCCTGCGGTTGCTGCCGGACGTTATGAAGAATGACGACGACGCGTCCCTGGAGTTCCGCCAGCTCACCGAGCGTTCACTCCGGGAAACCAAGATCGGCGCCCTCCGGGCTGCCGCCCTGGACCTGGACAAGGACGAACTGGTCCTCACCGGCGACGGCCCCCGGCATTGGTCCATGGCCTTGAACGACGTCCGCCTGGTCCTGGCCGAGCGGCTGGACATCCGCGACGAGGAGGACGCCGGGCATGTGCACCTGATGCAGGACTGGTCCCAGGCCGAGGACGTGGAAAGCTACCTGGCGCTGGTGTACAACTTCGCCACCTGGCTGCAGGAATCCCTGGTCCAGGCCATGCTGGCGTCCATGGAGACCCGCAGGTGAGCGCGGCGGCCCCGCTGTCCTGTGACCTACCAGACATGAGTTCCAGGGCACAACATGATGGCTGAGGCTGCCGGGAAGACCTATCCTCGAATAATCATGACAACAGCCCCGAGCATGGAGCCGCCAGCGGATGCTGACCCGGTGTCCGCAGCCAGCGACCTGCCAGTCGCCGCGCTGGAATCCCGCCCCATCGGTGTGTTTGATTCCGGCGTGGGGGGGCTGACCGTTGCCCGCTCCATCATCGACCAGCTGCCCAATGAAGCCATCCTTTACGTGGGGGACACCGCGCACGGACCGTACGGCCCGCTGCCCATCGCCGAAGTCCGCGCCAACGCGCTGGGGGTGATGGACGAACTGGTGGATTCCGGTGTGAAGCTGCTGACCATTGCCTGCAACTCGGCGTCGGCCGCCGTCCTCCGGGACGCGAGGGAACGCTACACCGCCAAGTACGGCATCCCGGTGATCGAAGTCATCCAGCCGGCCGTCCGCCGGGCGGTTGCCGCCACGCGCACCGGCCGGGTGGGGGTGATCGGCACGTCCGCCACAGTGGGCTCCCGCGCTTATGAGGACACCTTTGCGGCCGCCCCGGACCTGGAGATCACCTCCGTGGCCTGCCCCGAGTTCGTCAGCTACGTGGAAGCAGGCATCACCACGGGACCGGCCCTGCTGGCCATCGCGGAGGAATACCTGGCTCCGCTGAAGGCAGCCAATGTGGACACCGTGGTCCTGGGCTGCACCCATTACCCGCTGCTGACCGGCGTCATTTCCTTTGTGATGGGGGCCGACGTGACCCTGGTGTCCAGTGCTGAGGAAACCGCCAAGGACGTGTACCGGGCCCTGGCCACCCGCAACCTGCAGCGCACCGACGCCACGCCGCCCGAACACCACTTTGTTGCCACGGGCGACGCCGGTCAATTTGAGTCGCTGGCCCGGCGTTTCCTGGGGCCTGAGGTGCTGTCCGTCCGGCACGTGGACCACGTGGCGGCCCAGTACCCCACGGGCAGCCTGGCCCGGATCACCCCTGAGATGATCGCTGCGGCCCAGAGCGCCCGGAACCGTCCGCGGATTTCCAACTTCGTGGGGGACCGCCTGGCGGGGACCGCCCGTGACGGGAGGCCTGGCCTGTGAAGCTCACCATTGTCGGGTGCACCGGCTCGTTTCCCGGCCCCGGCTCGCCGGCGTCCTGTTACCTGCTGACCGCCACGGACGGTGACCGGACCTGGAAGGTGGTGATGGACCTGGGCAGCGGCGCCCTGGGCGCCATCCAGCGGTACACCGACCTGGAGGACATTGACGCGATCTTCCTTACGCACCTCCACCCGGACCACTGCATGGACCTGTGCGGGCTGCACGTTGCGGTGCGCTGGAAGCCCGGCGGCTGGGACGGCGGCAGGATCCCGGTCTGGGGTCCCGCAGCCACCGCCGACCGGATGGCCACCGCCTACGGGCTGGACCTGGACCCCGGGATGCACGAGGAATTCGACTTCACCAACTGGGCCGAGCGCAAGCCGGTGACTGTTGGCCCTTTCACCGTGACCCCATACGCCGTGAACCATCCCGTGGAGGAGGCCTACGCCCTGCGCGTGGAAGTGGTGGAGCCGGATAAGGACGGCAACCCGGTCACCCGTGTCCTCACCTACTCAGGAGACACCGATTCCTGCCCGGGCCTTGAAGAGGCTGCCAGGGATGCCGACCTTTTCCTTTGCGAAGCGGCCTTCGAGGAAGGGCGAGACGACGGCATCAAGGACGTCCATTTGACCGGCAAGCGGGCGGGGGAGGCCGGAGCCGCGGCCGGCGCGCGCCGGCTCCTGCTCACGCACATTCCGGTCTGGACCTCACCCACCACCGTGATGGCCGAGGCCCGGCCCGTGTTCGGCGGCGACGTGGCGGTGGCCGTGGCCGGGGTGCATTACACCGTCTAGAGCCCGGAAGGGTGCTGGCGCAGCGGAGCCGGATCGTGTATGTTATCGATATTCGTTATTAACGATCATCGATAATCCGGGGGATTCATGAATATGGCAACGCAGCGCAGGTCGGCTGGACCAAAGCAGTTTGTATCACGCGTGGACGCCATCGCCATCATGGCGGGTGCGGCGCTGGCCGCCGTGGCCAGCACAGTCTGGACCGTGTCCGGCGTCGTTGCCACCTTGACCGGGCCGGTGACCCTCACCCTGCCCCTGAACGACGCTTCCCAGCAGCCCGGGGGACTGTTGCTGGACGCTACCGCCCGGTTCAGCGCCATCGAAGCCACCATTCCCGTGCTGCCCTCCGCGGAGGCGGCCCAGTTGGCCTGGGCAGGAGTCTTGAACCAGCTCAGTTTCCTCGCCGTTGCGGCGCTGCTCTTCCTGCTCGCCTTCCGGCTGCAGCGCCGGAGCCTGTTCACCCCGTCGTCGTCCTGGATCATCATCGGCTGCGGCCTGCTCCTTGCCGGAGCCGGCTCCGTGGCGCAGGTCCTGGACGGCCTCGCCCGCACCGGCGCAGCCCGGTTGATTGGGGCGCCGGGCCGGCCCGGCGATGTGCTGTTTGCCGGCGACTTCAATGCCGCGCCACTGATAGCGGGAACCGTGCTGGTGCTGGTTGCCGGCGCCTTCCAGTTTGGGCGCCGCCTGCAGAAAGACACCGAGGGGCTCATCTGATGCCGGCTGAGGACTACTCGGCCATCCACTGCAGGCTCGATGAGCTGCTGGCAGAACGCGGCATGAGCCTGACGGAGCTGAGCCGGCTGGTGGGCGTCAGCCTGGTGAACCTGTCCGTCCTGAAGAACGACAGGGCCAAAGCCATCCGGTTCTCCACCCTCACTGCGCTGTGCGGGGTCCTCAATTGCACTGTGGGGGACCTGCTGACCCACGAGCCCGGCCAGGGCTGACCGGGCTCCGGTGGCACGGCCTCCGGGCTTCAATGGATAAGCTGAAGGCATGACTTCTGAAGCAACCGCAGTGCCCGTAGTGCGCGCCGATGGCCGCACCCCCGACCAGCTCCGTCCCATCAGCATCACCCGGGGCTGGTCCAACCAGGCCGAAGGCTCGGCACTGATCGAGTTCGGCAACACCAGGGTCCTGTGCACCGCTTCGCTGACCGCAGGCGTTCCGCGCTGGCTTAAGGGTGAAGGCCGCGGCTGGGTCACCGCCGAGTACGCCATGCTGCCCCGCGCCACCAACACCCGCTCCGACCGGGAATCCGTCAAGGGCAAGATCGGCGGCCGGACCCACGAGATCTCCCGCCTGATCGGCCGCTCGCTGCGCTCCATCATCGACACCAAGGCATTGGGCGAAAACACCATCGTGCTGGACTGCGACGTCCTGCAGGCCGACGGCGGCACCCGCACCGCCGCAATCACCGGCGCCTACGTGGCGCTCGCCGACGCCATCCGCTTCGCCCGCGACAACAAGCTGATTGCCCGCAACGCCCAGCCCCTGGTGGACACCATCGCCGCCGTCTCCGTGGGCATCATCGACGGCGTTCCCATGCTGGACCTGCCCTACGTCGAGGATGTCCGCGCCGAAACCGACATGAACGTGGTGGTTACCGGTTCCGGCAAGTTCGTAGAGGTCCAGGGCACCGCGGAAGGCGCCCCGTTCGACCGCGCCGAGCTGGACCAACTGCTGGACCTGGCCCTCCTGGGCACCACGCAGCTCGCCGCCATCCAGCGCGAAACGCTGGCAGACACGCTGTGACGGCCGCTCCCCGGTTGGTGCTCGCCACCCACAACGCGGGCAAGCTGCGTGAACTCCGGGAGTTGCTGCGTGGCCAGGTGCCCGGGCTCGACGTCGACACCCAGGTGGTGGATGCGGCGGCAGCAGGTGCCCCGGACGTGGTGGAAACCGGTGTCACCTTCGCCGAGAATTCGCTCCTTAAGGCACGCGCTGTGGCCGCTGCCACCGGCCTGGTGGCCATAGCGGACGATTCAGGCCTGGCGGTGGACGTGATGGGCGGCGCCCCGGGGATCTTCTCCGCGCGCTGGGCCGGCCGGCACGGAGACGACCAGGCCAACCTGGAGCTCCTGCTCAACCAGGTCGCCGACGTTCCGGACGCCCACCGCGGCGCTGCGTTTGTCTGTGCCGCGGCACTGGCCGTCCCCGGCACCCCGGAGGAGCCGGGCCGCGAAGACGTGGAATACGGCCAACTGGAGGGCACGCTCCTGCGGGCTCCCCGCGGCGCCGGCGGGTTCGGCTACGACCCCGTCCTGCAGCCGCTGGGCGGCGACCGGAGCTGCGCCGAACTCTCTGCCGAGGAGAAGAATGCCATCAGCCACCGCGGCAAAGCCTTCCGGGCATTGCTGCCGGCCATCATCTCCGCCCTGCAGGAAGCCGGCGAGTAACGCCGTCGGACGTTCCTGACCTGCCTTAACGCCGAAGGGCGCGCCCACGTGTCAGCGGTGGGCGCGCCCTTCGGCGTTTGTCGCTAAAGAACTCAGCGCTGGTCGGGCCGGTGGCTGCCGGTGTCCCGGGGCGTTTTGTGCTCGTCCTCAGGGGTGTGCTCCTCGATGAACTCGGCCACGGGGTCCGTGCCGTAGGCCTTGGCCTGCCGCTTGGCGGAAAGGCCACGGAGCACCTCGACGCCGATGGGCAGGACCGAGACCAGCACGATGAGGATAAAGATGATGTCCAGGTTGTCCCGGACCCACGGCACGCGGTCGCCCAGGAGGTAGCCCAGCAGCGTCACGCCGCCGCCCCACAGCACCGCACCGATGACGTTGTAGAGGAAGAACTTGCGCTTATCCATCTGCGCCACACCCACGATCACCGGCACAAAGGTCCGGATAATGGGCACAAAGCGGGCCAGGATCAGTGCTTTGCCGCCATGCTTTTCGAAGAACGCGTGGGCGCTCTCGACGTTCTCACGCTTGAAGAGCCGCGAGTTGGGCTTATTGAAGATGGCGGGCCCGGCCTTGGAGCCGATGAGGTAGCCCGTCTGGTTGCCGATGATCGCCGAAATGATGATCAGCAGGGCCAGCAGCCACACGTTGAACTTGATGGTATCCGTGGCCACAAGCAGGCCGGCGGTGAACAGCATGGAATCGCCCGGGAGGAAGAAGCCCACCAGCAGGCCCGTTTCGGCGAAAACGATACCGCACACAAGCAGCACCACCCAGGGCGCCAGGGCGGGATCGGCCAGGAAGATCTGGGGGTTCAGCCAGTCGGGGAGGAACGAGGCCAGCTGCGGCTGGACCGGTCCTGCACCGCCCAGCGTGGACACAGCAAGGTCATTCAGGAGAGGGATGTTCACCTTCCAAGGGTACTTGACCTGCATGTGCCGTCCGGTGAGGCCACCCCCTAAGCCGTCGGCCGCCGTCGTCCGCGTGATATCCGTGACAGGGCCGCCCCGGTAACGTGGAAACGGCCCGGCCCGGCGGTAAAGTGTGGGCGTGGGTTTGGATTTTACGGCGATTGACTTCGAGACGGCGAACGGGTTCAGGGGCTCCCCCTGCGCCGTGGGGCTGACCAAGGTCCGCGGCGGCCGTGTGGTGGAGGAAGCGTCCTGGCTGATGCGCCCGCCCCCGCGCCACGACCACTTTGAGTACCACAACACCCGTATCCACGGCATCACCTCAGCCGACGTGGCATTGCAGCCGCGGTTCGGCGACCTGTTCCCGGAGATCGGCGCCTTCATCGGCGGCGATGTGCTGGCCGCCCACAACGCGGCCTTTGACCTCGGCGTGATCCGCTCGGCCCTGGAAGTCTCCGGCCTTCCCGGCCCGGCCTACGACTATGTGTGCACGGTGATGCTGTCGCGGCGGTGCTATTCGCTGGTCTCCAACTCGCTGCCTTTCGCCGCGGAGGAAGCCGGTGTGCCGCTGGTGAACCACCACGACGCCGCCGAGGATGCCCGCGCCTGCGCCGGGATCCTGATCGACATCGCTGCGCGCAACGGCGCCAACAGCGTGGCGGAGCTGTACCTGTCGCTGGGGCTGGTGATGCCCCGGCAGGAGGCGTTTGACCCCGCCATCGACCCGCTCTCCAAGCCCAGCCTGGCCGCCCTTTCCTCGGGCAACGGCGCTGCGCTGTTCCGGCCCTTCCAGTCGGGCTGGCCGGAGGAGGGCGCCAACCCGGAGCCCAACCCGGCCGCCGCACCGGGGCATCCGTTGCATGGCCAAACCATCGTGTTCACCGGTTCGCTGTCCATCGGCCGGCCCGAAGCGAAAATCCGGTCCGCGGAACTTGGTGCCCGTCCCGAGAGCCGGGTAACGGGCCGCACCACCGTTCTGGTGGTGGGCGACGGTTTTGTGGCCGCAGACCTCCGGTCCGGCCGGCTCACGGGCAAAGCCAAACGCGTCCTGGAGCTCCACGACCGGGGCCAGGCCATCGAGGTGCTGTCCGAGGGCGAATTCCTGCAGATGGTGGGAAGTTTCGCGGCGGCCGGCGCCTGATCATCCCGCTGCCGGTCATGCGGCGCAACAAAGCTTCCAAGCCGGGGACTCCGCTCCTAGCCTTGGGCCATGAGCTCCCTTTTTGCGTTCCCCAATCCAGTCAACGAATACGCCGCCCGGGTGACGGCGGGACTGGTGGTGGTCCTTGCCCTGGCCACGGCGGTGACAGGCTCCGTCTGGGGGCTGCTTGCCCTGGCCGCAGGGTTCTGGCTCCGGGTGCTTTTCGGTCCAAGGGTTTCGCCGTTGGCCCTGCTCTCCGTCAAGGTCATCACGCCGTGGTTGGGGAAGGCCAGGCTGGTGCCGGGGCCGCCGAAGCGTTTTGCGCAGGGCCTCGGAGCCGCAATCTCCACCATTGCGCTGCTGCTGTTCCTGGCCGGCGCGGCACCTGCCGCCTGGACGGTGCTGGGACTGCTGGTGGTGGCCGCCTCGCTTGAGGCCGTCCTGGGCTTCTGCGCCGGCTGTGTCATCTTCGGGTTCCTGCAGCGCCGCGGCCTGATCCCGGCGGACGTGTGCGAGGCCTGCAACAACATCAGCCTTCGCCGGTCGTAACCTTCACCAGCAGCTCGCCCATTCCGCGGATCACCTCAGGCGCTTCCAACGCCTCCAGCCAGTCGGCCGGGAGGCAGTCCGTGCCGTAATGCGCGCCCAGGATGTTGCCCGCGATGGATCCGGTGGAATCGCTGTCCCCGCTGTGGTTGACCGCCAAGGCGACGGCGGCCCGGAAATGCCGGACCGGGCGGGGCTCGCCGTTGTCCGCGGCGTCCGTGGGGATTGTGGCCAGGACAGCGTAAAGCGCGACGGCGAACGCCTCCTCCGCCACCCAGCCCTCGCCAAGTGCCGCCACCAGTTCCTCCGGTGCCACCACGCCCTGCCCGGCAAGCCGCAGCGCGGCGTCGAGGCGCCCCGGCAGTTCCGGGGCGACGTCCTTCACGGTGGCTGCATGGGCTGCCACGGTGGCTGCCGCCCCGGCCAGGGTTTCGCCGGCCACAAGGTGGTGGATCAGGAGGCTGAACACCCCGGCGCTTTGCCGGGCAGAAGGGTGGCCATGCGTGAGGGAGGCGGCGTCGGAGCTGAGTTTGTAGACGGCGTCGGCCGTGATGTGCGGGATCAGCCCGAACGGTGCCGATCGCATCACCGTGCCGCACCCTTTCGACTCCGGGTTGACGGGCCGGATTGAGGTGCCCATTTCTCCGGTGGCAAGGCCAGAGAGACAGGCTTTGCCGGGGTGGCGTTGCTGGTGGAGGACGGCGTTTGAATCAATCCAGCGCGCTTGCGGTGCAGGCGCCCGGGGGCCGGCCTCGACACCCTGCGTGGCCAGCCAGCGCAGGTAGGACAGCCACAGGCAGGCGTTGGCGTCTGCGCCGACACCCGAGTTGGCCCACTCCAGCGCCTCCACCAGCCCGTCCACGGTGTAGAGGGTCATTTGGGTGTCATCGGAGAAATGGGCTGGGCGGTCGAGGGCACCGAAGCCCTGCAGGCCGCTGTTGCCGAAGCGGGACCGGATTGTTGCCATGGAATCGAACTCCACCGCGTAGCCCAGCGCGTCTCCCAGGGCACCGCCCAGGAGGCAGCCGTGGATGCGGGACTTCAGGGCGGGGCCGGGCTGGCCGGATTCGTTGCTCATGCTGCAAATTTACCGTGGCAGGGTGGCCGGCCCGAGCCACGGGCCCGCGGCAGTGCCCGCTTGAGGGCACCTCCAGCAAACCCACAGCCTGGACTGGAAGAGTGTTGGGGTTGCCAGCGGCAACACTGCCATCCACCCCTGACTTAAGGTTTCCCATGCGCACGCCTGCCCCTGCCCGGTCCGATACCCGTCAGCCGGATGCTGCCGGCGAATCCCAGCAGGGCGGACTGCTGCCCCGGCTGGCCGCCGAAGCTTTCGGCAGCCTGTTCATCACCGTGGTGGCCCTGGGCGTTCCGCTGTTCAGCATTCCGCAGACCAGTCCGCTGCCTTCGGCTTTGGCCGCGGGCCTGGCCATCACTGCTGCCATGATCGCCTTCGGACACGTCTCGGGCGGTCACTTCAACCCGGCCATCACGGTGGGCCATCTCCTGGCCGGGCGGATCCGCGCCGGCCGCTCGGCAGCGTACGTCGCCGCACAACTGGCGGGGGCCTTGGTTGGCGCGCTTGCCCTCTTCGGTGTCCTGAGTACGCTTCCCGGCATCCAGGACAGCCGCACGGCATTCGCCACGGTGACCGCCGGCTTTGCCGAGCACTCGATTGTGCAGGCGCCGCTGGGTGCCGTGCTGCTCTTGGAGCTGCTGGGCTCCATCATCATCGTGGCCGTGTTCCTGGGCGCGGGATCGCGTGCCAACACCGCCCGGGCGGCCGCCCCGGTGGCCGTGGGCCTGGCCTTCGCCGCGCTTCTTCAATTGGGCCAGACTCTGGGCAACCTTCCCTTCAACCCCGCCCGCGCCCTTGCTTCGGCGGTCTTCAGCCCAGGATGGGCGGTTGAGCAGGTCTGGGTCTTCCTGCTGATGCCACTGGTGGGCGGCACCATCGCGGGCCTGCTGTTCCGCGTTTTCGACTCTGCCGCTGCTTCGACGCCGGTGGCAGCCATCGACGGCGGCGACCCCGCAGCTGATACCGCGGATGACGTCGCCGCGGCAGGGGGCCGGTCTGGTGTTGACGGCCAGGACGACGGCGGCTTCCGGGACGCTGCCGACGGCGGCGACGCGTCCGCCGTCGACGGTTTCCTGCCGGAATCCGAACCTTCCCGGCAGGGCCCGGCGGGCGCCGCCGCAACTCCTTCGGCCAGTACCGACGAGGCCCGGGAATTCTTTGACGGAAAGCGCGGCTGATGCGCCCCGCTGCGGCGGGTGCGCAAACTGTCGGTGCCAGCCGCTAGCGTAGAAATATGCGGTTATTACACACCTCGGACTGGCATCTGGGCCGGTCCTTTCACGGCGTAGGCATGCTGGACGCCCAACGGGACTTCATTGACCAGCTGGTGGCGGCCGTCAGCGGTCACAACGTCGATGTGGTCCTGATTGCCGGCGACGTCTACGACCGCGCGCTGCCGGGCGTGGACGTGGTCCGGCTCCTGGATGATGCGCTGGTGCGGATCACCGAAGCCGGTGCCATGGTGGTGCTCACCAGCGGAAACCACGACTCCGCCATCCGGCTGGGCTTTGCCGCCAGGCTCCTGGAACGCGGGGGAGTGCACCTGCGGACCCGGGTGGAACACCTGGCCCAGCCGCTGCTCCTGCCGCTCGGGGAGGACCCTGACGGGGCCTCCGCCCAGCTGGCCATTTACGGCATTCCCTGGCTGGAACCACGGCTCGTCGCGGACCAGCTGGGCGTTCCGGCCAGCCATTTCGAAGTGACACAGGCCGCCACCGGGCTCATCCGCGCCGATCTGGCGGAACGTCCCGGTACCGTCCACTCGGTGGTCCTGGCGCACACCTTCGCCACCGGCGGCATCAGTTCCGACAGCGAGCGGGACCTCAGCATAGGCGGCGTGGGGGCCGTCCCGCTGGATCTGTTTGACGGCTTCAGCTACACCGCACTGGGCCACCTGCATGGCAGGCAGCAGCTGTCGCCCCAGGTCAGGTACTCCGGCTCCCCGCTGGCGTATTCGTTCTCGGAAGCGGGCCACCGTAAGGGCGGCTGGCTGGTGGACATCGAAGCAGGGGGCGTCACCGCTGTCCAGGAAATCCACTGGGAAGCGCCCCGGGAGCTCGCTGTTCTCCGCGGCCATTTGGCTGAACTTCTGGCCTCGCCGGACCACGCGTGGGCGGAAACCGCCTACTGCCAGGTCACCCTCACGGATCCGCAGCGTCCCGCCCGGGCCATGGAACAGCTGCGGCAACGGTTCCCGGACACCCTGGTCCTGGGCTTCGACCCGGACGGGGCCACAGCGGCAAGCACCGCCACCTACAGCAGCAGGCTGGCCGGCGCACCGGACGACCTCGCCGTCTGCTGCGGATTCCTGGACCACGTGCGTGGCCGCGAACCTGATCCGGACGAAACCGCAGCACTGGCCGCAGCGATCGAGAACGTGCGCCTGCAGGAGGTGTCCCGATGAGGATCCACGCACTTCGGATTTCAGCGTTCGGGCCGTTCGCCGGTACGGAGGACATCGACTTCGACCGGCTCAGCGCGCATGGCCTGTTCCTGCTCAACGGCCCCACGGGTGCCGGCAAGACCAGCGTCCTGGATGCCATCTGCTTCGCCCTGTACGGCTCTGTTCCGGGTGCCCGGCAGGACGGCAAGCGGCTCCGCAGCGACCATGCGGAGCCAGGCCAGGAACCTGCTGTCACCTGCGAGTTTTCCGCACAGGGCCGGCGGTTCGAAGTGACCAGGTCACCGGCCTGGGACAAACCCAGCGCCCGCGGCAAAAACGGCTTCACCACCCAGCAGGCCAAGACCCTCCTGCGCGAGCGGGTGGGCGGCGCCTGGCAGGAAAAGTCCGCCCGCAATGATGAAGCAGGCGCCGAGATTCTGGCCCTGCTGGGGATGGACCGTGAGCAGTTCACCCGGGTGGTGATGCTGCCGCAGGGCGATTTCGCCGCGTTCCTCCGTTCCAAGGCGTCGGACCGGCTGGAACTGCTGCAGAAACTGTTTGGCACCCAGCGCTTCGAATCCCTGGAACAGGAACTGTCCCGCCAGGCCCAGGCGGCCAAGGAAAGTGTGGCCGCGCTGACAGCCCGGCTGGGCGTCTTGTTTGGCCGCGCCGAATCGGAGGCCGCGGCCCTGGAGTTGGCCACTGAGGATGCCCCGGCCGCCGAGACTGCTGAGCGGCTGGAATGGCTCACCGACGCTGTTGAAGACCGGCTCGGCGAGCTGACGAAGGCCGCTTCGGCGGCGGGTACGGCCAGCACGGCCCGCGCCGCCGAAGTGGAGGCGGAAGCAGCCCGCCAGGACCGGCGTGCCAGGCTCGAAGCCGCGGACGTCCGGGCGCAGGCAGTGCACAGCTCTGCCGCGCAGGTCGCCAGCCAGCTCGAACGGCTTGACCGCCACCGCCAGGCGGAAGTCCTGGCCGCACACCTTCAGGGTGTTGACTCCGCAGCGGCAAAGGTGGCCGGTGCAGCCTCAGCAGCCGAATCAGCACTGACCCTGCTCCGGTTGGCGGCGGCGGAAGACCCGGAATTGGCCCGGTTGGAGCTGGACCAGGAGCAGGATCTGGAGCAGGCCGGGCGCTCCGGGACGGCGCCGCTGTCCGGCGCCACGGCGGAACTGGGACGGCTCCGCTCGCTGCTGGCCGTGGTGGAAGCCCGCGTGCCGGACGAAGACCGGCTGCGGGAACTTCGCACCCGGCACACCACCCTTGCGGGCCGGCACCACCTGGCCGGCAAGGCGCTGGCGGACCTGGACAGCCGCGAAGTCCGGCTGGGTGCCGATCGCAGCGCGCTGATGGCGGGCCTGCCGGACCTTGAGCTGCGCGCCGGGGCCGAACCGTTGTTGAGCAAGGAGGCTGCTGCTGCCGGGGAACTGCTGGACGTGGTCCGCCGCCATGCCGCGGCCCTCACCGGCCGTACAGCTGTCCACCTCCGGTACGAACAGGCCCGGGAAGTCCGGTTGGAAACCAAACGCGAGTGGCTCGATCTACGCGAAGCAAGGCTGGCCAACGCCGCCGCCGAGTTGGCCGCCCATCTGCTTCCCGGCAGCCCCTGTCCTGTCTGCGGCAGCGGCGAGCACCCGCTTCTTGCGGCATCCGGCCACGGCGGCCCAGGCCTGGCCCAGGCGGAGGAGGCTGCGCAGCAGGAGCACGAGGCGGCCGAGGCCGCATTTGTGCAGGTCAGCAGGGAACTGTCGGACGCAGACCAGAAGATCGCCGTCCTGGTCAGCCAGGGTGGCGACACCCCGGAGGAGCAGGCACGCCAGGACGCACACGATGCCCGGGAGGCGGCCCGCGCCGCCAGGGACGCCGCGGCCGAACTCGCCACAAAGCGGGAAGAGCTGGCGAAGACGGATGACGCCATTGCCGCCACGGCCAAAGCCCGCGCTGCCACGGAAGCGGAACTGGCGCAGGCCGCCGCGGAGCTTGCCGGCCTGGCGGAACAGACCGAAACCCTGGACCAGGCGTTGCTTGAGCTCCGCAACGGGCATCGGAGCCTGCCGCAGCGCCTGCGGGCCCTGGAAAAATCGGCGGCAGTCCTCGCCAAGGCCCTGGACGGACAGGAACGACTGGACCGGGCACGGGCAGCGGCCGCT
Source organism: Pseudarthrobacter sp. MEB009 (assembly GCF_030208875.1). Taxonomy (NCBI): domain Bacteria; kingdom Bacillati; phylum Actinomycetota; class Actinomycetes; order Micrococcales; family Micrococcaceae; genus Pseudarthrobacter; species Pseudarthrobacter sp. MEB009. The sequence continues at coordinate 13,582 of NZ_JARVTC010000011.1, forward strand.
GAGGCGGCGGAACAGCTGGAGCAGGCATTGCCGGGGGCAGGATTCAGCAGCCCCGACGAAGCCCGGGAGCGGTTGCTGGCCGGCGCGGAGGCAGCCTCGCTCCAGGCACAGGTCCGGGCCGCGCAGGACGAAGCCGCGCGTGTGGCTGAACTGTTTGCCTCCCCGGACCTGGTCCAGGCCCGGGAGGAACAGGCCGCCGGGCCCGGAGCCGGCACCGATGGACTCCTGGCCCTTCGCGGGGCCGCTGCCGCTGCCCGCGAGGAAGCGAGGCAGGCGGACCTCGCCGCCGGTCTGGCCGGGCGTTGCCTCGCCGCGCTGCAGGCAATGGGCACCGAATACGCTGACCTGACGGGGGCGGCCCGGGGGCCCGCCGAGCGTGCTCAGATGCTGGCCGGCCTGGCGGACGCCGCAGCCGGCCGGGGCGAGAATACTTACCGCATGAGCCTGAACAGCTATGTCCTGGCCGCCCGGCTGGAACAAGTGGCCCTGGCCGCGTCGGAACGGCTGGTGGCCATGAGTGATGGCCGGTACCTGCTCCAGCACACCGACGCCAAGGCTGCCCGCGGCGCCAAGTCCGGCCTGGGCCTGGAGGTTGTGGACCAGTGGACGGGATTCCGCCGGGACACCTCCACCCTGTCCGGCGGTGAGTCCTTTATGGCCTCGTTGTCGCTGGCCCTCGGGCTGGCGGACGTGGTCCAGCAGGAAGCCGGCGGCGTGGAAATTGAGACACTTTTTGTGGACGAAGGTTTTGGCAGCCTCGACGAGCAGTCACTGGAACAGGTCATGGACGCTCTGGAAGGCCTGCGGGATGGCGGCAGGGTGGTAGGCCTGGTCAGCCATGTGGGGGAGATGAAGCAGCGGATTGGGACCCAGCTCCAGGTCATCAAGGCCAGGACCGGGTCCACGCTGCGCATTACCGACGCCCTGGACCTGCCCGGGTAGCGGCGCCGATATACTGGAACAGTTACCGGGTTTCGCGCATCGGGAGGAGGGACGGTGCGCAGAGAGTAAACGAGCCCGGAAATGACGCCACAACCTTCTCCCGCTGCAACCAACAACACCCTTGAGGCCGGCCCCGCCACCGCTGCCCCGGTGGGCCGCTTCGCCCGCCTTCCACAGCTGGCCGGCCGCAGTTTCCTGCCTCTGGGCCTCTTCGCCCGGCTGCCGCTGGCCATGCTCACGGTTGGCACGCTGACCCTGGTCACCTCCGTCAGCAGCTCCTACGCCATTGGCGGAACCGCTGCCGGGGCCGTAGGCATCGGTTCGGCCCTTGGCGCGCCGATGCTCGGTGCGCTGGCAGACCGGCGCGGCCAACGCCCTGTCCTGCTGGTGGCCGCTGTCCTCAATACCCTCGCCGTTGTGTCGCTGATCGTCGCCGCCACCACCATGGGCCAGGCTGGTGGGTTCCCCGTATTTGTCCTGGCGACGGCGTTCCTGGCCGGCGCCAGCTGCCCGCAGGTGGGGCCGCTGGCCCGGGTCCGCTGGATGGCCCTGGCCTCCCGCGGAGTGCCGGCGGATAACAACCGCGACCTTGACACGGCACTCTCGTACGAAAGCACGGCAGACGAAGTGACCTTCGTCCTGGGGCCTGCCCTGGTGGGCATCCTCGCCAGCCTGCTGGCGCCCTGGCTGCCGCTTGCCCTCGCCGCGGCCATGACCATCACGCTGGTCCCGGCGTTCGCCTCGCACCCGACGCACCGCTCGGTGCCGGTCAGCCGCCGCAGCGCAGGATCAGGCTCCGCAGCGCAGGAACCTGCAGCCAAAAAACTGCCGCCGGCCGTGATCCTGCCGGTGGTGGCAATGGTCTGCATGGGCACCTTCTTCGGCTCCACCCAGGCCGCACTCAGCGCCTTCTCGGCAGGGTTCGGCGGCTCGGAGCTGGCCGGCCTGCTGTACGCCGCCATGGGCCTGAGCTCCGCCGCCGCCGCACTCTCGGTGGCCTACTGGCCGCGCCGGTTCAGCCTTCCGCTGCGGTGGATGGTGTCCGCCTTCGCCATGGCCGCGCTCGCCGTCCTGTTGCTGCTTCCCACGTCCCTCGGCGCCATGGTAGCCGTCCTGCTGGTCCTGGGCCTTCCCGTGGGACCGGTGATGGTCACCGTCTTCTCCGTGGGCGGCATGGTGGCCCCGGCCCGGCGACTGGGCACCGTTATGACGGCCTTGGCCAGCGGTATCGTGGCCGGCACGGCCCTGGGCTCCTCCATCGGCGGCCAGCTGGCACAGACCAGCGGGTATGCAGCGGCGTTCATTGTCCCCGTAGCGGCTGCTTTGGCGCTGGCCCTCCTGGGTGCGGCAGCCGCCGTCGGACTCCGCCCGAAAGACCCGGGCGCTACTGACGCGCCGCGGACGGCAGCGTAAGGATCTCGGCTCCGTCGGCCGTGATGGCAATGGTGTGCTCACTGTGGGCGGTCCGGCAGCCGGTGGCGCTGCGCAGGGTCCATCCGTCCGGGTCCGTGACCAGTTGGGCAGTGTCAGCCATGACCCAGGGCTCAAGCGCCAGCAGCAGGCCCGGACGCAGTTTGTAGCCGCGTCCGGGCCGGCCGGTGTTGGCGATATGGGGGTCCTGGTGCATCGTGGAGCCGATGCCGTGGCCGCCGAACTCCGTGTTGACCGGGTAGCCGGCCTCGGTGAGGACCGTGCCGATGGCGTGGGACAAATCGCCGATCCGGGCCCCCGGACAGGCAACGGCGATCCCGGCTGCCAGGGCGCGCTCCGTGGCGTTGATCATGGCAACGCTGGCTGCCGGGCGGGCGGCGCCCACCAGGAAGCTGATGGCGGAATCAGCCGCGACCCCATCCTTGATGACAGCGAGGTCAAGGGTCAGCAGATCGCCGTCGGCAAGGGTGTAATCGTGAGGCAACCCGTGCAGCACGGCGTCGTTCACTGCAGTGCAGATGTAGTGCCCAAAGGGCCCACGGCCAAATGAGGGAGCATAGTCCACGTAACAGGACGTGGCCCCGGCCTCGAGGATCATGGCCTTGGCCCACCTGTCGATGTCCAGCAGGTTGGTGCCCACCGTGCTGCGGGCCTTGAGGGTGTGCAGGATGTCTGCCACCAGGGTCCCGGTGACCTTTGCACGGGTCAGCTCGGCGGGGTTCAGGATTTCGATCATGCAGCGCCTCCAGGCATCATTTTCCAATAACTATACCGGCCATATTATCCCGGTACTATAGTTGGTGCCATGGTCAGGTTGCCCCTCACACCCGAAGAAGTCGAGCGCGGAGAACGCCTCGGCGCCCTCCTCCGCCGAGCCCGCGGACAGCGTTCCATGCTGGAAACGGCCCTCGCAGCACGGGTTTCACCGGAAACGCTCCGCAAAATCGAGACCGGCCGGGTTGCCACGCCTGCTTTTCCCACCATCGCCGCGATCGCTGACGTGCTGGGCCTTTCGCTGGACGAGGTATGGGCCGGGATCAATCCACCCGCCGGTGGCACCGCCCAACTCGACGGCCGCGGCGCGCCGCAGCGGTTGGCATCCTGACCGGGTGCATCCTCGGACCGGCTTTACCCGGTTACGCCAGCAGGGCCTCGATCCGGGCCGCACTGGCCGCGAGCGCTTCGCCTACAACTGCAGGGCCGTGCGCGGACCGGATGTAAACCACGGCGAGTGCGGCCGGCCTGCCGCCGGGCACCCGGACCGGTGCCGCCAGTGACGACACGCCGGGAATGACCTCGTCATGGCTGGCGGAGTACCCCTGCCGCCGGGCCTCTGTGGCTTCCGGCCGGTAGGCGATCCCGGTTCCCAGGCGCTCCCATTCGGCTTCGGTCAGGGCGGACTGGATGGCGATGCCCGGCGCGCCGGCATTGATGGGATGCCGGCTTCCGGGGTGCTGGGCCACTGTTGCGCCGGCGTGCCGGGGCTCCACCGTGACCAGCGTGATGCAGTCATGGTGGTCCCACAGCGCCACAAACGCCGTCATGTCCAGGGTGTTGGCGAGGTGGGTCAGCTCCGGCATTGCTGCTGCCTGCAGGTTCCTTGACACCCCGCGGGCCAGGACGGCGAGTCCCGGTCCCGGCATCAGCTTGCCGGCGTTGTCCCGCTCCAGCAGTGAGTGGTCCTCGAGGGTGCGCAGGATGCGGTACGCCACGGAGCGGTGCACGGCCATGGCGTCCGCCAGTTCCGCAATGGTCAGGGGGCCGGGGGCGGCAGCCAGGATCTCCAGCGCACGGATGCCGCGCGAGAGGGTCTGCGACGGGGGTGCCGCGGCCGGTGCCGCTCCGGCCGGTGCTGCAGCGGAGGAAGTCATGGCATCCATCCTAGGCCGCCACGATCCCAGGGGACCGGCCCGGCGGCGCCTGCGCCACCTCGCCATCAGGCTGGCGCCGGCACGCCACCCGCCAGGGTCCCTGCACCCAAACAACGTTGAATTTTGCCGCTTTGCGTGTCCTGACTCACATTTTCGTAGTACCCTGCTTACTAACTGACCGTTCTGTCGGTAATTATGAAGGCGTCCGGTGGCATCCCCGCCGAATAAACAATGGAGTTTCAATGACCACACCTTCCCAGGTGGACACCCTTACCGGCCCCAGCAGCAGGCACGAAGAACGCAAAGTCCTCGCCGGCACCCTGGTGGGCACCACCATCGAGTGGTACGACTTCTTTATCTTTGCCCAGCTGACGGCGACGCTGCTGTCCCCGCTCTTCCTGGCACCGCTGAACGAATCAAACCCGGGCCTGGCCCAGATCCTCTCCTTCGCCCTGATCGGCATCAGCTTCCTGTTCCGGCCGCTCGGCGCCGTGGTGGCGGGCCACCTCGGGGACCGCCTGGGCCGCAAGGCCATGCTGGTCTTCACGCTGGTGATGATGGGGGCCGCCACGGCCCTGATCGGTATGCTGCCCACCTACGCCCAGATCGGCGCCTGGGCCCCGGTCCTGCTCATCCTGCTCCGTGTTGTCCAGGGCTTCTCGGCCGGTGGCGAGTGGGGCGGTGCCGCACTGATGGCCGTGGAGCACGCACCCCTGAATAAGCGCGGCCTCTTCGGCGCCTACCCCCAGATCGGCGTGCCGGTGGGCATGATCCTGGCCACCGGGTTGCTCTACTTCCTCAACACCGGAATGTCCAAGGAGGACTTCGCGGCCTGGGGCTGGCGGCTGCCGTTCCTGCTCTCCATCGTCCTGATTGTGGTGGGCTACCTCATCCGCCGCGCCGTGGCCGAAAGCCCGGTCTTCCAGGAAATGGCCCTGCGGAAGAAGGAAAGCAAGGCGCCCCTGGGCGAGCTGGTCCGCAACCACAAAAAGCCGGTCCTGTACTCCACGCTGATCTTCATCGGCAACAACGCCGCCGGCTACCTGTTGATCGCGTTCTTCATCTCCTACGCCACCCGCATCCTGAAGATGCCCACCCCGCAGATCCTGCTGGCCACCACGCTGGCGTCCTTTGGCTGGCTGATCTTCACGTTGGTGGGCGGCTGGCTTTCGGACCGGATCGGCCGGGTGAAGACGTTCGTGACCGGGTACGCGATCATCTTTGTGTGGATGATCCCCATGTTCGCCCTGATCGACACCAAAAACATCTGGCTTTACGGGCTTGCCCTGTTTGTCCTCACCATCGGACTGGGCCTCTCCTACGGGCCCATGTCGGCCATGTATGCCGAAATGTTCCCCGCTAACGTCCGGTACTCCGGCATCTCCATCGGCTATGCCTTCGGCGCCATCCTCGGCGGCGCCTTTGCGGCCACCATCGCCGAATTCCTGCTGCAAAGCACCGGGTGGACCGGCTCCATCGGCATCTACATCATGGTGCTTTGTGTCATCTCGGTGGTTGGTGTGGTGCTCGCCAAGGAGACCAAGGGCAACCCGCTGGGCGTCAGCGGCGGCCACCACTAGGAACCTTTCCACGCGCCCGACGGCGGGCCGGACCACGGCGGTCCGGCCCGCCGTCGGACGTTAATCGGCAGCCGCTGCCAGGAAACCGAGCGCGTCCGCGTCCGTCAGTTGGCCGAAATTCCGGTAGAAGCTGCCCACGGCGCGGAACTTGCCGGGCAGGTGCAGGCACAGCACGGCGTCGCAGACCCGTTCCAGGGACGTCTCCGCCTCCACGGACCCCACGGGCGCCGCCGCCACCACGGCTGCCGCGTTGCCGGCCCGGACCGCCTCGACGGCAGCACGCATGGTGGCTCCCGTAGCCAGCCCGTCGTCCACCAGCAGCACCGTTTTTCCCGCCAGGTCCAGGCTGTATTCCGGGTACCGGGCCGCACGCCTGTGCAGTTCGGCGCGTTCCTGGGCCTCCACGGCTTCCAGCTGCTCCCGGCCGACCCCATGGGCCAGCACACGGTCCAGCAGCGGCCGGTTGAGGAGCCGGACGGTGCGTCCGCCGGACCGGGCCAGCGCCCCGTACGCGGTTTCCGGATGCCCCGGGATGCCCAGTTTCCGGACCAGGACAGCGCCTAACGGCAGGAACAGGGCCTGGGCGGCGGCAGCGGCCACGGGGATCCCGCCCCGGGCCAGGCCCAGCACCACGGTGTCCGGCCGTTCCCTGAATTGGGTCAGGACCGACGCCAGCTGCCGGCCGGCGTCGGTGCGGTCCTCAAAGCGCGTTCCCATGTGTCCCTTCCGGCCCTTTTGCCACGTCGGACCCAGCCTACCGCCGGGACGCGCGCCCGTGTGCGGCCGGCGGCTAGCCGGCCAGGAACGCGATGGCCGCCTGCTTGAAGGCCCTGCTGGTCACGGCGTTGGTGTGGTTCCTGCCGGGGAGAACCAGCTGCTCGGCGCTGGTTCCGGCCTTGGCGGCCAAATCGGCCAGCCCCGCCAGGCTGCCGAGCCGTTCGTCCAGTTCGCCGGCCACCAGGAGCAAGGGGACGTGCGGCACGGCTTCGGCGGGGTCGTAGGGCTCATCCTTGATGGCTTCCACCAGGGTCAGCAGGGCGAAGATGTTGTTGCTCGGCAGCAGCTGCGCCATCCGGAGCAGCCTGGCGGTGGACTCATCCGCGATCGGGGTGCCGTCGGCCAGGAAGTCCTGGGCGGCCACCAGGTCGAATTCCGCCAGTGGGTCGGCCATGTTGGGCCCGCCCAGCACCAGCCGGTGCACCAGTTCGGGCTGGGTGGCGCCGAATTCCCAGGCGAGCCGGGAGCCCAGCGAATACCCCACCACGTCCAGCCCGCTGGAAGGATTCCCGTCCTGCAGGGGGCGGGCCCCGGCGTCGAACGCTGCCTGCAGCAGGTCCGCGCGGATCCTGCTGGGGGAGTAGGAATCTCGGTCTTCCGGGGCGCCGCTGCGGCCGTGGCCCGGCAGGTCCACGGTGATGACCCGGCGGCCCGCATCCAGCAGCGCAGCCACCCAACCGGTGTCTTCCCAGTTCAGCTTGCTGGAGGACGAGAAACCGTGGATCAGCAGGACGGGCCTGAGGCCGGCGTCCGATGCCGGATCGTGGACAGCGACAAAAAGTTGCGGGTCGGTGCCCTCTACCGTGTGGTTGTGCTGGTTGCCGGTGTGCCTGCCGCTCATGGTTTCAGTCCTCATCAAGTACGGCGCTCAGGCGGACCCTGCGCTTCGGAGCCTCCTCCGCCTGCCCCGCCGAAGGTACGCACCACTTTACCCGGCTGCGGACTTGGCAGCTCAACAGCGGATTTACCGGTTTCAACCGCCAGGGCTGCGAGGGACTTCAACCGGGCAAGCTGGCACCCGCCCCGCCCAACTAGCTCGCAGTTGTTGTCGTTTTGAACCCCCAAAACGACAACAACTGCTAGTCAGTTGGGCTGGCGGGCGCCCCCGGTGAGCCGGGCGGCCAGCCAGCAGGCCGCAGCGATCCCCGCGATCAGCGTCAGCGTGCCGAAGAGCTGCACCCGGCTGCTCTCGGCGCTGAACCCCACAGCAAAGATCACGGCCAGCAGGACCAGGCCAAGGATGGTCAGGCCCGGGAAGCCCTTCATCCGCAGGGGCAGGGGAGTGCCCGCCCGGTCCGCACGGCGCCGCAGGACCAGCTGCGAAACCAGCGCGCTGCCCCAGACCACCAGGCAGGTGGAGCCCACCAGTTGGAACAGGGCCGGCAGGATCCGCTCCGGAAACAGCAGCTCCAGGACAGTCGCGATGAAACCAAACGCCACCGACACGCCCACGGCCGCCATGGGCACCCCGGCGCCGCGCAGCCGGGCCAGGAACCGGGGTGCTTCCCCACGGCCGGCGAGGGAGTACACCATCCGGGACGCGCCGTACAGGTTGGCATTCAATGCCGAGAGGAGCGCGACGACGGCCACCAGGGTGATGGCGGTGGCCGCCCCTGGGATCCGGGCGGCGTCCAGGACCCCCGCAAACGGGGAGGCCAGGGCCTCGGAGGTGGCGGGCAGGACTGCAGCGATCACCAGCACGGAACCGATGTAGAACACCAGGATCCGCCACACCACGGTGCGGATGGCCTTGCCGACGCTGTGCTCCGGGTCTTCGGTTTCGGCGGCGGCAACGGACACAATCTCGGTCCCGCCGAAAGCAAAAATCACCACAAACAGTGCCGCGGCCACACCTCCCAGGCCCTCAGGGGCAAAGTCGGTGGTGAGGTTGGCCAGGCCTGGCGAGGCCACGTCCGGGAGAAGCCCCAGGAGCAGGGCTGCGCCCACGCCGAGGAACAGGATGATGGCGGCCACCTTGAGGACGGCGAACCAGAACTCGAACTCGCCGAAGTTCCGGACGCCGGCGAGGTTGATGCCCGTGAACACCACCATAAACAGGAGTGCGAGGGCCCAGACAGGAACCACCGGCCACACGGAAAACAGCAGCCCGGCGGCGCCGAGTGCTTCAGCGGCAATAACCACCACCAGCTGCAGCCACCACAACCAGCCGATGGTGGCGCCGGCAGTCTTTCCCATGGCACGCTCGGCGTAGACCGAGAATGCGCCGATGTTGGGGTTGGCGGCAGCCATTTCGCCCAGCGCCCACATGACCAGGATGATCAGGGTGCCGGCCACCAGGTACGAGATGAGCACTGCCGGCCCGGCCGCTTGCACGCCGGCACCTGAGCCAAGGAACAGGCCCGCGCCGATGGCACTGCCCAGTCCCATCATGGTGAGCTGGCGGGGCTTCATGCTATGGCCCAGCTGGGGCTGTGGATGTGCCGGGGCGTGCTTCTCCGTCATGGGCTGCCTTCTTGGGTTCGGGGGGATCCTCGTGGGACCACTTGAATTTACCGCCTGAGCCCGTGCAGGCCGTACCGGGCGGACTGGCCGGCGCGAAACGATGGGTACAGAGGTCCGGCGAAACGGCCGGGCACCCGAAGCCTCCCGCCTCCCCGGTCCTTGTGCCGGACGCCGATTTCCCGGGCCGGACTCTGAACCCGGTGGTGGCTGCTGCATGACCGGCCGGGACTGCTGCCGGCAACATTTCGGTTTCGGGCCGTGGAGTCGTAGAATTAGTTCTAGTCAAAGTGACTTTAACTGATGAGGTGGCTCCGGAAGGAGGCGGTGGCAGCGATGTATTCGACCTCGGCAAACGTTTCCGAACGCCAGGCGGCACCGCCGGCACTGGCCATTTCCACGGTGATCTTCGCGCTCCGACCCAGCGAGAATTCCGGCCGGCCCACGCTGTGGCTGCCGCTGGTGCGCCGGATCCGGGAACCCTACAAGGACCAGTGGGCCCTTCCCGGCGGCCCCCTGAGCCAGGTCGACTCCCTGCAGGACGCGGCCGCGCGGAACCTCCGGGAAACCACCGGGTTGGCCCCCAGCTACCTCGAGCAGCTGTACGCGTTCGGTGGCCTGCACCGCTCGCCCACCCAGCGCGTTGTCTCGATCGTCTACTGGGCACTGGTGCAGCCCACCGAAGCTGCGCTCGCCGACGAATCCGAGAACGTCCGGTGGTTCCGGGCGGACCGGTTGGGCACGCTGGCCTTCGATCACAACGCCATCGTGGAGTACGCGCTCTGGCGGCTGCGGAACAAGCTCGCCTACGGCTCAGTGGCCTACCACCTGCTCGGGGAGTACTTCACCCTGGCCCAGGTCCGGGAAGTCTACGAGGCTGTCCTGGACCGCCAGCTGGACCCCGGCAACTTCCGCAGGCAACTCAAGGCGACCCCGGAAATCGAAGAAACCGGGGAATTCCTCCAGGGCGGGAAGCACCGCCCGCCACGCCTTTACCGCTTCACCGGCCGGCCCGGCCTTGACCCAGACAACAGGAGCACACCATGACCAGCGTCAACACAGCAATCCAGCTGATCACGCGCGAACAAGCTGAAAAGGGCGGCGCCGCTGAGCGCAGCACCTGCAGCCCGGCCCTCGCCAAAGGTCCCTGGGACTACGACCTTGCCGAAGCCCTCGCCGGCATTCCCGCCTACGGACCCGGCGCCTCCAGCGCCGACGCCGCACCCGCCGCCACGCCCCGCCAGGGCCAGCTGCCGGAGGAGTACAAAAAGGCCACCGATGCCGAACTGGCGGCCCGCATCCTCGCTGCGAAAGCCACGCTGGGCAACCGGGCCGTGGTCCTGGGCCACTTCTACCAGCGGGACGAGGTCATCCAGTACGCGGACTTTGTGGGCGATTCCTTCCAGCTGGCCAACGCTGCCCTGACCAGGCCCGATGCCGAAGCGATCATCTTTTGCGGGGTGCACTTTATGGCCGAAACAGCGGACATCCTCTCCACCCCCGAACAGGCAGTCATCCTGCCCAACCTCGCCGCCGGCTGCTCCATGGCGGACATGGCCGACGCCGGGTCGGTGGAGGAATGCTGGGAACAACTCACGGAAATCTTCGGCACCGAGCCCGACGCCGACGGCCGGGTCCCGGTCATCCCCGTCACCTACATGAACTCCTCCGCAGCGCTGAAGGCCTTCTGTGGCGAACACGGCGGCATCGTCTGCACGTCCTCAAACGCGAAGACCGTCCTCGAATGGGCTTTTGCGCGTGGACAGCGGGTGCTCTTCTTCCCGGACCAGCACCTGGGCAGGAACACCGCCAAGGCCCTGGGCGTGCCGCTGGAGCAAATGCCCATGTGGAATCCGAACAAGGACCTGGGCGGCAACAGCAGCGAGGCGTTGCAGGATTCCCGGGTCATCCTGTGGCACGGTTTCTGCTCCGTCCACAAGCGCTTTAACGTGGGCCAGATTGAAAAGGCCCGGCAGGACTTCCCCGGGGTGCAGGTCATTGTGCACCCGGAATGCCCCATGGAAGTGGTGGATGCCGCCGATTCCGCCGGTTCCACCGATTTCATCAAAAAGGCCATCTCCGCAGCCACGGAACCCACCACGTTCGCGATCGGCACGGAAATCAACATGGTGAACCGGCTGGCCGCCGAATACCCGCAGCACACCATTTTCTGCCTGGACCCGGTGATCTGCCCCTGCTCCACGATGTACCGGATCCACCCCGGCTACCTCGCGTGGGTCCTGGAGGAACTCGTGGCAGGGCGCGTGGTCAACCGGATCACCGTCGATGATGCCGTCCAGGCCAACGCCCGGACCGCGCTTGAGCGTATGCTCGCGGCCAGGCCATAATGCAGCGCCCGCCCCGCACTTCTGCCCGGCCGCTGGCCACCCGCCGGCTCGCCATCCTGGGCAGCGGCATCGCCGGGCTCTACGCGGCACTGCTGGCGGGCGATGCCGGCGCGGAGGTGGTGCTGCTGACCAAGGGCCGGCTGGATCAAAGCAACACCTGGTACGCCCAGGGCGGCATCTCGGCCGTCCTGGACCATCCCGCTCCCGGCGACACGGTGGCAGCGCACATCGCCGATACCCTGCAGGCGGGGGCCGGCCATTGCAACCGGGCCGCCGTGGAATTGATGTGCCGCGAAGCACGCCAGGACATTGCCGGGCTGGCACGCTACGGCGTCGAGTTTGATCCAGGGTCCGACGGCGGTCCGGCCCTTGGCCTTGAAGCTGCCCACAGTGCCCCGCGGATCCTGCACGCCGGCGGAGACGCCACGGGAGCCAGGGTGGCCGCCGCCCTGATCAGCGAAGTCCTCGCCCGGGAAGCCGGGGGCCAGCTGACCATCCTGGCCGGGGCCCACGCCACGGCGCTGCACCAGGCATGCGGCAGGGTGACAGGGGTGGACTACCTCCAGGCCGGACGTCCGGCCACCCTCGACGCCGACGCCGTGCTGCTGGCCACCGGGGGAGCAGGGCAGCTGTTCGCCCAGACCACCAACCCCGCCGTGGCCACCGCAGATGGCCTGGCGCTCGCCGTCCGCGCCGGGGCAGCTGTCAGTGACCTCGAGTTCTTCCAGTTCCACCCCACCTGCCTGGTCCAGCCGGGCAGCGCGGGCGGGCCCGGCTGCAGCGGCGATCCGCTGCTCATTTCAGAAGCCGTGCGTGGCGAAGGCGCACTCCTGGTGGACGGCAGCGGCCGCCGCTTTATGCGCGCCTACCACCCTGACGCGGAGCTGGCACCCCGCGACGTGGTCTCGCGCAGCATCGCCCTGCACCTGGCCAAACTTGGCGACCCCAACGGCCACATCTACCTGGATGCCCGCGGTATCGAAGCGGCCAAGGGCGCAGGGTTCCTCCGCCGCCGGTTTCCCACGCTCACCCAAAAAACCCTCGACGCCGGCATTGACTGGACCCGGGACGTGGTCCCCGTGGCGCCCGCCGCGCACTACTGGATGGGCGGCGTGGCCACGGACCTCTCTGCCCGCACCAGCCTTCCCGGGCTCTACGCGGCCGGGGAAGTTGCCTGCACCGGCGTCCAGGGCGCAAACCGCCTGGCCAGCAACTCCCTGCTGGAAGGGCTGGTGTTTGGCCGCCGCGCCGTCGAATCCTTCCTCTCACCCGGCCCGGCCTGGGCGCCGGCGGGGACCATTCCTTCGGCGCAGGCCTTTGGCACACCCGCCAAAGCGTCGCCCGGCCCGCAGGCAGCTGCAGGCGAGCCGTTTTCCCGGGAAGCGCTGCGGCGGCTGATGACCGCCAAAGCCGGCGTGTTGCGGAACGGACAGCTGCTGGCTGAGGCAGGCACGCTCCTGGCCGCCTGGGCCGCTGCGGTGCAACCCCTGAAAGTCCCCGCGGACGCTGATCCCCGCAGCCACGAGGACGCCAACCTGCTGCTGGCGGCGCAACTCCTGGTGGCCGGCGCCATCTCGCGGCGCGCCTCGGTGGGCGCGCACTACCGCAGCGACAGCACCGACGTCGACCATTCCCCCACCGCCGTCAGCCGGCGCCCGAAAGCGAGCCTTGTCCATGACTGATTCAACAGCCACCCTCCCGCAGGCCCCCGTCCGCGACATCCTGGAGCGCGCCTTCGCCGAGGACGCCCCCGCCGGCGACATCACCTCCCAGCTGCTCATTCCCGCCGGCGCCCGCGCCACGGCCGTCCTGAACGCCCGGGTGCCCGGGGTGTTCAGCGGCGCCACGGTGTTCCGCGACGCCATGCTGCTGGTTGATCCGGATACCCAGGTGCAGCTCCTGGTGCAGGATGGGGAAACGTTCGACGCCGGAACGCACCTCGCGCGGGTCAGCGGACGGGCCCGCTCGGTGCTGCTGGCCGAACGGGTGGCCCTCAACCTGGTCCAGCGGATGTCCGCGATCGCCACCAAAACCGCGGAGTTCGTTCGCCTTGTGGAGGGGACTTCCGCCCGGATCACAGACACCCGCAAAACCACGCCCGGACTGCGGATCCTCGAACGCCATGCGGTGAGGTGCGGCGGCGGGGCCAACCATCGGTACAGCCTCTCCGATGCAGTGCTCGCCAAGGACAACCACCTGGCCGTGATGACCGGGGGAGACCCCGCCCGGCTCACCGGCCTGCTGTTGGCGGCCAGAGCGCAGCTGGGGCACACCACCCACTTCGAGGTGGAGGTGGACAGCATGGACCAGATCGATCCCGTACTTGCGGCCGGGGTGGACACCATCATGCTGGATAACTTCACGGTGGAGGATCTGCACGCAGGCGTGACGCTGGTGGCCGGCCGGGCCCGTGTTGAAGCCAGCGGCAACGTGAACCTGGCCACCGTAGCGGACATCGCCGCCACCGGTGTGGACGTCATCTCCATCGGCGCCCTGACCCACACGGTGGCGGCCCTGGACCTTGGCCTGGACATTGAACTGACCGCGGGGTGAACGGGCTTTGATTTTCCTCGACGCCGCAGCCACCACACCGGTCCGGCGGGAAGTGCTGGAGGCCATGTGGCCCTACCTGACCGGCGAGTTCGGCAACCCGTCCAGCCACCACTCGCTCGGCGAATCAGCAGCTGCCGCTTTGGCCGGCGCCAGGGCTTCGGTGGCCAGCGCACTGGGCTGCCGTCCAGGGGAGCTGACGTTCACCTCCGGCGGGACCGAGGCGGACAACCTGGCCATCAAGGGGATCGCCCTGGCCAGGCAGGCCGCGGACCCACGGCTTAAACGGATCCTGATCAGCGCCATCGAACACCCGGCCGTCGAAGAGTCCGCCCGGTACCTTGAGCGGTTCCATGGATTCACCGTTGACGTGGCGCCCGTGGACGGAACCGGGCTGGTGACCCCGGAAGCCTTTGCGGGCTGCCTCCATCCCGGGACCGCTGTGGCCAGCGTGATGTACGCCAACAACGAGGTGGGTACTGTCCAGCCGGTGGCGGCACTGGCTGCGCTGGCGCACGGGCTGGACATCCCCTTCCACACCGACGCCGTCCAGGCCGCGGGGTGGCTGCCGCTGGACACCAAGGCCCTGGGCGTTGATGCCATGAGCATTTCCGGCCACAAGCTTGGCGCCCCCAAAGGCTGCGGCGTACTTTTTGTGCGGAGCCGGACCCGGCTGGAACCCCTTCTCCACGGCGGCGGCCAGGAACGGGGCCGCCGGTCCGGGACCGAGAACGTGGCGTCCGCCGTGGGCCTGGCCACCGCCCTGACAATGGCGAAGGCAGGACAGCCGGAGCGGTCCGGCCACGTGGCGGACCTGCGGGACGGGTTCATTGCCGCTGTACTCGCGGGGGTGCCTGGCGCAGTCCGCACCGGACATTCCTCGGAGCGGCTGCCATCGGTGGCGTCGTTCTGCTTCCCCGGGACCAGCGGCGAATCGGTCCTGCTGGACCTGGAACGCCAGGGGGTGGTGTGTTCCAGCGGTTCCGCGTGCGCTGCTGGTTCCGACGCGCCGTCGCCGGTGCTCACCGCCATGGGTTTCCCGGCCGCGGTGGCACAGACCGCGGTGCGGTTCAGCTTCGACGCCACCGTCAGCGCTGGCGACCTGGCGACCGCAGCGGAGGCCGTGGCCCGGGCTGTGGCCGGGGTCAGGAGCCTCGGTTCGGCCTGACCGCGGATTTTCCGGCTGGGGCCGGCACGCCGCTAGCGGTGCCGCGCCCGCCGGAAAATCCAGTGCCGCAGGAGCGTGAACCGGACGGCGGTGGCCAGGAACCCTGAGAGTGTGGTGGTGAGGAGCTCATCGCCCACCGTGGCAGCCGGATTCAGCCAGTGCAGGACGCCGAGGCTCCCACCCGTGATGACCAGCGCCACAACAATGACCACCAGCCCGTTCAGGTGGTCCCGGATCCTGCGCTTGCCGCCTTCAATCTTGAAGGTCAGGCGCCTGTTCAGGGCGGTGTTCAGCAGCGACGTCAGCACCAGGGCCACCGCATTGGCCAGCTGCGGACCCAGCCAGGGCCGCAGCAGCGCGTACAGGGCCAGCGACGCCGCGGTGCACAGGACGCCAACGCCGGAGAAGCGGATCAGCTGGCGGACCACCGGGAAGCGGAGGAGGCCCCGGTAGTGCCGGGTTGCTGGAAAGCTCCGGGTAGGCTGCTGCGTCGTTGTTTCCGCAGGCGCAGTGGTCGAATCCATCCGTTAAGCCTGACATATGTTCCGGCAGCCCCCGAACCATGCCTGACCGGACCATGCGGGTTACTGCGGCACGGGGCCGGGCCACGCCGATGCTGTCACCGGGTTGACCAGCTCGCCGATGCCCTCCACCCGGCACGCGACGGTGTCGCCGGGGGACAGGGGACGGCACTCGGCCGGAAACCCGGTCAGGACCAGGTCGCCGGGGTGGAGCGTCATGAACCCGGTCAGGTACACCAGGATTTCGTCCACTTTCCAGCCGAGGTCCGCCGTGCTGGCGGTTTCCAGCGCCTTCCCGTTGAGGACTACGCCCACGGCCAGGTCGGCCTCGTCAAGGCCGGTGGTGATCCATGGCCCGGCGGGCGTGAAGGTGTCCTGGCTTTTGGCACTGATCCACAGCGCGTCGGATTTCTGCAGGTCCCGGCAGGTGACGTCGTTGGCGATGGTAAACCCCAGGACTGCAGCACGGGCGGTAGCCAGCGTCAGGCCGCGGGATGTGGTGCCGATGACCACTGCCAGCTCGGCTTCCGGTTCCACCTGGCGCATCCCGGGTGCCAGTTCGATCGCAACACCTGGCCCCACCACGCTCGTGGCTGCTTTGTGGAAGGCCTGGGGCGGCTGCGCCCGTCCGGCCGGTCCCGTGTTGTGGGCCATGCCCAGCACGTTGGCCGGCGCGCTGGGGGCCAGGAAACAAAATGCGTCCCGCGCCACGGTTGCCCCCAGCTGCCAGCTGTCGCGCCACGGGCTTGATGCGTTGGCCGCCGAGCATGGAAAGGGCGTCCCGATGACCGTCCAGGTCCCGTCCCGGTCTGTCCAGTCCCCATCGGTCCCGGTTCCGGTGGCCGCGCTGGCCACAAAAAATTGTTCCGCGGCCGTTGCCGGGTCAGTGGGGCGTACGCGGGCAAGGCGGCGCGGGTTGGTGGTCATGGGCTCAGTACAGCTCGCCCACAGGGATGTCCACGGCCAGCCGGTTGGAGGGGCCGGCCAGCGGGCACGCCCAAGCCTCGTTGTAGGCGCACGACGGGTTGTACGCAAAGTTGAAGTCGAGTACGAACTCGGCGTCCGGTCCGGAGCCGCTGACGCCGTGGAAGGCGCCCTTGATGGTGTCCAGCAGGTACCGGCCGGCCCCGTAGCTGCCGCCGGGCTGGCCGGCGGTGGCGTCCCGGAACGGGACAAAAATTCCGCCGCCGTAACCCTGCAGCTTCCAGACGGCCAGCTGGCCCATTTCCGGCAGGTCGAACGTGCCCAGCCGGACAAAATGGACCGTCCCGTCGGTACCCGTCTCAACAGTCATCTCCCGGCCGGCGCCTTCTTTGGTGAGCGGCACATGGAACCGGTAGATGGGGTCGTAGTCAGCGGTCCGCAGGCCCGAAAAGTTTGATTTGTCGGCTTTGGTCAGTGCCGAGGCCGGATGGGTGGCAAACATCAGGTCGCGCTGGTGGCGCCAGTACGAGTGGGCTTCGGCCGGGTTGTCCGCAGAAATCCGGCGGACATTGTCGTACAGGGAATACGTCCGCAGCCGCCAGTCGGCAATGTCCAGGGCGGAGATGTCCGCCAGTGATTCCTCGGGTGCGCTGTGCTGGTCTTCCGCCATACCAAACAGCCTAGTGCCAGGGACGGCTGAAGACGTCCGACGGCGACACGCCCGGCAGGTGTCCGCTGTCCGGGCCTGCGGCACCGGCAAGCCGTGGCTCGCCTACACGCCGTCGGGTCACCCCGCGGACTAGGCTGGGGCGCATGAAGCGCGCGCCGGCTGCAAGGACAATGCTCGCGACGGCAGTTGCCGCCGCCGTGCTGGCTGGGTGTTCCGCCCCGTCGGCCCCGGCACCGGCCTGGACTGCCCAGCCGGAAGACCCTGCCGTAACGCAGGGCACTGCATCGCCGGATGGCACCGCGTCACCGGAAGGAACGGAGGCGGCATCAGCAAGCCCCTCAGCCACGGACACTGCCCGGCCGGTGGCCACCGCTGCGGTATGGAAGACATTTGCCGACGCCGGCCGGAAAGTCAGCTTCGACCTGCCGCAGGATTGGATCGCCCAGTCCGTGCCGCCGGCAGCGGGGACGCTGCCGGGCGCCCTGAAAATCGAGGTGAAGAAGCCCGACGGCACCTTTATGGCCGCCCTGCAGACCGGACTGCCGGCGTCGGCCGTTGACTGCCCTGAAGGATCCCGGAAACCGTACACCGTGATCAGCAGCGTGCCGGTGGACCTGCCGGCCCTGTCCGGTGAGGCCACCATCCCGCCACGCGTGGTGTTCCGGGTGATCCAGGGCTACCGGTATTTCGGTTCCTACGGGATCACCAACGTGGTGGGTGGAGCGGGCAACCTGGCCTGTGAACTGCGGAACACGGTGCGGGGGCCCGCGGCGATAGGCGACTACTCGTTCGGCGATGTGCCGGTGCTGAAGGCCTATGCAACGGATGAGTTGGTGGCCCCGGCCAAGGCCTTCGATACGTTGGCGCAGGCCGCCGCCTACGCCAATGAGGGGACTGAATTCGCCAACGTCCAGCGGATGCTAATGTCTCTGAAGGTTTCACCCTAGTCCCGCAGCCCGTGTGCCGGGACCCCGTTCACCTCCTGCCAACACCCCCGGAAGCGACATGGAACGTACTGTTACAGCACACCTGGTTTTCAAAACCGCCGCCAACACCAAAGTAGCCATGGCCGTCGCTGCGGCCCGCAACGATGGGTACTCATCCTTCGCGGAATCGCTGTCCGTGAGCAGCGGCGGCGGGGAGGTGCCACTGACCGAGGTGGCGGACCACCACGGCGGGCGGCTCCACTACATGGAGTTCACCGACCCGGCAGAGGTCACCGTGCACTATTCGGCCACGGTGTCCGGCCGGGCGCAGCCGGAAGAGGCAACCCTCGCGGACCGCATCCGTTACGTCAGGCCCAGCCGCTACGCGGAGTCGGACCGGCTCCTGCCCACCGCCTACGCGGAGTTTGGCCAGTTGCGGGACGGCGCCCTGCTGACGGCCGTCCGCAACTGGGTGCACGGGGAACTGCGCTACCTCAGCGGCTCCTCGCGCGGAACGGACGGCGCGGTGGAGACCCTCCTCAGCCGCCGCGGCGTATGCCGGGACTTCGCGCACCTGGCCATAGCGCTGCTGCGGTCCAAGGACATCCCGGCCCGGCTCGCCGCTGTCTACGCGCCCGGCCTGTACCCCATGGACTTCCATGCCGTTGCCGAGGCCTTTGTGGCCGGGGCCTGGCACGTGATTGATCCCACCGGACTGGCCCCGCGGGAGTCAATGCTCCGGATCACTGCCGGCCGGGACTCCGCAGACACCGCCTTCCTGTCCACCATCGGCGGCAGCCTGACGCTGAGCAGGATGCAGGTCACGGCCGTGGTCAACGGCGTCCTGCCGGTGGAGGACCCGGACCGCCTGCAGGTCCTGGGCTAGTGCGGTGGCAGCTGGCCCAGTGAGCTGCGGAGCTTGTCCGTCAGCCGTGCCAGTTCTTTCTGCTCCGCGGGGGTCAGCGCCGGAGTCACCAGCGCGGAGATGTCCCGGACGTGTTCGCGGCCGATCTCCTTCTGCAGGTCCCTGCCGGCATCAGTCAACCTCAGCAGGACGCCGCGGCCGTCCTCCGGGGCGGGCATCCGATCCACCAGCCCCCGCTTTTGAAGCCGCTCCACCAGCCGGCTGAGGCTTGACTGGCTCAAGAGGACATTGTCGTTGAGTTCGTTGAGCCGCAGCCAGCCGGAGGGGCAGCGGGACAGCGTGAACAGCACATCGTACTCGTTCAGCGCGAGCTGGCGGAAAGCCGGTCCCTGCTGCAGTTTCCGCATCACCGCCACCTGGGCCCTGAACAACGACTCCCAGGTTTCCGCAGCGAGACGGACCGGCGATTCCGGCTTTCCGCTGGACATTATGCGTCCGCGGTGGTTTTGGCCGCGTCCTTGGCAAGCTGCGCAGCCACGCGGTTGGCGTGGGTGGGCGGCTCGGGGACGTGGGCGGGCTTCTTGTCGGCGTATTCCTTGCGCAGGACGGGAAGGACTTCCTCACCGAACAGGTCCAGCTGCTCCAGGACCGTCTTCAGGGGCAGGCCGGCGTGGTCGATCAGGAACAGCTGGCGCTGGTAGTCGCCGAAGTACTCACGGAAGGTAAGCGTCTTCTCGATGACCTCCTGCGGGCTGCCCACGGTCAGCGGAGTCTGCGAGGTGAAGTCCTCCAGCGACGGGCCGTGGCCGTAGACCGGGGCGTTGTCGAAGTAGGGGCGGAACTCCTTGACAGCGTCCTGGGAGTTCTTCCGCATAAAGAACTGGCCACCCAGGCCCACGATCGCCTGGTCCGCAGTGCCATGGCCGTAGTGCTCGTAGCGTTCCCGGTACAGGCTGATCAGCTGCTGGTAGTGCTCTTTTGGCCAGAAGATGTTGTTGGCGAAGAACCCGTCACCGTAGTACGCGGCCACCTCGGCGATCTGCGGCGTGCGGATGGAGCCGTGCCACACAAACGGTGCCACTCCGTCCAGGGGCCGGGGCGTGGAAGTGAAGTTCTGCAGCGGGGTGCGGAACTTCCCGGACCAGTTCACGGTGTCTTCGTCCCACAGCTTGCGCAGCAGGCTGTAGTTCTCAATGGCCAGCTCCACCCCGTCCTGGATGTTCTTGCCGAACCAGGGGTACACGGGAGCGGTGTTGCCGCGGCCCAGGACCAGGTCCACGCGGCCATCCGCGAGGTGCTGGAGCATCGCGAAGTCCTCGGCGATCTTGACGGGATCATTCGTGGTGATCAGCGTGGTGGCTGTGGAGAGCGTAATCCGCTCCGTCTGGGCGGCGATGAAGGCCAGCGTGGTGGTGGGGGAGGAGGAGAAGAACGGCCGGTTGTGGTGCTCGCCGATGGCGTAGACATCCATGCCGATTTCCTCGACTTTTTTGGCGATGGCCACCGAGGCCTTGATGCGTTCGTTTTCGGTGGGGATCCGGCCCGTGACGGGGTCCGGGGTGATGTCGCTGACGCTGAATACACCGATTTGCATGATGTGCCTTTCCGATCCTGGTCTTGCTGGCTTGGTTCCAGTGTAGTCCAAGATAGATGCATTTGCATCTATCACCCTCTGTAACGCGATGCCGTCCGGAATATTCCCTGTCCCGCCGCGTGGCAGCCAGGGGTTAACGCAACAGGCCCGCACCGGATCTCCGGTGTGGGCCTGCTTGATTCCCGCCGCTATTCGGGGCTGCCGGGGGCCGCCCGGCGGCCGCTGACCTTGGGCACCATACCGGTGGTCCAGTCATTGAATTCATTGTCCACACGGGCGCCCGCCCGGTAGTCCGGCCGCTGGCGGAGGTCCTTCAGCAACTGTTTCCTTTCCCGTCGGCCTTCCACCAGCCGGTACAGCACCGGGACAAGGACGAGGGTCAGCGCGGTGGAGGAGATGAGCCCGCCAATCACCACCACGGCAAGGGGCTGCGAGATGAAGCCGCCGCCGCCGGTGAGCCCCACGGCCATGGGCGTGAGCGCAAAGACGGTAGCCAGGGCCGTCATCAGGATGGGCCGCAGCCGCTGCCGGGCACCGTGCGTGATGGCATCGGCCACGCTCATTCCGGGCCGGCCGTCGCGTGGCTGGCGGTATTGGTTGATCAGGTCGATCAGGACAATCGCATTGGTCACCACAATGCCCACCAGCATCAGCATGCCGATCAGCGACGGCAACCCCAGCGGGACCCCCGTCAGGAGCAGCAGCGCCACGGCGCCGGTGGCGGCAAACGGAACGGAGACCAGCAGGATCAGCGGCTGGATCAGCGACTTGAACGTGGCCACCATGATCACGTACACAATGGCGATCGCGGCGAGCAGTGCCAGCCCCAGCTGCTGGAATGATTCGGCCTGCTGGGTGGTGGCCCCGCCGATTTCGGCAGTCACCCCGGCGGGAAGCTGCACATCGGCCAGGCGGGCCTGGACTTCGGTATTCACGGCACCAAGGTTGGATCCCGACGGCGTCACGGACACCCGCGCGGTCCGTTGCCCGTTGCTGGCGGTGATGGAAACCGGCACGTCCACCTGCTCCACGGCTGCCACGCTGCCCAGGGTCACCGTTCCGGGGCCCGCCGGCAGGGGAATGTTCCGGACGGCATCGATGCTGGTGAACTTGGTGCCCTGGCCGATCCGGACCGGGAAATCGTTGGTGTCGATCCGCACCTCGCCGGCGGGGACGGGGCTGATGGTAGCGGCGAGGACGCCGGCCACCTGTTCCTCGTTCAGTCCGGCTGCAACGGTTTTGGTGCGGTCAACCTTCACCTGCACCACCGGCTGGCTGGCCGCAAGGTTGGTTGCCACTTCGCTGGTTCCCGGCACACCCGTCATTGCCGCCACCATCGCGTCGCTGGCGGCCTGCAGGTCCGCCGTGGTGGCGGCCTTGAGGGTGATGTCCACGGTGGAGGACGTGCCAAACCCGCCCTGCTGGGTGCCCACGGAGACCTTGCCGGAATCGGGGAGCTGTGTGAGTTCGGAGCGGACCGTCTCCTGCAGCAGCTCCTGGTCGGCTTTCTCGTCGGTGACCACCGTGAAGGTGGAATTGGACGACCCGCTGGAGGTCAGGGCGGCAAAACCGGCGGTGGCGTTGCCGGAAGTGACCTGGACATCCTTGATGCCGTCGATGCCCCGGAGGACCGTCTCCAGCCGGATGGCCGCCGCGCTGGTTTCCGCCAGGCTGGTGCCGGCGGGGAGCACCTGCCGGACAGTGAGGCTGTTCTGGCCGGAGTTGCCCAGCAGGTTGGTGGCCAGCAGTGGCGTCATGGCGCCGGTGGCGCCCAGGACCAGGACGGCCGCCACCAGCGTGATGACGGGGTGTTTCTGGGTTTTGTTCAGGATGGGAAGGTAGCCGCGTTGGAGCCTGCTGCGCTGTTCGCTCTCCAGCGCCTTGCCGCGTGCCTCGGCTGCCTGTGTACGGGCCGTTGGTGAGCCGGCCACGGCACCCACGGCAGCGGCGCCTGGATTCTTCAGGAACCAGTAAGCCAGGACGGGGACAATGGTCAGGGACACCAGCAGGGAAGCCAGCAGCGCCATGGTGACCGTCAGGGCGAAGGGCCGGAACAGCTCGCCGGCGAGCTCACCCACAAAGGCGATGGGCAGGAACACCGCCACTGTGGTCAGGGTTGAGGCGGTGATGGCCCCGGCCACTTCCCGGATGGCGGTCAGGATCGCCGTGACCTTTTCCTCGCCGTAGCTCAGGTGACGTTTGATGTTCTCGATCACCACGATGGAGTCATCCACCACCCGGCCGATGGCAATGGTGAGGGCGCCAAGGGTCAGGATGTTCAGGGAGTAGCCGGTGGCCGACAGGCCAATGAAGGTGATGAGCAGCGAGAGCGGGATGGACACCGCAGTCACCAGGGTGGAGCGTGCCGACATCAGGAACACCAGGATGACAGCCACCGCGAACCCCAGGCCCAGCAGGCCTTCGGTGGTGAGGTCTTTGATGGACTTTTCGATGAAGGGCGCCTGGTCAAACACAGGCGTGAACTTGGCATTGGAGCCCAGTTCGGCCTCAAGGTCCGCCAGGGTGTCGCGGACAGCGTGGGAGATGCCCACAGTGTCGCCCTCGGGTTTTTTGGTGACGGAGACGGCAAGGGTTTCGGCACCGTTGGTCCGGGTGATGGAGGTGCGCTCGTCATCCTTCAAGGACACGTCCGCCACCGTACCGATGGTGGCAGCACCCTTGGCGCCGGAGAGCGGCAGCGCCTTGATGGCGTCCAGGGAATCCACCGGGCTGCCGATCTGCAGGGACAGGGTCTTGCCCTGCTCCTGGACGGTCCCCACGGGTACCAGGGCCCCGTTGTTCGCCAGGGCGTCCCGGATGGCGGTGATTCCCGCGCCCGCAGCGGCCAGGTCATCCTGCCGGGGCAGGATTTCGATGTGTTGGGTGGCGCCGCCGGTCACGTCGGCGCCACGGACGCCGTCGATCTTCTGCAGCCGGGGTACGCTCAGCCGCAGCAGGTCGGCGTTGAGCTCGCTCAGGGACTTGTCCGAGGAGACGGCCAGGAACACGATGGGGAAGTCGCTGATGCTGCCCGCAATGGCCTGGGGCTGGACATCGTCCGGCAGGGACCGCTTGGCGTTGGAGATGGCCCTGTCGATCTGGTTCCGGGCCCGGTCCAGGTTCGACCCGTACGTAAACACCAGGCTTATCTGGGACACACCATTGCGGGAGGTGGAGGACGTTGATTCCAGGCCCTCCACCCCGTTCAGGGCGGTTTCCAGCGGGCCGCTTACCTGCTTGTCCACCACCTCCGGCGAGGCCCCGGGCATGGCCGTCAGCACCGTGATCTGCGGGAACTCAATTGATGGAATGAGTTCCTGCTTCAGCGACGTCATGGTCAGCACGCCGAAGACGGAGGCGAAAACGGTGATCAGTGCGATCAGGGCACGGTTTGCAAGTGAAAGGTGCGCCAGCCGGAACATCGCATGGTCTCCTGTGGGTTGGGGAACGGGAACGGACCCTGCGGTGCCTGCGCTGACCTGGGGTCAGCGGCCGGCGGAAACGCCTTCCAGCTGCAGCGAGGACGCCGTGGCCATCTCGAGTTCGGCGGCGAGCTCCGGGTTCTCGTCAAGCTTGACGCCGTAGCCGGGCATCATTTCCTTGAGCTTGCCCTGCCAGCCCTTGAAGTTCTTGGGGAACGTCTTATGCAGCAGTTCGATCATGATGGGAACAGCGGTGGAGGCTCCGGGCGAGGCACCCAGGAGGGCGCCGATGGAGCCGTCGCGGCCGGCGATCACTTCAGTACCGAACTGGAGGATGCCGCCCTTCTGTGGATCCTTCTTGATGATCTGTACACGCTGGCCGGCGGTGATCAGTTCCCAGTCGCCGTCCTTGGCTTCGGGGTAGTACTCGCGCAGGGCCTCGACCTTGTCGCCGTGGCGCTTGGCCACTTCCTTAACCAGGTAGGCGGTGAGGTCCATGTTGTCCTTGGCCACGGCCAGCATCGGAATGATGTTGCTGGGCCGGATGGACAGGGGCAGGTCCAGGTACGAGCCGTTTTTCAGGAAGTTGGTGGAGAAACCGGCGTACGGGCCGAACAGCAGGGAGCGCTTGCCGTTGACGTACCGGGTGTCCAGGTGCGGGACGGACATGGGCGGGGCGCCTACGGAGGCCTGGCCGTACACCTTGGCGCTGTGTTGGGCGGCGATGTCCTCATCGGTGCAGCGGAAGAACTGGCCGGAGACGGGGAACCCGCCGTAGCCCTTGCTCTCGGGGATCCCGGAGGCCTGCAGGAGGTGGAGTGCGCCACCGCCCGCGCCCACAAAGACGAACTTGGCGTGGATCTTGCTGTGTTCCCCGGATTTGGGGTATTTCAGCGAAAGGTCCCAGCCGCCGTCGGACGCCTTGGAAATCCCGGTGACGGAATGGCCGTAGTTGATTTCGACGCCGTTGTTCCCCAGGTACGTGGTCAGCTCACGGGTGAGTGCACCGAAGTCGACGTCGGTCCCCTCGGCTGCACGGGTTGCGGCAACGCGCTGCTTCGGGTCGCGGCCCTTGACGATCAGCGGTGCCCATTTGGCGATCTGCGCGTGGTCCTCGGAGTACTCCATGCTGCGGAAGAGCGGGTGCGGCTTCAACGCCTCATAGCGGGTCTTCAGGAATTTGGTGTGGTCCTCGCCGATCACGAAGCTCATATGCGGCACGGTGTTGATGAAGCCCTTGGGGGAGCCGATCAGCTTCTGGTCCACCAGATGGGACCAGAACTGCCGCGACAGCTGGAACTGTTCGTTGATGACCAGCGCCTTCGACGGGCTCACCGAACCGTCCTTGGCCGCGGGCGAGTAATTCAGTTCGCAGAGGGCGGCGTGGCCGGTGCCTGCGTTGTTCCACGGATCCGAGCTTTCCAGCCCCGGCTCGTCCAGGCGTTCAAACAGCGAAACGGTCCAATTGGGTTCCAGCTGCTTGATGAATGCCCCGAGCGTGGCGCTCATGATGCCACCGCCGATCAGGACAACGTCGGCATGGTGGGTCTTGGAAATGAAAGTCACGATCAGTCTCCGATTGCAGCGGCTCTGGCTGTCACAGAATATCCCCGGTCTGCCTACATACTGAAATTGGGGCAGCGCGTCAAGGCTTCAGTTGGACCTTTGTAAAAACTTCGTTTAAGACAGGGGACGCCGGATAGCTGACCACACGGTCCGAGAGGGCCAGGGCGGAGATGGGGAAGGCGATGGGCACGGCCGGGACCGTCGCAGCGATCTGGTCATTGATGGTGTGATACTGCTCATCCCGTTCCTCCCCCTCGGGCATGCTGCGGGCCCTGTTGATCTTGGAGAAGACCTGCGGGTCCTGATAGCCGAACTCGCCGTTCTTCTCCCCGAACAGGGGTCCAACAAAGTTTTCCGCGTCCGAATAGGAGCCGTTCCAGCCGAGCAGGTGCAGGGCATGGTCGCCGGGGGACTGGACCTTCTGGAGGTAGCCCTCGGACCACTCCACGGGAACGGGCCGGATGTTCAAGCCGGCAGCGGTCAGCTGCCGGCTGATCTCGGCGTACACCTTTTCCGGCGTGGGGAGGTAGGGCCTGGTGACGTTCAAGGGGTAGTAGAACTTCAGTTCTTCCCCGGCGTAGCCTGCGTCCTTCAGGTACTGCTTGGCCTTGGCAAGGTCGTGCCCAAGTTCCGGTGCGTTGTTGTTGAAGCCGCTGATTTTGGGCGGCACGAACTGGGTGGCCTTGGCCGTGTTGTCGATGAAGAACCTGCGGATCAGGGTCTCCTTGTCGATGGCCAGCTCGATCGCCTGGCGGACTTTGAGGTTTGCCAGGATGCCGACTGCCTGGTTCATGCCCACGTACATCACAGAGAACGGATCGCGCTGGACGATCTGCTTGCCGCGCTTGACCAACTGGTCAAAGTTGCCCACGGTCACGGCGTCGTAGCCGTCGATTTTGCCGTCCAGCAATGCCTGGAGGCGGGTCTGCGGGTGGTCGTAGGCCATAAAATTGATGGTGCCGATCTGGCCGCGGTCCCCCCAGTAGGAGGAATTGGTGACCAGGGTAACGCTGCCCTCGTCCCAGCTGCTGAGGCTGAACGGGCCCGTACCCACAGGGTTGGTGCCGAAGGCAGACAGCGGCTGGCCGCTTTTCTGCCGGTCCAGGACGTTGGCGTTGCCGGCGGCCAGGGCAGCGGGGGACGCGATGGCGAACGCGGGCAGTGTCAGGGCCTGCAGGAACGCGGTGAACCGCTGGGTCAGGTCCAGCTGCACGGTGTCCGCTGCCAGGGCCGTGCAGCTTTTGAAGATGGACAGGTCCGGTTCATCGGCGTGGGCCTTGAAAACACCCTTGAACGAGCTGCCGGGCGCCTGCCGCTGCAGGTCCGGGGAGAACGCGAACCATCTGTTGAAGTTGGTGCACACGGCTTCCGCGTCAAAGGGTGTGCCGTCGTGGAACGTGACACCGCCGCGGAGTTTGAAGGTGTAGGTCCGGCCCTCGTTGGATTCGGTCCACTCGGTGGCGAGCAGGGGCGTTGGTTTGCCGGTGGTCTGGTCCACGCCCACCAGGCCTTCGAGGATCTGGCGGGTGATGCGCTGCGACTCAACATCGCTGGATAATGCGGGGTCGAGCCCCAGGGGCTGCGCGGCCGTGCCGAAGTTGAAGGTGGCGCCGGGTTCAGCGGCAGCGGCGGAGCTGGGGGAACCCGACGACGGCGACGGGGACGGGACGCCCGTGCATCCGGTCACACCCAGTGCCAGGAGGAGGGCGCCGCTTTTGATCACCGTCCGCCGGGAAGTACTGCTGGGCACTCGTTTATCACCTCTGGATTTGCCGGCTCCGCGATGTGCGGGCCGGATCCCAGTCTAATAGAAGGTGCCGCCGCTGCCTCGGAGGTGGGGCACGGCGCCGGGCGCAGCAAAGCCGGGTCCACTCCAGCGAGTGGACCCGGCTTCAGTGATGCTGCAGTTCCGAAGGTGGCCGGGACTTATTTGGGCATCAGCACCGAGTCGATGAGGTAAACGGTGGCGTTTTTGGTCTTGACGCCGCCGCAGATCACGTTGGCGCCGTCGACCGTCAGGGCGTCGCCGCTGCCGGCAACCGTGACGGATCCGCCCTGGACCGTGGCGTGGGTGCCGGCGATCTTGTCCGGGGTGATCTGGCCGGGAACAACGTGGTAGGTCAGGATCTTGCTGAGCAGGGCATCATCGGTCTTGAGTGTTTCGATGGTGGCGGCGTCGATCTTGGCGAAGGCGTCATCCACCGGTGCGAAGACCGTAAATTCGCCACCGTTGAGGGTGTCCACCAGGTCCACCTTCGGGTTCAGCTTGCCGGAGACGGCAGCGGTGAGGGTGGTGAGGATGGGGTTGTTGGAGGCGGCAACAGCGACCGGATCAAGGGCCATGCCTTCAACGGAGCCGGCACCCGTGGGAACCTGTGCGGCGTAACCGGCGCAACCGGGGCCCACCAGGTTGGCTGCCGGATCCATCGTGTCGGCGCTGGCCGACGATGACGCCGACGGTGACGGTGCCATGCTGGTGGCCATCGAGGACGGCGACTCCGCCGGTGCAGAGGAGGCGGCCGGGGTGCTGGTTCCACCACATGCCGTCAGGCTGAGCAGAGCTGCAGCAGCAACGCCTGCGACGGTGAAAGTTGTGCGCTTAATAGTCTGCATTTTGGTTTCTCCTTGGTTTATTGCATTTTCCGGGAAAGGAAATGAAGTTTCCCTGCCGGGTTTATCTGGCTGGTGGGCACCTGCCCCTCGGCCGGTGTCTCAATGGGTATTCGGCAGCTGTGCCGAGAGGGATGGGTGGATTTCCAAATCTTTTTTTCAAACACGGAATACGCCGCCGCCATGGGCCGTCAGGGCCGTGATTCCGCGGCATCCCCATCCCGCCGGCGGCCAGGCGATGGAAGTTAAACCAAAAGGTCCTCCCGGCACATTGCCGGGAGGACCTTTTACATTGTGTGCGCAAGGGGGGACTTGAACCCCCACGCCCGAAGGCACAGGAACCTAAATCCTGCGTGTCTGCCAATTTCACCACTCGCGCTTGCCCTCCCACCGAATTCCATTAGCCGCAACAGGCGGTGCAATGCAGGACGGTGGAGGCTTTCGTTCCATTGTAGCGTCGCGGCAGTACTGTGTCCGGCCGCCGCGACGTGTCAGGAATCGATCTTCAGGTCCTTGCGCAGCTTGGCGACGTGGCCCGTGGCACGGACGTTGTACTGGGCCACCAATACCTTGCCGTCCGGGTCCACCACCACGGTGGACCGGATCAGTCCTTCGTAGGTTTTTCCGTAGTTCTTTTTCTCGCCCCACGCGCCGTAGGCTTCGGCAACCGCGTGATCCGCGTCGGAGAGCAGCGGGAAGGTCAGCCCTTCCTTATCGACAAAAGCCGCCAGCTTGGCGACAGGGTCGGGGGAGATGCCCAGTACGTCATAGCCCGCGGACTGGAGGGAGGCCAGGCTGTCGCGGAAGTCGCAGGCTTCCTTGGTGCAGCCTGGTGTGGCTGCCGCCGGGTAGAAGTAGACGATGGTGTTCCGGCCGGGCCGGGGGGCCAGCGCCGTGTCCTTGCCGGTGGAATCCTTGAGGGTGAAGCCGGGCGCGTTGTCGCCGGCAGTCAGTCTTTCAGCCACTGTTTATCTCCTTGTCGCGTGCGGGACACACCAGCCTAGTAACGGGTGGGGGACAGTGCTAATCCCTGGTTGGTTATACTTGATTCCATGCCTGATATGGATCACTGGCCCACGGGGCGCCTCTTGTCCACTGCCGCGCGCCTCGTTGAACACTCATGGAACGAGAAACTCGCGGCCATCGGCCTGACGCACGCCGGTGTCATCGCCATTGAGGTTCTGGACGCGCAAGGCCCCATGACGCAGGCCCAGCTTGCACAATACGTCCGGGTCCAGGCCCAGACCATGGGCAAAACGCTGAGCCGGCTGGAGTCGCACGGGCATATCGTGCGGGTCCGCAGCACCTCGGACCGCCGCAGCCACGTGGTTTCGCTGACGGACCGTGGCAAGGAAGCCGTCTCCGCCGCAGTTGAGATGGAACGCTCCGTCCTGGCCTCAGCCTCCATTGACCCGGATGTACTCCGCCAGGAACTTCAGGCAGTGGTCCGCGAACTGGCCAGCCAGTTCGCTGTGGCGCCCAGTACCGCTGCGCTGGTGGACAACACGCCGTAACGTCCTGCTGGCCGGCCGTTGGAGCCGGAAGCGCGCGGCTGCAGCCCATGGGCTGTGGCCGCTTTTTTGTGCCCGGACCGTCGACTGGCCGGCAGCCTGCCGGGCAGCTGTAGGCACAAACAAAACAGCCCCCGGTTTGCGTTTCCGCAAGCCGGAGGCTGTTTTCCCAGTGGTGCACCCCCCGGGACTTGAACCCGGAACCCATTGATTAAGAGTCAATTGCTCTGCCAATTGAGCTAGAGGTGCATCTTCTTTGCCTTGATCTTTCCGGGCTTTTCTTTCCCGGTTGATCTCCGCAACGACATGAAACTCTACACGAACTTCCGGTGCATGTGAAATCGGCGTCCGGAGCAGCTCCCGGGTCAGCCCTGGAGCGCCAGAATCAGCACAAAATCAGGGTTTTGGCCGTTGGTCAGGAGCCATAAGCGTCCATCCGGCGCCCGCACAACATCCCTGATCCGGCCGTACTCCCGTGTGAAATGGGCCACAGGATCTCCCGCCGCGTTGCCTTCAAGCGGGACGGTCCACAACCGCTGCCCGCGCAGTGCCCCCAGGTAGGCCGTCGATCCGATGATTTCCAGGCCGCTGGGCGAGGACTCCGCAGTGCTGGGCCACACGGCCTTCGCGTCCTGGAACCCCTGCCGTTGCGGTGCCCCGGTGACCTCGGGCCAGCCGTAGTTTGCGCCCGGGAGGATCAGGTTCAGCTCATCATCCTTGTCCGGACCGAACTCGCTGGCCCAGAGTTGCCCCGAGCCGTCCCAGGCAAGGCCCTGGACGTTGCGGTGCCCCAGGCTGTACACGGCGTTGCCGAAAGGATTTCCCGGCGCCGGTTGTCCGTCGGCGGTCAGGCGCAGGATTTTCCCGCCCAGGGCATTGGGGTCCTGTGGTTGGTCCCGACGTTGGGAGTCGCCTGTGGCCACGTAGAGGAAGCCGTCAGGACCAAAGCGGATCCGGCCGCCGTTGTGCGTGCCGGCTTTGGGGATGCCGGTGAAAACTGCCTCCGGGGCACCCAGGGCCAGCCCGCCGTCGGCCGTTTCCTCCACCCGCGCCCGGACCACCCGGTTGTCTTCGGCAGCCGTGAGGTAGAGGTAGAGGTACCTGTCGGCGGCAAAACCGGGGGAGAGGGCAAGGCCCAGCAGGCCACCTTCCCCGCCGGCGGCAACGCCGGGAACCTGGCCCACCACGGTGACGGCGCCGTTGCGGACGGCCTTGAGCCTGGCACTGTCGCGCTCAGAGATGAGTGCCGTCCCGTCCGGCAGGAAAACTGCAGCCCACGGGGTCTGCAGTCCCACAGTGAGGCGTTCCGCGACAACAGGCGACCAGCCGGCTGTGGCCGGTGGGACGGTGCTGCTGCCCGTGGGCCGGTTGTCAGTGGTGTTGGTGCACCCCGCCAGGACAAGTGACAGGCTGCAGGCCAGCCCGGCCAGCCCGGCCAGGACGGCCGGCAGCCGTGGCGGCTTAGAGCCGGCGGCGCCGGGGTGCGCGGAAACCGGCAGCCTCCGCGTGGGCGGGGGATTCGAACCAGACACTGGCGGCAGCGTCCTCATATTCAGGGTGTCCCTCTTCGTAGTAGGTCATGGCAGCGCCATCCCCCTTAACGGTGAAACCGCCGGGGCCGGTGCCGTCGCCGGCGGCAGCTGCTGATCCTTCGCCGTACGGCCCGCCGGCGGCCTGCTGGTGGCTGGCTCCGTTTTCCACCAGTGCCGAGGATGCTGTCCTGTCGGCCGTCTCTGCGGCGGCCGCGTCGGGCCGGACTGTTCCTGCGGCGGCTGCCGGTGGGGCTGCCTCCGGTGCCGCATCCTCGCCTGCGCCGGACTCTGCTCCGGGCAGCGTGGGCGAGTGCGGGTCCGTGTATTCGGAATGGTGGGTGGGTGTTGCTTCCGGCGCCACGCTTGCCGGGACTTCGGGCGCGGGGCTGCCCGCTGCTTCCGAGCCGGCCGCAGGGCTGGCCTCCGACCACTGCGTTTCCCATTCGGCCTCGTCCTGGGCATTGGCGTGGGCGGCGGCTGCAGCGGGTTCAGGAACTACAACCGGTTCAGGCTCTGCAGCCGGTTCGGGAGTTGCAGCCGGTTCGGGCGCCAAGGCAGGCGCGGGCTCCGTGGCGGGCTCGGGAACCACTGCGGATTCGGGAACGGCAGCAGGCTGCACTTCGCGGGCTGCAGCTTCGCCGGCAGTGGGCACCGGGTCTTCGGCGGTGGTGGGGGCGGCTGGCCCGGCAGGCTGGCCAAACCCGGCCACCGTGGGTATTCCCGTGGTTCCGGCGGCCGCAGCGGAAGCCGCTGAGCTGCCGCCGGACAAGGCGCCGTCTGCCGGGCGCTGCGGGGCGTCGGAAGCGGCTCCGGAGGACCGGGACCGGTTCATCAGCCACCAGACCACGCCCACGATGACAACAATCAGAATGATCCAGAAAACGATGTCCACAGCAAATCCTTTGGTCTGTCACGGATGGAGCCTTTCCCCTGACGCTACGTTGGGGGACCACCGCTGTCCAGACTGGTGAAGCCGCAACGGGCACCCCGTCAGGGTTTCCGCGACGGCTGGGAAGTCAAGGCGTCCCGTAGCCTCATGGCATGGACTTTAAGCGGCTTCAGATCCTCCGGGAAGTAGCGGACCGCGGCACCGTGGGCGCCGCCGCCGATGCCCTGCGCGTGACGCCGTCGGCGGTTTCCCAGCAATTGCGCACCCTGCAGGACGAACTGGGCGTGGTGCTGGTGGAAAAATCGGGACGGGGCGTCCGGCTGACCGAGGCGGGCCGGGCCATGGCGACGGCGGCCGCGGAAGTATCCACGGCCATGGCCAGGGCTGAAGCCACCATCGATACCTACCGCCGCGGCTGGCAGGCCCACGTCCGGGCGGCTTTCTTCCCCAGCGCGGCCGAAATGTTCCTGCCCGGACTGCTGCACCGGGTCCAGTCCGTTCCGGGCCTGCGGCTGGAGGCGTGCTTCGAGGACCCGGGCGTCGCCGGCTTCGCCGGCCTGGCCGCGGATTACGACCTGGTCCTGGCGCACAGCGTGGACGGCCCGGAGGTCTTTGCCCGGAACGGGCTTGTGGTGGTGCCGTTGCTGGAGGAGCCGCTGGACGTGGCCATGCAGTCCGGGCATCCGCTGGCGGCCAGGAGCAGGGTCACGGCCAGGGATGTGGTGGGTTACCCCTGGATAGGGGTTCCGGAAGGGTTCCCGTTTGACGCCGTACTGAAGCAGATTGAGAAGCAGGCCGGCGCCCCGGCCGTCCGCGCCCAGCTGTATCCGGACCTGCGCGTCCTTGAGGCCCTGGTGAGTGCCGGACACGGCTTGTCGCTCCTGCCCCGTTATACCGCGGCCGGCAATGAGTCGCGGGGCTTCGTCCTTCGGCCGCTGGTGGGAGTGGCTGCGCGCCGGAGCATCGTGGCGCTGCTCCGCCCCGACGTGGCCGAGCGCACCACCATCAGGGACGTGCTCAGCATGTTGGTGCTCGAGGCGGAGGCGGTGGCCACCGGTACCCGCGAAAGTGATTCCGGCCACTTGGCGCGGGCGGCCAGGGTACCCTTGTCTCAAAATGCGAGATGAAAGTCCACTATCTGATCGAAATATTGAGGAAAATGGGCACAAACCCGCCGGGCCGGTCGTTTCGCCGCCACGGGGAGTCATAGACTTTTCCTCATGAGTCAGGACACCCAAACCGCAGCAACGGAAACACCCGATATCAAGCCCCGCAGCCGCGTCGTCACCGACGGCATCCACGCTGCCCCCGCCCGCGGCATGTTCCGTGCAGTGGGAATGGGCGATGACGACTTCGCGAAGCCGCAGGTCGGCGTCGCCAGCTCCTGGAATGAAATCACCCCCTGCAACCTTTCGCTGAACCGCCTCGCGCAGGGCGCCAAGGAAGGCGTCCACGCCGGCGGCGGATTCCCCATGCAGTTCGGCACCATCTCGGTCTCCGACGGCATCTCCATGGGCCACGAGGGCATGCACTTCTCGCTCGTTTCCCGCGAAGTCATCGCCGACTCCGTCGAAACCGTGATGCAGGCCGAGCGCATCGACGGCTCCGTGCTCCTGGCCGGCTGCGACAAGTCCCTGCCCGGCATGTTGATGGCAGCCGCCCGCCTGGACCTCTCCAGCGTCTTCCTTTATGCCGGCTCGATCATGCCCGGCTGGGTCAAGCTCGAAGACGGCTCCGAAAAGGAAGTCACGCTCATTGACGCCTTCGAAGCTGTCGGTGCCTGCGCCGCCGGCAAGATGAGCCTTGAGGACCTCACCCGCATCGAAAAGGCCATTTGTCCCGGCGAAGGCGCCTGCGGCGGCATGTACACGGCCAACACCATGGCCTGCATCGGTGAGGCGCTGGGCATGTCCCTGCCCGGTTCGGCAGCGCCGCCCTCGGCAGACCGCCGTCGTGATGAATTTGCCCGCAAGTCCGGCGAAGCAGTGGTTAACCTGCTGCGCAAGGGCATCACCGCCCGCGACATCATGACCAAAAAGGCCTTCGAGAACGCCATAGCCGTGACCATGGCCTTCGGCGGTTCCACCAACGCCGTCCTGCACCTGCTGGCAATCGCCCGC
The DNA here is from genome assembly GCF_030208875.1 of Pseudarthrobacter sp. MEB009. Lineage (NCBI taxonomy): Bacteria > Bacillati > Actinomycetota > Actinomycetes > Micrococcales > Micrococcaceae > Pseudarthrobacter > Pseudarthrobacter sp. MEB009. The sequence goes on from NZ_JARVTC010000011.1 coordinate 47,859, forward strand.
GAAGCCGAGGTGGACCTGACCCTCGACGACTTCAACCGCATCGGTGACAAGATCCCGCACCTGGGCGACCTGAAGCCGTTCGGCCGCTACGTGATGACCGACGTCGACAAGATCGGCGGCGTGCCGGTCATCATGAAGGCACTGCTCGACGCCGGCCTGCTGCATGGCGACTGCCTCACTGTCACCGGCAAGACCGTTGCCGAAAACCTCGCAGCGATCAACCCGCCGGACGTGGACGGCAAGATCCTGCGCGCGCTGGACAACCCCATCCACAAGACCGGCGGCATCACCATCCTGCACGGCACCATGGCCCCGGAAGGCGCCGTTGTTAAGAGTGCCGGCTTCGACGCCGACGTCTTCGAGGGAACCGCCCGCGTCTTCGAGCGTGAACAGGGTGCCCTCGAGGCCCTCGACAAGGGCGCGATCCAGGCCGGCGACGTTGTGGTGATCCGCTACGAAGGCCCCAAGGGTGGTCCGGGCATGCGCGAAATGCTTGCGATCACCGGTGCCATCAAGGGTGCCGGCCTGGGCAAGGATGTCCTGCTGCTTACCGATGGCCGGTTCTCCGGCGGCACCACCGGCCTGTGCATCGGCCACGTTGCACCGGAAGCCGTGGACGGCGGCCCCATCGCCTTCGTCAAGGACGGCGACCGGATCCGCGTGGACATCGCAGCCCGCAGCTTCGACCTCCTGGTGGACCCGGCCGAGCTGGAAGCCCGCAAGGAAGGCTGGGAGCCGCTCCCGGCCCGTTACACCAAGGGTGTCCTGGCCAAGTACGCCAAGCTGGTGCACAGCGCCTCGACTGGCGCGTACTGCGGCTAGCACCCCCCACCCAACTGACTCGCAGTTGTTGTCGTTTTGAGCCGTCAAAACGACAACAACTGCCAGTCAGTTGGGATGGCGTTCAGGAAGTGGACAATGACGTCCACATGGTGAGATCGGTCAGCGGCTCGTTGACACGTATCCCACCAGAGGGAACACTGAACGCATGACTTTCGTTACCGTCGTCGTCCTTACCAAGCGCGTGGCACCTTAGCCCCGGCAACGAACCGTCACGCGCAAACCCCTCGAAGAGCCACCAGGCTGAGGGGTTTTTTTATTTCCCGCAGCATCCACGCACCACACATGATCCACAAGGAAGAGTCCGATGAGCAAAGGATCGCCGATCAGCCCCTCGCTGATGGCTACCAAGTCCGCTGGAGCCCCCAAAGCTCCGGAACGCGCCGACCGGACGGCCGATCACGCCGCCGTCGTCGCTGACCTTGCTGCTGTCTCTCCTGTCCTTGGGCCGAACACCGTTGTACCCCCAACGGTGATGTCCGGCTCGCAAGCTATTGTCCGCTCGCTCGAAGAACTCGGCGTCGACGATATTTTCGGTTTGCCCGGTGGCGCGATCCTGCCCACCTATGACCCCTTGATGGCCTCAAGCATGAACCACGTGCTGGTCCGTCACGAACAGGGAGCCGGCCACGCCGCGCAAGGCTACGCCATGGTTACCGGGCGGGTGGGCGTCTGCATCGCCACCTCAGGCCCCGGTGCCACCAACCTCGTTACCGCCATCATGGATGCCCACATGGACTCCGTACCGCTGGTGGCCATCACCGGCCAGGTTTCCAGCAGCGTGATCGGCACCGATGCCTTCCAGGAAGCTGACATCGTGGGCATCACCATGCCCATCACCAAGCACTCGTTCCTGGTGACCGACCCCAACGACATCCCGCACGTTATGGCCGAGGCATTCCACCTCGCATCCACCGGGCGTCCGGGACCGGTCCTGGTCGACGTCGCCAAGGACGCCCAGGTGGGACAGATGACGTTCTCCTGGCCGCCCAAGGTGGACCTGCCCGGCTACCGTCCCGTGACCCGCGGCCACAACAAGCAGGTCCGCGAAGCGGCCAAGCTCATCGCCGCAGCATCCAAGCCCGTCCTGTACGTGGGTGGCGGCGTGGTCAAAGCGCACGCCTCCGCCGAGCTGATGGCCCTGGCCGAGGCAACCGGCGCCCCCGTGGTCACCACCCTGATGGCCAAGGGTGCCTTCCCGGATTCGCACCCCCAGCACATGGGGATGCCCGGGATGCACGGCACGGTTTCCGCTGTCACCGCACTGCAGCAGTCAGACCTCCTGATCACGCTGGGCGCACGCTTCGATGACCGGGTGACCGGTGTGTTGAAGAGTTTCGCCCCGCACGCCAAGATCATCCACGCGGACATCGACCCGGCGGAAATTTCCAAGAACCGCACGGCCGACGTGCCGATTGTGGGTTCGGTCAAGGAAATCATTCCGGAACTGACCGAGGCCGTGCGGACGCAGTTCGAAGCCGTGGGCACCCCGGACACCACCACGTGGTGGGCGTTCCTGAACAACCTCAAGGAAACGTACCCGCTGGGCTGGACCGAACCCGAGGACGGCCTGTCCGCCCCGCAGCGCGTCATTGAACGTATCGGCGCCCTCACCGGCCCCGAAGGCGTCTACGTCGCCGGCGTGGGACAGCACCAGATGTGGGCCGCGCAGTTCATCAAGTACGAACGCCCGCACGCCTGGCTGAATTCCGGCGGCGCCGGAACCATGGGCTACGCCGTGCCGGCCGCCATGGGCGCCAAGGTGGGCAACCCGGACCGCGTGGTCTGGGCCATCGACGGCGACGGCTGCTTCCAGATGACCAACCAGGAACTGGCCACCTGCGCCATCAACAAGATCCCCATCAAGGTCGCGGTCATCAACAACTCCTCGCTGGGCATGGTCCGCCAGTGGCAGACCCTCTTCTACGAGGGCCGGTACTCCAACACCGACCTGAACACCGGCCACGACACGGTCCGCATTCCGGACTTCGTCAAGCTGGCCGATGCTTATGGCTGCGCCTCCTTCCGGTGCGAACGCGACGAGGACATCGACGCCACCATCCAGAAGGCACTCGAGGTCAACGACCGCCCCGTGGTCATCGACTTTGTGGTGAGCCCCAACTCCATGGTGTGGCCCATGGTCCCCGCCGGCGTGAGCAACGACCAGATCCAGTTTGCCCGGAACATGACTCCGGACTGGGAAGAGGAAGACTGACAATGACCCGTCACACACTGTCCGTGCTGGTCGAAGACAAGCCCGGCGTACTGACCCGCGTGGCGAGCCTCTTCGCCCGCCGCGCCTTCAACATCAATTCCCTCGCTGTTGGCCCCACCGAAGTCCCGGGCATCTCCCGGATGACGGTAGTGGTCGACGCCGACGGTGACCTGATCGAACAGGTCACCAAGCAGCTCAACAAGTTGATCAACGTGATCAAGATTGTTGAACTCACCCCCGAATCTTCCGTACAGCGCGACCACATCCTGGTCAAGGTACGTGCGGATGCCGCCACTCGTCTGCAGGTGACCCAGGCTGCAGACCTGTTCCGCGCCTCAGTGGTTGACGTTTCCACCGACTCCGTCGTCATTGAGGCAACCGGCCATCCCGAAAAGCTCACGGCACTGCTTTCAGTGCTGGAGCCCTTCGGCATCCGCGAAATTGTGCAGTCCGGCACCCTGGCCGTTGGACGGGGATCCCGCTCCATGAGTGACCGGGCGTTGCGTTCAGCCTAGGCACCCGCCTGGGACTGACGCTCCGCCCGCAACCGCAGCACCGTAAACACCGATCCACCAAAACCACTCAAGAGGAGTTACGCAAGTGACTGAAATGTTTTACGACGACGATGCAGACCTGTCGATCATCCAGGGCCGCAAGGTAGCCATCGTTGGTTACGGCTCCCAGGGCCACGCCCACGCGCTGAACCTGCGCGATTCCGGCGTCGAGGTTGTCATCGGCCTCAAGGAGGGCTCCAAGTCCATCGCCAAGGCTGAAGAAGCCGGCTTCACCGTCAAGACCGTTGCAGACGCCGCCGAATGGGCCGACGTCATCATGATCCTGGCACCGGACCAGCACCAGCGCTCCATCTACAACGACTTCGTCAAGGACAAGCTGAGCGCAGGCAAGGCCCTCGCCTTCGCCCACGGCTTCAACATCCGTTTCGGCTACATCCAGGCACCCGAGGGCGTCGACGTCATCCTGATCGCCCCGAAGGCTCCCGGCCACACCGTGCGCCGCGAATTCGAAGCCGGCCGCGGCATCCCGGACATCATCGCCGTCGAACAGGACGCTTCGGGCGCAGCCTGGGACCTGGCCAAGAGCTACGCGAAGGCCATCGGCGGCACCCGCGCCGGCGTTATCAAGACCACCTTCACCGAAGAGACCGAAACCGACCTCTTCGGTGAGCAGTCCGTCCTCTGCGGCGGCGTGTCCCAGCTGGTCCAGTACGGCTTCGAAACCCTGACCGAAGCCGGCTACCAGCCGCAGATCGCCTACTTCGAGGTGCTGCACGAGCTCAAGCTCATTGTTGACCTCATGTGGGAGGGCGGCATCGCGAAGCAGCGCTGGAGCGTCTCCGACACCGCTGAATACGGCGACTACGTTTCCGGCCCGCGCGTCATCACCCCCGAGGTGAAGGAAAACATGAAGGCCGTCCTGGCCGACATCCAGTCCGGCGCCTTCGCCACCCGTTTCATCGAGGACCAGGACAAGGGCGGCCCCGAGTTCAAGGCGCTGCGCGCCAAGGGCGAGCAGCACCCCATCGAAGGTGTGGGCCGCGAACTGCGCGCCCTCTTCGCCTGGCAGCAGCAGGATGAGGACTACGTGGACGGCTCCGTAGCCCGCTAAGGCTGCCGCCACCTGAGCATCACATCCCTTCAACGGTGAGGCCGGGTTCACACTTAACAATGTGAGCCCGGCCTTTCCGTCCGCCTAGACTTGTTCCCATCCCCAGGACTGCAACGCAGAGGATCAGCCGTGTCAAAACCCGTAGTACTGCTCGCCGAAGAACTTTCCCCCGCCACCGTCGACGCCCTCGGCCCGGACTTTGAAATCCGCCAGACGGACGGCGCCGACCGCGCGCAGCTCCTCGCGGCGATCACCGACGTCGACGCGATCCTGGTCCGCTCCGCCACCCAGGTGGACGCCGAAGCCATCGCGGCGGCGAAGAACCTCAAGGTCATTGCCCGCGCCGGCGTAGGCCTGGACAACGTGGACATCAAAGCCGCCACCCAGGCAGGCGTGATGGTGGTGAACGCACCCACGTCCAACATCGTCTCCGCCGCTGAACTGACTGTGGGCCACATCCTCAGCCTGGCCCGCCACATCCCGCAGGCCAGCGCCGCCCTCAAAGATGGCGAATGGAAGCGTTCCAAGTACACCGGCATTGAGCTCTTCGAAAAGAAGATCGGCATCATCGGCCTGGGCCGCATCGGCGCCCTCGTCGCTGCCCGGCTCAAGGGCTTCGACACCAAGATCCTTGCCTACGACCCCTACATCACCTCCGCCCGCGCCGCGCAGCTGGGCGTGCAGCTGGTCACCCTGGATGAGCTCCTGGCCCAGGCCGACTTCATCACCATCCACATGCCCAAGACCCCCGAAACAGTGGGCATGCTGGGCGCGGACGCGTTCAAGAAGATGAAGTCCACCGCCTACGTGGTGAACGTGGCCCGCGGCGGCCTGGTGGACGAGGAAGCCCTCTACACCGCACTGCAGGCAGGCGACATCGCCGGTGCCGGCGTCGACGTTTTTGTTAAGGAACCGAGCACGGACCTGCCCTTCTTCAAGCTCGACAACGTGGTGGTCACCCCGCACCTGGGCGCCTCCACCGACGAGGCCCAGGAAAAGGCCGGCGTCTCCGTGGCCAAGTCCGTCCGGCTGGCACTCGCCGGCGAACTGGTCCCCGACGCCGTGAACGTCGCCGGCGGCGTGATCGCCCCCGACGTCCGCCCGGGCATCCCGCTGATCGAGAAGCTGGGCCGGATCTTCACCGCCCTGACCCACGCCTCCCTGACCCAGTTCGACGTGGAAGTTGCCGGTGAAATCTCTTCCCTGGACGTCAAGGTCCTCGAGCTCGCCGCACTCAAGGGCATCTTCGCCGACGTTGTGACCGAGCAGGTCTCCTACGTCAACGCCCCCGTCATCGCCGAGCAGCGCGGCATCAACGTGCGGCTGATCACGACGGCGGAGACGGAGTCCTACCGGAACGTCCTGACCCTGCGCGGCGCCCTCAGCGACGGTACCCAGATTTCCGTGGCCGGCACCCTGACCGGACCCAAGCAGATCGAGAAGCTGGTGGGCATCAACGGCTTCGAGGTGGAGATCCCCATCAGCGAGCACCTGGTGGTGGTTGCCTACACCGACCGTCCCGGTGTGATCGGCACGATCGGCCACATCCTGGGCATGAACAACATCAACATTGCCGGCATGCAGGTGGCCCGCCACGACGAAGGCGGGCAGGTGCTGGCGCTGCTGACCATCGACAGTTCCGTGCCTCAGCAGGTCCTGGACGCCATTAAGGCCGGCATCGGCGCCGAGATGGTGCGCGAAGTGGACCTCGAGGACTAGGAAACGCCGTAGCTCCCGCTCCGCTTGGGCGCGCCCCGGCGGGGCCACGTATGATTGGCCGGTCTGCTTACAATGGCTTGGTCCTGGTTCAGGACCGCGCCGGCAGGCCGGCCAATACCTTTTGCACATCGTCCTCGATGGACCATGTCCGGCTCGGGCGGACATATGTGTGCGTACGCAATCCAGGTTTCAGGGAGTTCCATGAACGCCGTCCAGAGGTTCATCAGAAGCAAAGTGCTGCTGTTGACCGCTGCCATTCTGATCGCAGCCATGTGCTTGTCGGTCCTCGTCCAAAGCCAGTCGCAGGCGGCCCTTAACCGGACAGTGGATGAAAATTCGCGGGGGCTCTACGATGTCCTGGTCCAGGCCAAGGCGTCTTCCGGCACGTTGCTGCAGCCGGAGATCGCCACCGGAACCGGCGGGATCGGCTTCGACCAGCTGGAGGCCATCAGGAAACTGTCCGGCACGGCCGTGGCGGCTCCCATCAGCTTGGTGTCCCGCGTGACCCAGAACCTCGAAACGCCGCGCCTGGACGCCATGGACTTCCTCGGCTACAACTCCGGGCTGGCAGGCACCGCGACCGCTGACCAGGCAACCGGCGCCACTGCGCCGGACAAATGGCCGGCCGCGGAATCCGTTCTGACGGACGAAGCCAAAAAGTACCGGCTCACCGCCAGCGCCGTCAGCTCCGACGGCGTCTCCGAGCAGACCCTGTTCAAATCCTCCGCTGAAGGCACCCTCGGCAAGGCCAAACTCCTCGAGGAAAAGGCCGGCGGCGGCAGCAGCATCCGCATCGCCGCGCCCGAGGACGAGACCGGCATCAAGTTCCCGTCCCCGGCCGGCGGCTCGGAACACAACCTTTTCAACCTCTCCGTTGCCCTGCCCATGGCACCCGAAGTCACAGAGTCCGTCGTCGCCGTCGACCCTGTTTCCGAACGCGCCCTCCTGGGGACCGCGGGAGACTTCCTGGCAACGCTGGAGAAGGCCCCGCCCGCCGATGCGCGCAACGCCGGCGCCGTGGGCCGTTACTTTGAAGGCCTCTTCACCAACGGCATTGACCTTTCCGAACTTGAAGAAGGCCCCGATTTCCTGGGTGTGAAGCTCAAGTACTGGGCGCCCCTGATGACCCAGTACCAGCAGGCCAAGCGCACCGGCGAGCTCACCGCCGACTCCCAGGCCATCCCGCTGGTGGTCCGGTCCGGGACGTCCCTTGACCTGACCTACAACGTCAAGATCGAGGAGATCGACGACGCCGGCAAGGTGGTCAAGGACGTCGGCACCGTTTCGCGCTCCCTGGGCAAGGATTACCTCCCGTTTGTGTCCAAGGACCCGTTTGTTCTCTCCTGGCCCGGTTCGACGGACCATTCCTCCCTCCTGGGCAGCAACGGCAACTTCAACCAGGGCCTCTACACACCGGCGAAGTGGAGCACCGATTTCTCGGCAGCCCCCAAGTACCAGGACGGCGAAACTGCCGCCAACGGCGCCGAGGGCAAAACCGCGGTGCCGGGGGAGTGGGTCACCGTCAACCGGCTGCCCGAGAAGAGCGCCACCGGCGGTCCCGTGGACCAGACCCAGCGTGAACCCGTGGACGAGCGGTCCTACCGGGACAGCGTAGCCACCGGCCAGAAGCTGGCAGCACCGCTGGCCATGGTTTACGGCACCTTCGATCCGGCCGCCGTGTCACAGGCCGCCGGCGACGTCAACAAGCTGCCCCTGGGCGGCTATGACCCCACCCCGTTCTCGCTGGTCAAGGACGCAGAGGGCAAGGCTGCCAACGCCGAACTGCAGCCCTCCCTGAGCGCCACGGGACTGGCCAGCCAGTCCGCCGGCGCCATCACCGACTACTACGGCCTGGCCGCCGCCCGCGGCTACACCGAAAACGCTGCCGTGATCGATGCCGTCCGGGTCCGGGCAACCGCTCCGGGCAGTTGGAAGGAAGCCCAGCCTGAGGTGGAGAAGCTTGCCGCCGACATCCGCAGCATGGGCCTGGAAGCCACAGTTGTGGCAGGCTCCGCGCGGGAGGATGCCAGCATCTTCGTCCCCGGCTACTCCAAGGACGACGCCGGCAAGGAATCGGCGCTCGGCACCGTCCAGCAGTCCTGGGTCCGCCAGAACGCCGCGGACGCCGTGACGGGTTCCCTGTCCGGAACCAACATCACCCTCCTCTTCCTCACCCTGTGCGGGGCAGCCCTGCTGACCGGCGCATCCACCGTGAGTTACATCCGCAAGCGCCGCACCGAGGCAGGCACGCTCCGCGCCATGGGCTGGACCCAGCGTAGGATCCGCAGCTGGGTGCTCGCCGAATTCGGTGTGGGAGCCATCCTCCTGGCCGCCGCCGGTGCCCTGCTGAGCCTGCTCAGCTGGAGCCTCACCACGGTCCTGGTCACGGCCGCCGTCCTGGTGCTTTACGCCGGCGCTGCGCTGTTTGCCGCGCAGCAGCTGCGCCACCGGGACGTGGTGGACCAGGAACCGCAGCACGACGAACGGCTCATCCCCGTTGACTCACCGCTGACCTTCGCCAACCGGCAGCTCGCAACGAACAAGTTCAACACCCTGTCGCTGGCCATCGCCGTAGGCGTGTTCGGCGCCGCTGTGGGCGGCCTGATCTCACTCCTGATCGACATCCCCCGGGCCGCGGGCGCCAGCGCCCTCAGCGGGCTGGCAGCAGCCAGCGTTGCGCTTCCCAGCATCCTGTTGGCAGTCGCCGGGGTGGCCGTGGGCCTGGTGCTTACCCTGGTCACCGGACGCTTCGAACTGAACGCCAAACGGCAGTACCTGGGCATCCTTGCGGCCATGGGCTGGAACCCGGACATGCTCCGCCAGGTGCGCCTGTTCGAAAATGCCCTGGTGGGAACCGTGGCCCTGCCCCTGGGTGTGCTGGGCGCTCTCGGCATAGGCCTGCTGCTGGCCCCCTACGCCGCGCTCTGGGCCGGCGTGGCCGGCCTGGTGGCTGTACTTTGCTGGATACCTATTGCAACGAAAGTGGTCCAATGACAAACCCGACGAATGTCCAACGGAGCCGCAGGGGCGGCGCCGGCGAGGTGCCCCTGCAGACCCGCGCGAACACCATCGTCAAGGCCGCCGACCACGCCACCCCGCTGGAACTGAGCGACATCACCATCCGTTACGGCGGCGGCAAAGGCGGGGCCGAAGCCGTCAGCGTGGTGGAGGGCTTCGACCTGACCCTGCACGCCGGTGAGATGCACTGCGTCGCCGGCCGCAGCGGCTCCGGCAAGACCAGCATCCTGACCGTCGGCGCCGGACTGACGCTGCCGACGTCGGGCCGGGTCTTCTGGGAAGGCGATTCGCTCGAAAGCATGGGCGACGACGAAATTGCCGACCGCCGTCGGGCGCTGATCGGTTACGTCGACCAGGGCGGTGCCCTGATCGACGGCATGAGCGCGCTGGAGAACGTCCTGCTCCCTGCCGTTCCGGACGGCGAAGTGGACCAGCGCCGGGACATGGCCAAGGACCTCCTGGACCTGGTGGGGCTGGGCCGCCGCATGCGGCACCGTCCCGCGCAGCTGTCCGGCGGTGAGCGCCAGCGGGTGGCCATTGCCCGTGCGTTGATCCTGGGCACCCGCGTCCTGGTGGTGGACGAACCCACGGCCAGCCTGGACCGTGCCTCCGCCAACCGCATCATCAGCATCCTCAAGGACACCACCTCCGACGGCATCGCCGTGCTGGTGGCGTCCCACGACCACGAACTGGTCCGGCTCAGCGACACTCTGACCGAACTCATCTAGCCTGTCCCTCCGCACCGAAGGTAACGCTCCAACCGTGACTGCTTCCGAGAAAACGCCGTTCTACATCACCACGGCCATCACCTATCCCAACGGTGTGCCGCACATCGGCCACGCCTACGAGTACATCGCCACGGATGCCATGGCGCGGTTCAAGCGGCTGGACGGCTTCGACGTGATGTTCCTGACCGGCACGGACGAGCACGGGATGAAGATCGCCCAGGCGGCCGAGAAGGAAGGCGTCACGCCAAAGGAACTGGTGGACCGGAACGCAGAGGTCTACAAGGCAGCGCACGCCGCCCTGGGCATCACGTATGACCGTTTCATCCGCACCACTGACGAGGACCACTACGCCGCGTCGCAGGCCATCTGGAAGAAGATGGAAGCGAACGGCGACATCTACCTCGACAAGTACGAGGGCTGGTACTCCGTCCGGGACGAGGCCTTCTACGGCGAGGATGAGACGGCCGTGAAGGACGACGGCGTCCGCTACTCGAAAGAGACAGACACCGAGGTGACGTGGACGGCTGAGGAGAGCTACTTCTTCAGGTTGTCCTCCTACCAGGACAGGCTCCTGGCCCTGTACGGCGAGCAGCCGGAATTCGGCGCCCCGCAGTCACGGTTCAACGAGGTCATCAGCTTCGTCAAGCGCGGCCTGGAGGACCTTTCCATCAGCCGCACCACGTTCGACTGGGGCGTCCCCGTCCCGGGCAACGACAAGCACGTGATGTACGTGTGGGTTGACGCCCTGACCAACTACCTCACCGGTGTGGGCTACCCGGACGTGGACTCGGAATCGTTCCGAAAGTTCTGGCCCGCGGATGTCCACGTGATCGGCAAGGACATCTCCCGCTTCCACGCCATCTACTGGCCGGCGTTCCTGATGAGCGCCGGGATCGAGCTGCCCAAACGCGTGATGATCCACGGTTTCCTGCACAACAACGGCGTCAAGATGTCCAAGTCCCTGGGCAACGTGGTGGCCCCGGCCGACTTCGTGGCCCAGTACGGCCTTGACCAGGTCCGGTTCTTTTTCCTCCGGGAAGTGCCGTTCGGCGCGGACGGCAGCTACAACCACGAGGCCATCGTGGGCCGGATGAACTCGGACCTGGCCAACAACTTCGGCAACCTGGCCCAGCGGTCGCTGTCCATGGTGGCCAAGAACTGCGAGGGCATGGTCCCCACGCCGGGAGACTTCACCGAGGCGGACAACGCCATCCTGGCGCAGGCCAACGGGTTGCTGGCGGCGGCCCGCGCTGCTTTTGAAAAACAGGAGTTCAGCCGTGCCCTGGAAGCCATCTGGACTGTCCTGGGCGACACCAACGCGTACTTCGCCGACCAGGCGCCCTGGGTGCTGCGGAAGACCGACGTCGAGCGCATGAACACCGTGCTGTACGTGACACTGGAGGTGTTGCGGATTGTCTCGATCCTGGCCCAGCCGGTGATGCCCACCGCCACCGCTGCACTCCTGGACACCCTGGGCCAGCCCGACGGCGACGCCCGGCAGTTCACGGCCCTGGCCACACCGATCGTGGCCGGTACCGTCCTGCCTGCGCCGGCACCGGTCTTCCCGAAGTTCGAGGAACCCGCCGCCTGACCCAACTGACTCGCAGTTGTTGTCGTTCTGAGCCCTCAAAACGACAACAACTGCGAGTCAGTTGGGCGGGGGCTACGTCGTGGCCAGCCCCGCCACCGGGGAAAGCCGCGCCGCGCGCCGCGCCGGGACCACCGAGGCCAGCAGGCCGGCGATGACTGCCACAGCGAGCACTCCCAGCAGCTGCAGCCACGGAATCGCCGGCGACACATCGACCACGCCGCCAAGCGCGGACATGGCACCCAGCCAGCCGTAGGCAACCCCCAGGACCGTTCCCATGATGGCGGCGACGGCCGCCACCAGTACCGCTTCAAGGGCCAGCATGCCCCGCAGCTGGCCCTTGGTCAGGCCCAATGCCCGCAGCAGCGAGTTCTCCCGGGTCCGTTCCAGGACGGAGAGCGAGAGGGTGTTGGCCACGCCGATCAGGGCGATCAGCACGGCCACCCCCAACAGCGCCGTGACCACCAGGAGCAGGACGTCGATCACCTGGTTGAAGGTCAGCCGTTCGATGGCCGCGCCGCTCACCGCGCTTGCGGGCACTGCCAGCGCCTCCGCCACCTGCTGCTGGACAGTCCGGACATCGTCCCCGGACAGCGTCCCGCCTGCCGGGTCAGCCAGCCGCAGCCACACGGCCTGGCCCACCGTGGGTGTCCCAAGCTGTTGGGCTGTCTCGGTGCTGACCAGCGGCGGCATGTTCCGGGTTTCCAGCACCACTGCGCTGAGATTGGCTGTACCGGCGGTGCCCGTGACGGTCACAGTGCCCGGCGTTGAGCCTTCCGGCAGGTAGATCTTTCCCGGTTCCAGGACCAGGCCGGCATCCCGTAGGATGGCCGCGGCCTGGCCTGCCGGCAGCGCCAGGATCTCGCTGGGATACCCGTCCAGGTCCGCCGAGCCCACTGCCGGCAGCGCCGCCGCGGACTCCACTCCGGGGAGGCCGCCCACAGCCGCCAGCTGCGTTTCGGTAAAACCGGCCGCCGCACCGGGGGGCTGGGTTGCAGCAGGCCCGCCGAAGGCACCGGCGCCAGGGGCGGTGACTGCCATGTCCACGGGATAGTTCTGCGCGAGGGCCTTGTCGAAGGCAATCCGGGACGTTGCGGCTCCCGTCATCATCATGGTCACCAGGGTGACGCCGATCAGGAGCGCGGCGGCCGTGACCGAGGTCCGGCCGGGATTGCGGACGGCGTTCAGCGCCGCAAGCTTTCCCGGGACGCCGGCCGCCGCCGCCAGCTTGCCCACCAGCGAAACCAGCGCGGGAATGAACAGAGAGGAACTCAGCAGCACACCAAGGAAGCTCAGCAGCCCGCCGCCGAACGCCGGAACCAGCTGGACCTCGAGGGCACCCCACACCAGCAGCGGAACGCCGGCCAGCAGGGCGGCGATACCCAGCACCAGGCGTACCCGGCCTTTGGTGTTGCGCAGCGAAGCGTCGTCCGCGGGGCGCAGCGCGGCCAGCGGGGCCACAGCCGTGGCGGCGCGCGCAGGAACCAGCGCCGCGGCCAGGGTCAGCAGGACTCCCACCACCAGGCCGGAAATGATGGCCGACGGCGGCACGGCCAGGGTGGCGAACGTCGAGTTGGGCTGGGAGCTGGCCCAGCCGATCAGGCCGGCCATCAGGCCGGTACCGGCGAGCACGCCCAGGAGCGAGGCGACCACGCCCACAACGAGGGCCTCCAGCAGCACGGAATTGCGGACCTGGCGCCGGCCGGCGCCCAGGCAGCGGAGCAGCGCCAGCTCCCTGGTGCGCTGTGCCACCAGGACCGCGAACGTGTTGGAGACCACCAGGGCGGCCACCACCAATGCCACGGCAGCAAAGATCAGCAAAACGACGGTGAGTTGGTCCTGGCCGCCGGTCATGGCGGCCACCTGGCTGGTCACTTCCTCCTGGGCGGTCCGGACGGTGGGGTCGGCTGCCCCGGCCGCTGACAGCACACCGGCCAGCGATGCCTGCGCGGCGGCGGCGTCGGTGCCGGGCGCCAGGACCAGCTGCAGGCCCTCGGCGCCGGCCGGGCCGGCATCGGGTCCGCTGTTGGCCGTGAGGGTTCCCACGGTGGGTGAGAGGGCCACCAGTTGCGCGGTGGCACTGGCGAACGGGTCGTTGCTGGCGCGGAGGATCCCCGAGACGGTCAGGGACACGGTGGTGCGTTGGTCGCCGGTGGCCACTACCAGGGCCTGCCCGGCGCTCAGCCGGTAACGGTCCGCGGTGGTCCTGTCCACGGCCACCTGGTTGGCAGCAGCCGGGAGGGAACCGGATTCCAGGGAAGCCGGTTCCAGGGCTGCGGGGGCCAGGTTGCGGACCTTGCCGAAGATTTCCTGGCCGTTGACGCCGATGTAGGCGTACGCAGTCTGCTGGGCGTAGACGGCGCTAACGGCCGGATCCGCAGCCACGGCGTCAACCGCGGCCTGGCTGAACCCCGACGGGCCGGAGCCGTTGCCGGGACCGGGGGTGGCGATCAGATCGGCCTTGTTGTAGGACTCACCGAGGCTGGCGCCCAGCGAGGCCTGGGTGCTGGCGCCCACCATGAGCGTGGTGGCGAGGAAGGCGACGGCCAGCATGACCGCCAGCCCCACGGCGATGAAGCGCCTGCTGTGGGTCCGGAACTGCGAGAGGGCTACCTGCAGCACGGCTATGCCCCCAGCTTGCCGAGGGCTGCCAGGACGGAGTCGGCGGTGGGCTCGTGGATCTCGCCCACCAGGTTGCCGTCACTCATGAGGACCACGCGGTCCGCGTAGCTGGCCGCCACGGGATCATGGGTCACCATGATGATGGTCTGGCCCATCTCCTGGCTGCTGCGGCGCAGCAGGGCCAGGACCTCGCCGCCCGCCGTCGAATCCAGGTTGCCGGTGGGTTCATCGCCGAAAATCACGTCCGGGCGGGTCAGGAGGGCGCGGGCCACCGCCACCCGTTGCTGCTGGCCGCCCGAGAGTTCGTGCGGGCGGTGGCGCAGCCGGTCCTTGAGCCCCAGCGTGGCCACCACATAGTCGAACCATTCCTTGTCGGTTGCGGCGTTGGCCAGGGCCAGCGGAAGGGTGATGTTTTGTTCGGCCGTCAGCGTGGGCACCAGGTTGAAGGCCTGGAAGACGAAGCCGATCCGGTCCCGCCGGAGGGCGGTGAGCTGCTTGTCGTTGAGCGCCGTGATGTCCGTCCCGGCCACCAGGATCTGCCCGGCGTCAGCTGAGTCCAGGCCGGCCAGGCAGTGCATCAGGGTGGACTTACCGGAACCGGAGGGTCCCATGATGGCGGTAAAGCGGCCGGCCTCGAAGCTGACGCTGACATCCCGCAGGGCGCTGACGCGGGTGTCGCCGCGGCCGTAGGTCTTGGCCAGGGAGATGGCCTGGACGGCCGGGCCGGCGGCCGGGTTGCCGCTGGCGGGGGAGTGATGGTCATGCAGGGAAGTTGTCATGGTTCCACGCTATGGGCCGGCGCCGGATCCGGGATCGGCCGACGGGCTGGTCCTTTACGGCCGGTCCCTCATACCGTGGGCGGACGCCCGGCCCGGGCCTGTCCACCCACGTCGCTGCCAGGTGCCGTTGCCACGGATCGCTGCCAGGTGCCGCGCCGGACCGCGGCCTAGTTTCCGGGGACCACGATTCCCGTTTCGTACGCGATGACCACGGCCTGGACCCGGTCCCGGGCGCCCAGCTTGGCCAGGATGTGTCCTACATGGGTTTTGACGGTTGCCTCGGAGACAAACAGGCCCACAGCGATTTCAGGGTTGGACTGCCCCTGGGCGATCAGTTCAAAGACCTCCCGCTCGCGGGCGGTCAGCCGGGCCACCGCGGCGTCGTGTTCCGGCTGCGCCGGTGCCTGGGCGCGGAGCAGCGGGGCAACGTGTTCCAGGAGCCGCCGGGTGGTGGAGGGGGCAATCACCGCGTCGCCCCGGTGCACCGTTCGGATGGCTTCCAGCAGTTCCTCCGGCGGAGCGTCCTTGAGGAGGAAACCGCTGGCGCCGGCCTGGATGGCGGCCAGCGCGTATTCATCGAGGTCAAACGTGGTCAGCATGACGATCCGGATGTTGGCCCGCCGGGACCCGGCGGGTGCGGCCAGGGCGCGTTCCATCAGCTGGCGGGTGGCTTCGATGCCGTCCATGCCGGGCATCCGCACGTCCATCAGCACCACGTCCGCGGAGACCGCGGAGAGCGCCTGCAGCGCTTCGATGCCGTTGCCCGCTTCGGCCACCACTTCCAGGTCGGGCTGGGAGTTGATCAGCATGCCGAAGCCGGAGCGGACCAGCCGCTGGTCATCCACCAGGGCCACCTTGATGGTGCCGGCCGGCGGGGCTTCCAGGGGGTCGGTCATCGCTCAGGCTTCCGTGTAGGGCAGGAACGCGGAGACGTGGAAGCCTCCGCCGGCGGCCGGGCCGGCCGTCAACGAACCATCGTAAAGGCTGATCCGCTCCCGCATTCCCCGCAGGCCGTTGCCCGCGCCGTCGGTGGGATCGGCAGCGGCGCCCCGGCCGTCGTCGTGCACGTCCAGCTGCAGGCCCCGGGACTGCCAGCTGAGCAGCACCCTGGCGCCGGCCTGCGGCCCGGCGTGCTTGAGGACGTTGGTCAGCGCTTCCTGCAGCGCCCGGTAGGCGGTGAGTTCGGCCCCGGGCGGCAGGGTGCGCCGCGGAGTGCCGTCCTGGCCGGACTCCAGCCGCATCCCGGTGGCGCGGAAGCCGAGGAAAAGGTCATCGAGGTCCGCGAGTCCTGGCAGGGGCCGGGTGGAGGCGCCATCCTCCTGGCGCAGCACCCCCAGCAGCCGGCGCATCTCCGCGAGGGAGCCGCGGGCCGTGGCCGCAACGGTTGCCAGGGTTTCGGTGGCGATGGCCGGATCCGCGGCCGAAGCATACCGGGCACCGTCCGCCTGCGTGATGATCACCGACAGCGAATGGGCCACAATGTCGTGCATTTCCCGGGCGATGTGGGCCCGCTCATCAGCGGCAGCCAGTGACCGTTCCTGCTGTTGCTCGGTTTCCAGCCGCCGGGCCCGGTCCGAGAGGGTTTGGAGCTGCAGCCTGCGGACCCGGGTGAGGTCGCCCAGGGTCCAGCTGAAGAGGACCAGCATCCAGATCAGGACGGCATAGACGGCGCTGATGGTCAGGCCCAGCACCCCCGTTTCGGCGGTGCCGCTGAAGTTCCGGCTGGTCAGCATCACGCCGCCCACCAGCCCCAGGATCAGGACGGAGCGGCTGGCCCAGGCTGGCCCATAGGCTGCCACGGCATAGATGATGACGGGGACGGCCACGAGTCCGGCCAGCGGCTCCAGGCCCAGGGACCACTGGACCAGGCAGGCCAGGACAATCACCGATGCTGCGCGGACCGGATGGCTGCGCCGCCAGGCCAGCGGCACCACCATGGCCGTGGAAAGGATGAAGTGGTCCGGCCGGTCCGCCAGGAGGTACACCGGCCCGCAGAACAGGAGGATGCCGAGCATCAGCACGAGGTCCACCTTGAAGGTATTGTCCCGGAGCCAGTTGTACATGCTGTGCCGTCTGTCCACCATGGAACTCTATGCGCCCGCCGGACAGTGCCGCCTCATGCCCTGGGTGGATATCGCCGGGTGTTCGGATAATGAGACGGCTTGACCACCATATGGATGACTTGGCTACCCTGAAACCATGAGCGCATCCTCCATTGATCTGGCAGTTATTCCCGGTGACGGCATTGGCCCCGAGGTCATTGCCGAGGCCCTCAAAGTCCTGGAGAAGGCCGTTGCGGCCGAAGGTGTGGAGCTCAAGCAGACCGAATACAAGCTCGGTGCCGAGCACTGGCTGGCCACCGGGGAAACCCTCCCGGATGAGGTCCTGGCCGATCTCCGGACCCGGGACGCCATCCTGTTCGGCGCTGTGGGCGCGGCACCCGGTGACACCCGGATTCCGTCCGGGATCATCGAACGCGAGATGCTGCTGAAGCTGCGGTTCAGCCTGGACCACTACGTCAACCTGCGCCCGTCCCGCCTGTACGGGACCGTGGGCAGCCCGCTGGCCAACCCCGGAGTCATCGACTTCATCGTGGTCCGCGAAGGCACCGAGGGGCCGTATGTGGGCAACGGCGGCAGCCTGCGCACCGGAACCATCCATGAAGTGGCCACCGAGGTGTCCCTGAACACGGCGCACGGCGTGGAACGCGTGGTCCGGGACGCGTTCCGCCGGGCCAGCGAACGCGACCGCAAGCACCTCACCCTGGTCCACAAGCACAACGTGCTGGTCTTCGCCGGGCACCTCTGGAAGCGCACGGTGGAGGCCGTGGCGCAGGAATTCCCGGAGGTCACCCACGACTACCTGCACGTGGACGCCGCCACGATCTTTATGGTCACGGACCCGTCCCGCTTCGACGTCATTGTCACCGACAACCTCTTCGGCGACATTCTCACCGACCTTGCCGCGGCCATCACCGGCGGCATCGGCCTGGCCGCCTCCGGAAACATCAACATGGACCGGACGGCGCCTTCCATGTTCGAACCCGTCCACGGCTCGGCTCCGGACATCGCCGGCCAGGGCAAGGCCGACCCCACCGCCGCCATCCTCTCCGCAGCCCTCCTGCTGGACCACCTCGGCTTCACCGCGGCGGCCCGCAGGATCGAGGCGGCGGTGGTTGCCGACGTCGAACGCCGGGACGGTGCCGCGCGCTCCACCAGCGCCGTGGGCGACGCCATCGCTGCCGGGCTCTGAAGCCGCTCCGGAGCGTTCGTCTTCGGGCGTAAGCTTGATCCGAATCACCAAATGCCGCCCGACGTCCAGTGCTGAACAGAGGGCGGCCGATCGTGGAGGAACCATGACTCAGACTGCCCATGGCGTCGAATTCAGCCAGCAGCCCTCGGCCAACCCGAAGTCTGCGCAAGAGCGTGCTGCCATCCTGGCCAACCCGGGATTTGGCAACTACTTCACCGACCACACCGCCGTCGTCGACTACAGCGTGGACGAAAGCGGCAACGGCGGCTGGCACAGTGCACGGGTTGAGGCCTATGGGCCCATCAGCCTGGACCCGTCAGCGGCGGTGCTGCACTACGGCCAGGAGATTTTTGAGGGCCTCAAGGCCTACCGCCACGCGGACGGGTCCGTGTGGACGTTCCGGCCTGAAGCCAATGCCGCGCGGCTGAACAGCTCGGCCCGCCGGCTGGCCTTGCCCGAACTGCCCGCAGAATACTTCCTGGGTGCCATCCGGGAACTGGTGTCCGCGGACCGTGAGTGGGTTCCCGGCGGCGACGGCGAAGCCCTTTACCTGCGGCCGTTCATGATCGCCACAGAGGCATTCCTGGGCGTCCGGGCAGCCCGCGAAGTTTCTTTCCGGGTCATCGCGTCGCCGGCCGGCAACTACTTCGGCGGCGAATTGAAGCCCGTTTCCATCTGGATCTCCCGCGAATACGCCCGCGCAGGCCGCGGCGGCACCGGTGCAGCCAAGTGCGGCGGCAACTACGCCGCGTCGCTCATTGCCCAGCAGGAGGCGGAAGCCAACGGTTGCAAGCAGGTGCTGTTCCTGGACCAGGCCAACGACAATGCCGTTGAAGAACTCGGCGGCATGAACGTGTTCTTTGTGATGAAGGACGGCTCGCTGGTCACTCCCGCGCTCACCGGCACCATCCTCGAAGGCATCACCAGGATGTCCGTCATCCAGGTGGCCAAGGACATGGGCCGCGAGGTCAGCGAACGCAAGATCACCCTGGACGAATGGCGCGACGGCGTGGCCTCCGGCGAGATCGCCGAAGTGTTTGCGTGCGGAACAGCGGCCGTGATCACCCCTATCGGTGTGCTCCGCGACGCCACGGAATTCATCGGTTCCGAGGACGCCACAGCCGGTGAAACCACCATGGCCATCAGGACCCAGCTGCTGGGCATCCAGACCGGCGCCGTCCCGGACACGCACGGCTGGCTCACCCGCCTGGCGTAACCGGTTCACACAGCGCAGCAGCGCCCGTCGGGTCTTGGCCCGGCGGGCGCTGCTTCTGTTCCCGGGTGTTTTACACGCCCGACGGCGGCCCGTTAGCGCCGTGCGGCCTTGCGGGCTGCGTTCTTCAGGGCTTTGCGGGACACCGGCTTGAGTGCCTTCCGCGCGGCTTCCTCAGCCAGTGCATGGTCCCGGCGGGCGTCAATGACATCGTTCCAGAGGGCTGTGGCGAAAGCGCCGCCGTCCTGGGCATAGGCATCGTACGGGTAGGCGGCAAAAACGGCCGGTGTGGTGCCGCCGTTGGGAAGGTCCGTCCCGGCGGCCTGCGCTGCTGCGTCCCCTACGGCCCAGGTCCGGGTAAGGTGCGGGGTCAGGTTTTCCTGGACGAAGACGTTGGCGTCGGCCGATTCAGCAGCCCGCGCCAGCAGGGCTTCAAGGTCGGCGGCAAGCAGGGCGGCCGCAGCTTCCTCCAAGGGTGCGGAGGATGCCTTCAGCTCCGCTGCCGCGGCCTGCACCGCGTCGGTCCAGTCCGAGGTCTCACGGAACTTCTTCCAGGTGGGGAACCACACGATGCTCCCGGTGGCGTGGTTGTGGATGTGCTGGAGTCCGCTGTTCTTTTCGGTCGCTGCGTGGTCGTGGCCGGCCGCATCCGCTTCGGAGAGAATGCCTGCAAGGGTGGTGGTGCTGCTCATGGTGTCTTTTCCGGCTTCCTGGTTGACTGCAAGTGGTCTTCACCCGTGGTCAACGGCTGCCGCTCCCGGTTCTATTCCGGCGGCGACGACGGTCGGCATGCCCGGCCGGTGCAAGGATGGTGTGGTGACACACGCTTCCGGACCCGCCCCGCAGCGCACCTCCCCGCTGACACAGTCCATCCTGGCACCGAACCCCGGGCCCATGTCCCTGGACGGAACCAACTCCTATCTGGTCCGGCGGCCGGGCTCTCCGGACGTGGTGGTGGTGGATCCCGGCCCGTCGGACGAAGGCCACCTGCAGGCCCTGGCCGGGCAAGGGCGGGTGGTGCTGATCCTGGTGACCCACCGGCACGCTGACCACACCGAGGGTTCGCGCCGCCTGCAGGAACTCACCGGCGCACCGGTGCGGGCCGCCCTCCCGGCACACTGCCACGGCGGGCCGCCGCTCCGGGACAATGAGGTGATCCTGGCCGCCGGTGTGGACATCACCGTCCTTGCCACGCCCGGCCATACCTCGGATTCGGTCTGCTTCCACCTGCCGGCGGACCAGGCCGGGACCGGTTCGGTGTTGACCGGCGACACCATCCTGGGCCGTGGCACCACCATGCTGGACTTCCCGGACGGCACGCTGGGGGATTACCTGGCCAGCCTGGACCGGCTCGCGGAGCTTGGTCCGGCGACGGTGCTGCCCGCGCATGGTCCGGTTCTGCCGTCGATGGCGGCGGCGGCCGCTGCCTACCGGGAGCACCGGCAGGGCAGGTTGGTGCAGGTCCGCGCCGCGCTGCAGCGGCTGGGCCAGGACGCCACCGCCGGTGCGGTGGCGGACGCTGTTTATGCCGACGTCGACCGTTCCGTCCGGCGGGCGGCGGAACTGTCCGTCGCTGCCCAGCTCCACTACCTCCGCGAAGGTGGCGGCGGACAGTAGCCGACGGAGTGGCGCGGCCGGGACGGTAGGCTAGGGACCATGCGTATTGCCAGGTTTGTTGTTGATTCCGATCCCCTCTACGGCGTTGTTGAAGGTGATGCCGGCAGTGAGGAAGTCACTGTCATCCAGGGTGACCCCTTCTTCAATGGGGTGGAGCGCACCGGCGTCCGCCACAAGCTGGAGGACGTCCGGCTGCTGGCCCCGATCATCCCGCGCAGCAAAGTCATCGGCGTTGGCCGGAACTATGTCGCCCACGCCGAGGAACTGGGCAACGAAGTGCCGGCACAGCCCCTGCTGTTCCTGAAGCCCAACACCGCCGTGGTGGGTCCCAACGATCCCGTGGTGCTGCCGGAATTCTCCGAGGAAATCTCGTTTGAAGCCGAACTCTGCGTGGTGATCGGCCGGATCTGCAAGGACGTCCCCGAGGAGCGGGTTGACGACGTGATCTTCGGCTACACCTGCGGCAACGACCTCACGGCCCGGGACGTGCAGAAAACCGACCTTCAGTGGGCCCGCGCCAAGGGCTTTGATACCTCTGCCCCGCTGGGGCCGTGGATCGAAACCGAACTGGACACCGAGGACCTGCAGATCCAGGGCCGCCTGAACGGTGAACTGCGCCAGGACGGCAACACCAGCCAGATGATCCGCGGCGTCCGCGAACTCGTCTCTGTGGTGTCCCGGGCGTTCACCCTCCTTCCCGGCGACGTGATCATGACCGGCACCCCCGCCGGTGTGGGTCTTGTCACGGCCGGGGACCGCTTCGAGGTGGAAATCGAAGGTATCGGCCGGCTGTCCAACCCGATCGTCCGCCGCTAAGTCCGGCCCGGGGGAGCGTTGCGCAGGGTACCCGCCGACGCCGGCCAGTGGGAGGCCACCCGCCGGCTGCTGACCGGCCCCCGCACCGTCCGGTCCTTCCTGACGTACGCCGTGGCGTGTGTGGGCACCTTCGCCATGGCCGGGCGCGCCGTGCACTGGCTGGGCGGCCCGGTCTGGCTGGTGCTGGTCTTCCTTGGCCTCGGCGTGCTGCTGGCCGGCTACTATCTGGTGCGCGTGCTGCGGCGCCGGTCCCGGCCGGGCGGCAGCCGGGGCTGAGACGCGGGGCCGGTTCGTAGCGGGGCTGGTGGCAGGCGGTAAAGTTGAAGCCACTATGACTACTGCTCCCGCGTCAAATGCTGCCTCCATCCCGTCCGTCACCGCGGATACGCCCGTCAGGGTCCGTTTCTGCCCGTCACCCACGGGTACCCCGCACGTGGGCCTCATCCGGACCGCCCTTTTCAACTGGGCGTACGCACGCCACACCAAGGGCACCATGGTGTTCCGGATCGAGGACACCGACTCCGCCCGGGACAGCGAGGAAAGCTACCACCAGCTTCTTGACGCGCTGAAGTGGCTCGGCATCGACTGGGACGAGGGCGTCGAGGTGGGCGGCCCGCACGAACCCTACCGCCAGTCCCAGCGCAGCGACATCTACCAGGACGTCATCGCCCGGCTGCGGGAGGGGGGCTTCATCTATGAATCCTTCTCCACCCCGGACGAGATCGAAGCCCGCCACCGCGCCGCGGGCCGGGACCCGAAGCTTGGCTACGACGGCTTTGACCGTTCCCTCACCGCGGAACAGGTGGCTGACTTCAAGTCCCAGGGCCGGGAGGCTGTGCTCCGTTTGCGGATGCCGGACGAGGACCTGACCTTCAACGACCTGGTCCGCGGCGAGATCACCTTCCGCGCAGGATCAGTGCCCGACTTCGCCGTGGTCCGTGCCAACGGCGCACCGCTCTACACCCTGGTCAACCCGGTGGACGACGCCCTGATGGGGATCACCCACGTCCTGCGGGGCGAGGACCTGCTCAGCTCCACACCCCGCCAGATCGCGCTGTACCGCGCGCTGTACGCGGTGGGTGTGGCCAAATACATGCCGGAGTTCGGCCACCTGCCGTACGTTATGGGCCAGGGCAACAAGAAGCTCTCCAAGCGCGATCCCGAGTCCAGCCTCTTCCTGCACCGCGAACGGGGCTTCATCCCCGAGGGCCTGCTGAACTACCTGTCCCTGCTGGGCTGGTCGCTGAGCGCGGACGAGGACATCTTTACGGTGGAGCAGCTGGTGGAGAACTTCGACATCCACGATGTTTTGGGCAACCCCGCCCGGTTCGACCTGAAAAAGGCCGAAGCCATCAACGGCACCCATGTCCGCCTGCTACCGCCCGAGGTGTTCCGTGAACGGCTGGTTCCCTACCTCCGCACCGCCGGCCTGGTGGGGGAGATCCTCACGGATCGCGAGGAACAGATCCTGACGGAGGCCGCACCGCTGGTGCAGGAACGCATCACCCTCCTGGGCGAGGCGCCGGAGATGCTGGCCTTCCTGTTCAAGGCCGACGACGCCATCGACGTTGCGGACGATGCCCGCAAGGGGCTGCCCGAAAACCTGGCGGAGGTCCTTGCTGCCGCCATTGCCGCCCTCGAGCCGGTCCAGGACTGGACACCGGAGAGCATCCAGGCAGCCTTGAAGGAAGCCCTGGTCGAAGGCATGGGCATCAAGCCCCGCCTGGCGTTCGGCCCCGTCCGCACTGCTGTTTCCGGCCGCCGGATCTCCCCGCCCCTGTTTGAATCCATGGTAATCCTGGGCAAGGAATCCTCGCTCCGCCGGCTCCGGATGTTCGGCGGCTGATGCCGGGCACAGGCACCGGGCAGGGCCGGGCCCTGGCGACGCCGTTCGGGCGCGTCGCGGGCATCCTCTTTGACATCGACGACACCCTGGTGGATCTGGGGTACGCCATGACCACCGCGTTGCGCGAAGTCAGCGAGCACCTCCTGCCGGGCCTTGACCAGGCCGGCTGGGACCGCTTCGGCCGGATCTTTACCCACGAAAGCACCCACTACTACGATTCCTACCTCGCCGGGGAGCTGACGTTCAACGAACAGCGGCTGCTGCGGGGACGCGCGGCCCTGGGCCACTTCGGGGTGGACCTGGTGGATGAGGTCGAATCCCACCGCTGGCTGATGGCCTACGCCGATAAACAGCCGACCTACGTCAAACCGTTTCCGGATGTGCTGCCGCTCCTGGACGCTCTGGACGCCGCCGGGATTCCCTACGGTGCGGTCAGCAACAACGTCCACGACTACCAGCGGGCCAAGCTGGACAGCGCCGGGCTGTCCCGCGTTGGCACGCTGGTGGGCACAGACACGCTGGGCGTTGTGAAACCCGATCCTGCCATCTACCTCGAGGGTGTCCGGCTCCTCGGCACGGAGCCAGGCGGGACCCTCTACGTGGGCGACAACCTGCTCCTGGACGCGGAAGGCTCGACGGCGGCAGGCCTGCTGGGCGTTTGGCTCAACAGGACAGGGGAGCCCGGCGCGGGCTACAGCGGTCCCGTGGTCCAGTCCCTGTCCGAACTGGTTCCCTGACCGCTGGGTTCCTGCCATCAGGAAAGGTCCGTCAGTTGCGGCTGACGGACCTTTCCTGTCCGGGACCTTCCTGCCCTGAAGGCGGCCCAGGACACGGCAGCTCGCCGATTTGTGCGAGCCGCGAGACTCGGGTAGAGTAATTTCTCGTGCTGAGGCGCACGGAGCGGGGCGAAAGCCCGGAATTCCGGCCCCAAAGTATCATTGGGATATGGTGTAATTGGCAACACTACGGTTTCTGGTACCGTCATTCTAGGTTCGAGTCCTGGTATCCCAGCTCTGTTTGGAAGGCTGAAAAGCTGTTCACCCAGAACGTTTCATCCGGTCCGCCGATTTGAAACGGAAGCAAAGTGTATGAAATAATCACTGAGCTTGTCCGGCAGGAATGCGGGACGGAAGTACTTGGCCCCATCGTATAGCGGCCTAGTACGCTGCCCTCTCACGGCGGTAACGCGGGTTCGAATCCCGCTGGGGTCACACATGAAATGGTCCCGGGCATCCGCCCGGGACCATTTTTGCTTAACCAAACTGGCATGATGGTCCTGTGACCACCCGGAACGAGCCGCACACCACGGTCCCAGCGCAGGGACCGCACGATTCCGCCGCGGTGCAATTGCTTGAAGCCGTCCGCAGTGGCCTTGCCGCGGTGACCCTGCCACTCGAATTACCCGCCGCCGGCCAGGCCCGCCGGGATGCCGCCAATGCCGTCGCCCAGCTTGATGACTACATCCTTCCCCGCTACCGCAGCCTGGAGGCGCCGTTGCTGGCCGTCGTCGGCGGATCAACCGGCGCCGGCAAATCCACGCTGGTCAATGCCTTGGTGGGCCATCCCGTCACCCGCTCCGGTGCCATCCGGCCAACCACCCGCCAGCCCGTCCTTCTGCACCACCCCTCGGAAGGGCGCTGGTTTGACGGCCAACGGGTGCTGCCGGGCCTGGGCCGGATCAGGGGCCCGCTGGCGGACACCCCGGGGCCACCGGATCCGGGCAGCCCGGCTACCGCGCCCGCCCTGGAGCTCCTGGCTGACCCCGCGGTCCCCCAAGGGATCGCCCTCCTCGACGCCCCGGACGTGGACTCCATCGCCGACGGGAACCGTGCCCTGGCGGGCCAGCTGCTGGCGGCCGCCGATCTGTGGATCTTTGTCACTACGGCGAACCGGTACGCCGATGCCGTGCCTTGGCAGCTGCTCCTGAATGCAGCGTCGCGGGACATTATGGTGGCAGTGGTGCTGGACCGTGTTCCGCCCGGCGCCGAAGACGAAGTGAGCGCGGACCTGCGTTCCCTCCTGGACCGGGAAGGCCTCGGCGCCGCCCGGCTTTTTGTGATCCCCGAGACCAGCCCTGACGTCCTGGGCATGCTCCCCGCCGGGATGGTCGGGCCGTTGCGGACGTGGCTGGAAGAACTGGCTGCCGATGCCGCCGGCCGGGCCGGGGTTGCCCGGCGCACCCTGAACGGCGCAGTCCGGGCGCTGGCGGCCCGGATTTCCGTTGTCGCCCAGGCGTCGGACGAACAGCGGGACGCCGCGGCACGGCTGGCGGACGGTGCTGAGGCTGCCTACAGCAATGCCGCGGCCCGGATCCTCGAGGCGAGCAGGGACGGCGCGCTGCTTCGGGGCGAGGTGCTGGCCCGGTGGCAGGACTTTGTGGGCACCGGCGAGTTCTTTCGCACCCTGGAACAGAATGTGGGCCGCTTCCGGGACCGCATGGGTGCGTTTTTCCGGGGCGAACCGGAGCCCGCGGTCAGAGTGGAAGCTGCCATCGAAACCGGCCTGCTTGCTGTCATCACCGACCAGGCAGCGAAGGCCGCCGAGGAGGCAGACCAGTGGTGGCGCTCCGACCCTGCCGGCCGCCACCTCCTCGGGGCCGCGGACCTGTCCACCACCTCGCCCGGCTTCGGTGCCCGCGCTTCGGCCGAAATCCGGGCCTGGCAGGAAGCCCTGATGGAGCTCATCCGGACTGAGGGCCAGGGGAAGCGGACACAGGCGCGGTGGCTTTCCTTCGGCATCAATGGGCTCGGCGCCGCGTTGATGATTGTGGTTTTTTCCATGACCGCCGGGCTCACCGGACTTGAGGTGGGGGTAGCCGGCGGGACGGCCGTGGTGGGCCAGCGGCTGCTTGAAGCCGTGTTTGGTGAGGATGCCGTGCGCCGGATGGCGGAGAAGGCACGGGAGGACCTCGCCGCCCGCTGCGTGCGGCTCCTGGCGGACGAGCAGCAGACATTCCTCAGCCTGCTGCCCCAAACCGGGGACGCCGCCACGCAGGCCCTTGCTGCGCAGTCCCGGGACCTGCTCCGGCTCGCGGAGCAGGCGTGAGCCGCCATAGCGGGGCCAGGGAGTTCTCAAGCCTGGACCGCAGGCTGCAGGCGCTGCACGACGCCGTTGACGCGGCGGCCGGCGTCCTTCCCGAGCCGCCGCTGCAGGCAGTGCTGGAGGTCCTGGCGCGTGCCAGCTCACGCCGCTCGCTGTCCGCCGACCATACGGTGGTTGGTTTTTTCGGCGCCACGGGCAGCGGGAAATCCTCGCTGTTCAATGCCGTCAGTGGCGCAGCCATCGCGATGACGGCCGCCCGCCGTCCCACCACATCGGAACCACTGGCAGGCGTCTGGGGTGCGGACGGCAGCGGACCGATCCTCGACTGGCTCGATGTGGGCCAGCGGCACCGGGCAGATCCCGTGGAAGGCTTCGCGGACGAGTCCACCGGGCTGATCCTGCTGGACCTGCCCGACTTCGACTCGACCAGGGAAGCCAACCGCGCCGTTGTTCAACGGATGGTGGGCTTGGTGGATGTGCTGGTCTGGGTCCTGGACCCGCAGAAATACGCCGATGCAGCAGTGCACCAGGGCTTCCTCGCACCGCTGGCAGCCCACGGCGCCGTGACCCTGGTGGTGCTGAACCAGGTGGACCGATTGCCGTCGCCCGATGTGGCACCGGTCCTCGAATCACTCCGTGGCATCCTCTCCGGTGAAGGACTGGGCGCGGTGCGGGTGCTGGCTGCATCCGCGGTGACCGGACAAGGCGTTGACGCGGTGCGGACGGCCATCCGCACCGCTGCCGTGCAACGCAGGGCACAAGGACAGCGGCTGGCTGCGGATGTGGCCAGGGCGGCAGAGGAGCTGGCTGCTGTGTCCGGATCCGGCAGGGCCGCTGGAGTGCAGCCGGCGTCCAGGAAGCAGCTGGCGGCGGAACTGGCCGCCGCGGCGAACGTCCCGGTGGTGGTGCGCGCCGTGGCCCGCTCCTACCGGTTGGAGGCAACCCGCAGGACCGGCTGGCCCGTCACCCGTTGGCTGGCGAGGTTCCGGCCTGACCCGTTGCGCCGGCTCAACCTGCGCAGCAGCGCCCCTGCCGAAGTGAACCGGACGTCGCTGCCCCCGGCCGGAGCTCCGGAACAGGCACGCACTGACGCTGCGGTCCGCGCATTTGCTGATGCCGCCGGCGCGGGGGCTCCGGGTCCGTGGCGCGCGGCCATTCGGGCTGCGGCCCGGGAGGCACGCGACCGGTTGCCTGACGCGCTGGACCAAGCCATTGCGGGAACAGACCTCGCTGCCAACAAGAGGTCCTGGTGGTGGGGAGTGTTCAATGCGGTGCAATGGCTGGCACTGCTCACGGCCGCGGCGGGACTTGGCTGGTTGGCGGTCCTGGCCGGCCTGGGCTACCTGCAACTGCCCGTGCCGGAGGTTCCGCGGGTGGAAGGCTGGCCCGTCCCCACGGTGTTGATCGGGTTGGGTGTGGTCCTGGGGATTTTCCTGGCCCTCGCCGGGAGGTTCCTCGCGGCCGGCGCAGCAGCCGCGCGGGCGGCCACGGCCCGGCGCCGCCTCCATATGGCGGTGGCTGCCGTGGCCCAGGAGCAGGTGGTGGGCCCGGTGGAGCGGGCGGTGGATCGGTCCGCAGCCTTCGCTGCGGCCCTCAAGAAGGCCTCAGCCAGGTAGGGGAGCCAGAGCCGGCCGCGCGTTTACGGCCCGGGCGCAGGCTACTGCGCTGCGGCCTGTAACACCGCGACGGCGTCACGCACCTTGATGAGGGTGCGCAGGTTCCGGGTGGTGGTGGCCGATTTGAATTTTGGTTTGGCGGTGAGTTTGCTGAACGGGCTGTCCAGGGTCCCGCCCGCAGGAGCCAGCCACGCAACGGCCTCCGGGGCAAGGCGTTGCCGGCTGGATTCAGGCAGGTCTGCAGCTGCCGCCATCAGGTCGTCCAGTGCCGCCGGCTCCGACGACACGGTCACGTACGTGTGGGTGGACTTGTCGTGCTCGGGGTAAGGGCACGCGGCCACCAGCTGGGCAACCCTGCCGGCCGCCAGGACCACCACCCAGGCGTCATAGCCGAAGGCCTTCCGCAGGCATTCCTCGATGTCCTTTTTGACGTCCGCTGCGGCCGAGGTGCTGGAAAGCACCACGTTGCCGCTGGCCAGGAGCGTCCGCACGTCTGGATAGCCGCGCTCCACCAGGGCTTTGCGGAGGTCCGCCATCTTGATGTTGATCCCGCCTACATTGATGCCGCGGAGAAAAACTGCGTAGCTGCCCATGCCCGAAAGCCTAGCGGCCCGGCGCGCCCGCGGGGGAGGGCTCAGTCGTTGTTTTTGCGCAGTGCCTCGGTCAGCACCCGGGCTGCGTTGCAAACCACTTCGGCGTGCAACCTGCCGGGCTGACGCGTGAGCCGTTCGATCGGGCCCGAAATGGAGACGGCCGCGATGACCCGGCCGGACGGGCCGCGCACCGGTGCCGAGACGGAAGCGACCCCGGGCTCGCGCTCGCCGAGGCTCTGCCCCCAGCCCCGCCGGCGGACGCCCGCCAGGACCGTGGGCGTGAAACGGGCCGACTGAAGGCCTTCAAGGAGGCGGTCATGGTCCTCCCAGGCGAGCAGGACCTGCGCGGCTGAGCCGGCCTTCATGGACAGCTGGGTGCCCACGGGAATGGTGTCGCGCAGGCCGATGGGCCGTTCAGCGGACGCCACGCAGACGCGCCAGTCACCCTGGCGCCGGAAAATCTGCGCACTTTCGCCGGTGGCATCGCGCAACTGCATCAGGACGGGGCCGGCAGAGGCGATCAGGCGGTCTTCGCCGGCGGCGGAGGCGAGCTCCACGAGGCGGCTGCCCAGCACGAACCGGCCCTGGATGTCGCGGCTGACCAGCCGGTGGTGCACCAGGGCCAGGGCCAGGCGGTGAACCGTGGGACGGGCCAGTCCCGTGGCAGCCACAAGCTGCGCCAAGGTGGTCGGGCCGGCCTCGAGCGCGTCAAGTACATGGGCCGCTTTATCAATGACGCCGACTCCACTAGAATTGTCCATGTAATGATATTGCCGTCTCATTATCTGAGATGCAAATCTTTCGGCTGGCGGATTGCAGAGCCGTACTGATTCAGTTGAGCTATTCAGCCAAACAGCAGTGAAGGGAGATGGCCATGGCAAAGACATTGGCCGAGAAGGTCTGGGACGCACATGTGGTGCGTAAAGGGGACGGCGAAGGAGCCAACGCCCAGCCTGATCTTCTTTTCATCGACCTTCACCTGGTGCATGAGGTTACCTCGCCGCAGGCTTTTGAGGGCCTCCGGTTGGCGGGCCGGCCGCTGCGCCGTCCGGACCTGACGATCGCCACGGAGGACCATAACACCCCCACACTGGACATCGACAAGCCTATCGCGGACCTGACCAGCCGCACCCAGATCCAGACACTGCGCAACAACTGCGCGGAGTTCGGGGTCCGGCTGCACAGCCTGGGCGACGCCGAACAGGGCATTGTGCATGTGGTGGGCCCGCAGCTGGGCCTCACCCAGCCGGGCATGACCGTAGTGTGCGGCGACTCGCACACCTCCACCCATGGCGCCTTCGGTGCGCTGGCGATGGGCATCGGCACCTCCGAGGTGGAGCACGTGATGGCCACCCAGACGCTGTCCCTGAAGCCGTTCAAGACCATGGCCATCAACGTTGAAGGCACGCTGCGTCCCGGCGTCACGGCCAAGGACATTATCCTGGCCGTGATCGCCAAGATCGGGACCGGCGGCGGCCAGGGCTACGTCCTGGAGTACCGCGGCTCCGCCATCCGCGCGCTGTCCATGGACGCCCGGATGACCATCTGCAACATGTCCATCGAGGCCGGTGCCCGCGCAGGCATGGTCGCTCCGGACGAAACCACCTACGCCTACATGCAGGGCCGCCCGCACGCTCCCGAAGGAGCGGACTGGGACGCCGCCGTCGAATACTGGAACACGCTGCGCACCGACGACGATGCCACCTTCGACGTCAGCGTTGACCTTGACGCCGACACGCTGGAGCCGTTTGTTACGTGGGGCACCAACCCCGGCCAGGGCGTCTCGCTGTCCCAGTCCGTGCCGCGCCCGGAGGACTTCGGCGACGAAAACGCCAAGGCCGCCGCGGAACGCGCACTGCAGTACATGGGATTGACCGCCGGCACGCCGATGAAGGACATCCGGGTGGACACGGTCTTCCTGGGCTCCTGCACCAACTCCCGCATGGAGGACCTCCGTGCGGCCGCGGACATCGTCCGCGGCCGGGTCAAGGATCCGAACATCCGGATGCTGGTGGTACCCGGCTCGGCCCGGGTCCGGCTCGAAGCCGAAGCCGAGGGCCTGGATAAGGTCTTCACCGACTTCGGTGCCGAGTGGCGGTTCGCCGGCTGCTCGATGTGCCTGGGCATGAACCCGGACCAGCTCGAGGTGGGGGAGCGCTGCGCTTCCACCTCCAACCGCAACTTCGAAGGCCGGCAGGGCAAGGGTGGGCGCACCCACCTCGTCTCCCCGGTGGTCGCTGCAGCCACCGCAGTCCGCGGCACGCTCAGCTCCCCCTCGGACCTTGAGCTGGCCCCCGAATCCGCCGCCATCCAGATCGACGCAGCCTAGGACACGCCATGGAAAAGTTCACCAAGCACACCGGCACCGGCGTCCCGCTGCGCCAGAGCAACGTTGACACGGACCAGATCATCCCCGCGGTGTACCTCAAACGCATCACCCGTACCGGGTTCGAGGACGCCCTGTTCTCCGCCTGGCGCAAGGACCCCGCCTTCATCCTGAACCAGGAGCCCTACAACACCGGCTCGGTGCTGGTGGCCGGCCCTGATTTCGGCACCGGGTCCTCCCGCGAGCACGCCGTCTGGGCCCTGAAGGACTACGGCTTCAAAGCCGTCCTGTCATCCCGTTTCGCGGACATCTTCCGCGGCAACTCCGGCAAGCAGGGCCTCCTGGCCGCCGAGGTTGCCCAGGATGACATCGAGCTGATCTGGAAAGAACTGGAGAACGCCCCCGGAACCCAGGTCACGGTTGATCTCGAGTCGAAGACCGTGGTGTGCGGCAACATCGTGGCGCCCTTCGAAATCGACGACTACACCCGCTGGCGCCTACTGGAGGGCCTGGACGACATTGGCCTGACCCTCCAGCACGAGGAAGACATCACCGCTTACGAAGCCACCCGGCCGGTCTTCAAGCCGAAAACCCTTCCGGCGCGGCTGTCACAGTAGCTCCCGCCTCACAGCGGGGTGGCTCCCGTCCTGCAGTCCAGGACGGGTGCCACCCCTTTTTTGTTGCCGTGGTGTTTACCGCCACGCCCTGCTTTCGGCCCCGCTTATTTCGGTTCGGTAAAGCCACCTCCTATGCTTGGTGGGAGCCTTTGCAAGGACTTGGGGGCGAGTGATCGTAAGGAAACCGGTAAATGAGTAGTGTTCTGACAATCCGCGGCGGCGTCCCGCTTACAGGCCGCGTCACCGTCCGGGGGGCCAAGAACCTGGTCCCCAAAGCGATGGTGGCTGCGCTGCTGGGAAACGAACCCTCCGTATTGCGGAACGTACCGGAGATCAAGGACGTGGAGGTGGTGACCTCCCTCCTGCAGCTGCACGGCGTCACGGTCGCGAAGGACCCGGTGACGGGCGACCTGACCCTGGACCCCAAAGCTGCCAAGACAGCTTCCAGCACCGCCATTGACGCCCACGCCGGCGACTCCAGGATTCCCATCCTGCTCTGCGGGCCCCTGATCCATGCGATCGGCGAGGCCTTCATTCCCGACCTGGGCGGCTGCAAGATCGGCGACCGGCCCATCGACTACCACCTGGACGTCCTGCGCCAGTTCGGTGCCGTCGTGGAGAAGCGACCCGGCGGCATCC
This sequence comes from Pseudarthrobacter sp. MEB009, assembly GCF_030208875.1. Taxonomy (NCBI): domain Bacteria; kingdom Bacillati; phylum Actinomycetota; class Actinomycetes; order Micrococcales; family Micrococcaceae; genus Pseudarthrobacter; species Pseudarthrobacter sp. MEB009. The sequence continues at coordinate 80,571 of NZ_JARVTC010000011.1, forward strand.
ACATCTCCGCCCCCAAGGGCCTGCACGGCGCCAAGATCTCCCTGCCGTACCCCTCCGTCGGCGCCACGGAGCAGGTGCTGCTCAGCGCAACCCGGGCGGAGGGCATCACGGAGCTTTCCGGTGCGGCCACCGAGCCGGAAATCATCGACCTCATAGCGGTGCTGCAGAAAATGGGCGCCATCATCAGCGTCCAGACAGACCGCACCATCCGCATCGAGGGCGTCCGTGACCTTGGCGGCTACAACCACCGCGCACTCTCGGACCGCAACGAATCGGCGTCGTGGGCTTCCGCGGCGCTGGTCACCCGCGGCGACATTTTTGTGGAAGGCGCATCGCAGCGGGACATGATGACCTTCCTGAACACCTACCGCAAGGTGGGTGGCGGAATGGACATCGGCGAGGACGGCATCCGTTTCTACCACCGGGGCGGAAAACTGAACCCGCTGGTCCTGGAAACCGACGTGCACCCCGGCTTCATGACCGACTGGCAGCAGCCGCTGGTGGTGGCACTGACCCAGGCCGAAGGCGTCTCGATTGTGCATGAGACCGTTTACGAAAACCGCTTCGGCTTCACCGATGCGCTGATCCGCATGGGTGCCAGCATCCAGGTGCACCGCGAATGCCTGGGCAGCGTGCCCTGCCGCTTCGGCCAGCGGAACTTCCTGCACTCCGCCGTGATTTCCGGACCCACCCAGCTCACAGGAACAGATATCGACGTTCCGGACCTCCGTGGCGGTTTCAGCCACCTGATCGCGGCGCTGGCGGCCACCGGCACCTCGCGTGTCACCGGCATCGACATCATCAACCGCGGCTACGAGCGTTTCACCGAAAAGCTCGCCGGCCTGGGCGCCGACTTCGACATCACCACCACCAAGTAGCGGGGCCACCGTGAAGGAACCGGCCCTCAGCAGAGCCACATTCATTTTCATCGCCGGCGTGGTCCGTCCCCTCCTGAACGTCATGATGGCCAAAAAATGGGAAGGGACGGAGAAGCTGCCGGCGGGCGGCTTCATCGCCGCGCCCAACCACTGCACGGAAATTGATCCGCTGGTGGTGGGGCATATGCTCTATAACCGGAAGCGGGCGCCGCACTTCCTCGCGAAGGCCGGGCTCTTCAAGGTCCCGGCGCTGGGCTGGCTGCTGCATTCCACCAAACAGATTCCCGTGGAACGCTCGACGGCGGGCGCGAACCGCTCGCTGCAGGTCGCCCAGGAAGTTGTCGCCGAGGGCGGGGCCATTGTTATCTACCCCGAAGGCACCCTGACCCGCGACCCCGACCTGTGGCCGATGAAGGGCCACACCGGGGCCGCCCGGCTCGCCCTCGAGGGCGGCATCCCCGTGGTGCCCATTGCCCACTGGGGCGCCCACGAAGTTTTCCCCCGCTACGGCAAACGCTTCCACCTCTTTCCCCGGAAACATTCGCGGGTCCTGGTGGGCGACCCCGTCGACCTGAGTGCCTTCGAAGGACGGCCGCTGGACAAAGCCACCCTCTCCGGCGCCACCGAGGCGATCATGGACGCCATCACGGAGCTGCTCGCCACCCTCCGGGACGAAGAGCCTCCGGCGGAGCGCTGGGATCCGGCCAAGCAGCAGCAGGTCCGGCACGGCAGGTTCAAGGACCGGGGCCAGGATCCGTCCGGCGCAGGAACGGAAAATCCGTGACCCCTGAACGTGTGATGGCCGGCTCTGCCCGCTCCGTAGCGGTCCTGGGTGCCGGCTCCTGGGGGACAACCTTCGCCAAGATCCTCGCTGATGCCGCTGCGGCGTCCGGGGAAGAGCGGAGCATCCGCATCTGGGGACGGCGCCCCGAAGTGGTGGACCAGATCAACTCCCGGTCCCGGAACCCGCAGTACCTCAAGGACGTCGAATTGCCCGCGACCATCACGGCATCCGTTGACGTCCGGGAGGTCCTCCGGGACGCGGACCTTGTGGTCCTCGCCGTCCCGGCGCAGTCGCTGCGGCCCCAGCTGCGGGAGTGGGCGGGCATGATCGGGCCCGGTGCAGTGGTGGTCTCCCTCATGAAAGGCCTCGAACTCGGCACCGACGCCCGGATGAGCGAGGTCATCGGCGCTGAACTCGGCCTGCCACCCGAACGCATCGCCGTGGTATCCGGCCCCAACCTGGCGATGGAAATTGCCAGGGAGGAGCCAACAGCGTCGGTGGTGGCCTGCACCGACGCCGCTGTGGCCGGCTGGATCGCACGGACCTGTACGGCGCCGTATTTCCGGCCCTACACCACGGCTGACGTGGTGGGGGTGGAGATCGGCGGGATCGTCAAGAACGTGATCGCCCTGGCCGTGGGGATCTGCGAAGGAAAGCAGATGGGCGACAACACCAAGGCGTCCGTCATCACCCGCGGACTGGCGGAAACGTCCCGCCTTGCCTTGGCGCTGGGCGGCGATGCGCAGACCATGGCCGGATTGGCAGGCCTGGGTGACCTCGTTGCCACCTGCTCATCCCCGCTCTCCCGGAACCACACCGCCGGCCGGCTGTTGGGCGAGGGTCTGACCCTTGACGAGGTGGGCCGGAAAATGACCCAGACCGCAGAAGGCATCAAATCCGGCCAGGCGGTGCACGAATTGGCCGCCAAACTGAACGTTGACATGCCCATCACGGCCGCCGTGGTGGCTGTCCTGGCGGGCAGGCTGTCCGTAGACCAACTGGGACCGGTGCTGCTGTCCCGGGAACTCAAACCTGAAGGCGATTACTGACATGTCCCACGACAAACTGACAGCAGGGGAAACGGCGGGCCGGGCCAAACCCCGGGTTGCTGTCCTCTTCGGCGGCCGGTCCAGTGAGCACGCGGTGAGTTGCGTCACCGCGGCAGGCGTTTTGGGCGCCATCAACAAGGATAAATACGAGGTCATCCCCATCGGGATCGCCAAGTCCGGGCAGTGGGTCCTGGCGTCCACGGATACCGCGCAGTGGTCCCTGGCCGACGAGTCCCTGCCTGAAGTCGCTGCGTCGCTGGAGACGGTGACCCTCGCTGAAATCGGCGGCGAACACCAGCTGATCGTTGCCTCACCCAACGAGGTGCCCCGGGAACTGGGAACAGTGGACGTGGTCTTCCCGCTGCTGCACGGACCCTTCGGGGAGGACGGCACCATCCAGGGCATGCTGGAACTCTCGGACACCCGCTACGTGGGCGCCGGTGTCCTGGCCTCCGCCGTGGGCATGGACAAGCACTACATGAAGGTGGTCTTCGAAGCCGCCGGGCTCCAGGTGGGCCCCTACATCGCCGTCACCGACCGGCAGTGGCTGACCGATCCCGAAGCCGTGCGCAAGCAGGTGGACCGCCTTGGTTTCCCCGTTTTCGTCAAACCGGCACGCGCCGGGTCTTCCATGGGGATCTCCAAAGTCGATTCACTGGCGGACCTGGATGCCGCCGTCGACGAAGCCCGCCGGCATGACCTCAAGCTCGTCATAGAGGCCGGGATTGTTGGCCGGGAGATCGAGTGCGCCGTGCTGGAAGGACGGGGAACTGACGCGCCGCGGACGTCCATGCCCGGCGAGATTTCCGTGGCCGGCGGAACGCACGAGTTCTACGACTTCAACGCCAAATATGTGGAGGATGACGCGGCCGCGCTGAGCTGTCCCGCGGAGATCCCCGCCGAGGCGATTGCCCGGGTCCGGGAACTCGCCGCAGCGGCGTTCGACTCGGTGGGCGCCGAGGGCCTGAGCCGGGTGGACTTCTTCTACACCGGCCAGGGCGAGCTGATCATCAACGAAATCAACACCATGCCCGGTTTTACGCCAAAAAGCATGTACCCGCAGATGTGGGCCGCGTCCGGGCTGGACTACGCCGACCTGATCGATGAATTGATCCACCTGGCCCTGAACCGGAAAACGGGCCTCCGCTAACCGCCCCCGGGGCCTACTGGCTCTTTGGCAAATTCTGCAGTTCCTCCTGGCCCACGCAATTGCGCTGGGCCGGGACCTTGCCGGCGGCGGTGGAAAGATCCGCCAGTACGGTAGCGGAACTGATTTTGTCCGGATCCATCAGGATCTCCGTGGCCGGTTCGCGGCCATACGTGGTGAGGGTCCAGACCGGGTCACCTTCCCGGATCACCCAGTCGATGCCGTTCACAGTGACGCAGCGGTCAGTGGTGGGGCCGGGCACGTTGACCCCGCAGCGGAGGATCACCTGTGACGGATCGCCCCAGGCCGCGGTGGCCTGGCTGTTCGTCTGGCGCAGCCGGGAATCGCCGATCGCATCCGGAAGCGCGACCATCATCGGTGCGCAGGCCGGATTTGCGGCGTCACCGGCGGCTGCGACGTCGACGGCCGGGGCACAGGCTGCCAGGGGGAGCGCCGCCATGGCGCACAGAAAGGCTGTCGCGGTGCGGGGAAACGGGATTCGGCGGGGGGCAGGCATTGATTAAGCCTAGCCGGGGAATTACGTTTGGTTTTCGGGTTCCGGCCGGGCCCAAAGACATAACATATGCTGCTGGGAGTCACCTTCCAGTAGACTGACGAGGTTGGGTGCCGTTGGCGCCACGAATATGCAAGGTCTTCGCAGCTGCATCCGGCAGCGGATCGATGAACTTGGGGGGAAGGAAATCCGATGGGTCTTTGTGGCGTGAAAAGAAATGCCGGGCGGGCAATTGCGGGGCTGTCTGTCTCTGCAATCCTCCTGGCTGGTCCGGTCAGCGGAGCTTTCGCCACGGACATCGTGCTTCCGACACTGCCTCCGGCGACTGGAGCCCCCACGGCCCCAGGCCCCAGTGACCCTACCGGAGAACCCGAAGTTCCAGGGGGATCTGATCCCGGTACGACCGATCCGGGTACAACGGATCCAGGAACGACCGATCCGGGTACAACGGATCCAGGCACGACCGATCCGGGAACTGTAATCCCCGTTCCGGAGGTGCCCGTTCCTGTTGAGCCGGCCCCGGCACCGGCACCCGTTCCGGTCCCGATCGAACCCGTGGTGCCGGCCCCGGCCCCGGAAGTGGTTTTCGAACCCGAGGTTCCCATTGAGGAGCCCGCCCCCGCCGCGGTGGTCCCGGTTGTTGAGGAACCCGCGCCGGAACCCACCCCGCCTGCGGTGCCCGAGCCGGCCGTGCCCGTAAAAGCGGCGGCCGTGGCCAGCGCTGAGCAGCCCACCGCCGTCATCGAAGCCAAAGTCCAGGCCGTCGTTGCAGCAGCGACGGGCAGCCCGGTCGGCGTCCAGGCTGCGGTGGTTGTCTTCCTGCTGGGACTTGGCTATGCCTACTTCCGGTTCCTGGGTTCAAAACGGGTGATGGGAACACCAAAGCCGGGCAAGTCCTAAGGGATGCGAGGAAAACCTTCGGCCTCCGGCAGGAGCGGCCCGCCGGAACCAGGCAAGCTGCAGGTCACCCTGATCACGCACTCATACTGGCCTGAGCAGAGCCCGCCGCAGCGGCGGTGGACCGCCATGATCAAGGAGTTCTCGCACGCGGGCTGGGGTGTTGACGTCATTACACCCGTGGCGCATTACCCGTTCGGCCGGCGCCAACTGCCTCGGTGGATGTCAGGCCGGCCGTTTCACCTGCGTAACGGCCAGTTCACCGAAAAAATCATGCACGTGCCTTATCTCCGCCACGGGACCTCGCGCATCGCAAGGCTCCTGGACCAGTGCTACTCCGCTGCACTTTCGGTGCCCGCCGGAATGATGGTGCGCAAGCCCGACGTCGTTATTGTCACCGCACCCGGCCTGCCGTCGCTGGCAGCGGGTTACGCGCTGGCGAAACTGCGCCGCGTCCCGCTGGTGGTGGAAATGCGCGATGCCTGGCCGGACCTGGCCCGCGACGCCAGGGTGGTCCAGGGCAACGTCAAGAGCGTCATTGAGCACGTTGTGGACTTTGTCCAGCACCGCGCGGACCTGGTGGTTACCGTCACCGAGGGGTTCGGGGCGACGCTGCGCGCACGCGGTGTACGGAACGTCGCGACCGTGACCAACGGCATCCACCTTGAAGCCATTCCTGTCCTGGACCCGCCGCCCCTGGACCGCCCCGTCTTCGAGGCGCTGTATCTGGGCAACCACGGCGAAAGCCAGCGCCTGGACGTCGCCATCCGTGCTGCGGCGCTGGTGGGGGAGTCCATGCACCTGCACCTCGTGGGGCACGGCACCCAGCGGCCTGCCCTGGAAAAGCTCGCCCGGGAGCTTAGTGCCCCGGTAACCTTCCACGCCCCGCTCACCGGCGATGACATGTTTGCCCGGTATGCTTCGGCTGACACGTGCCTGGTATCGCTCCGGGACGACTGGAAGTCCTTCGAGACCACCGTCCCCTCCAAAACCTATGAGGTCCTGGCCATCGGCCGCCACGTGACGGCTGTGGTCCGCGGGGAGGCGGCCCGTATCATTTCAGACGCCGACGCAGGTGACATTGTGGCCAGCGATCCCAAGGCCCTCGCTGCCCTGTGGTCCGGCCTGGCGGCGGACCGCGGCCGGCTGATCCGCAACTCCGACAGCCGCCAATGGGTGAAGACGCACGCGGACTACGACCTTCTCTCGGTCCAATACATGGAAATCATCAGGGACCTCGTCTCGGAGAAGTCCGCCTGATCCATGATCCAGCTATTACGTAATGCCCGGCTGACTGCCGCAACCATCCAGCAGCACCTGCTCGAGGACCCGATGGTCCTCTTCCTGCAACTGTCCCGGCGCCTGCCTGCTGCCGTACGCCCCCTGGCCGGCGCAGTGGTCCGCAAGTGGCCCGTCGGCTCCACAGCAGGCCTGGTGTCCTTCCTCGCGCTGGTCAGCGGCAACGACGCGGAGATGGACCGGCGCATCCGCTTGGCAGCCGCCGCGGCAGTCCCGGGGCCGAAGGCCCGCAGATTGGCGGAAATTGCCCTCGCCGCCAACCGGCCCGACCTTGCGGACCTCCTGATGGACCGCGCGTGCGCAGCACGCAATGGCCGGGCGACGGCGGCCCGCAGGTTGTGGCACGACGGTGCTGTTTCAGACGCCCTGGCGGTATGGGATGGAGCGTCAGGACCGGAACCCCTGCAGCAGCGCCGGTTGAAGGCCGAAGCGGCAGTCCTGCGCGGCGCCGCCCCGGTCCTGGCCTCCGTGCCGTTCCAGCCGGTCGAGGGCAGGGTGCTGCATCTGCTCACAAACTCGCTGCCCCACACGGCCAGCGGGTACGCGCAGAGGTCGCATTCCACCCTGCTGGCCCAGCAGGCCGGCGGCAAGGAAGTGCTGGCCGTCACGCGGATGGGGTACCCCGTCCAGGTGGGCAAGGTCCTGGCCAAGGGCCAAGACGTTGTTGAGGGCATCACATACCGGCGGCTGCTGCCGGGCAGGATGGCCGCCACGGTGGACGCCAGGCTGCAGCAGCAGGCCGAGGAACTCCTGAAAGTGGCACTGGAGTTCCGGCCCGGCGTCCTGCACACCACGACGCACTACGTTAACGGCATGGTGGTCCGTGCGGTTGCTGATGCCCTGGGTATTCCGTGGGTCTACGAAGTGCGGGGCCAGCTGGCTGATACCTGGGCCTCTGTCCGCGGGCCGGAAGCCCGGGAGAGCGAGAAGTACCGCCTTTTCAGCCAACGCGAGCGGGAGGCCATGCTGTCCGCCAGCCTGGTGCTGACCCTCGGCGAGGCCATGAAATCGAACATCGTGGCGGCAGGCGTGCCGGCGGCGAAGGTGCTGCTGATGCCGAACGCAGTCGGCGGGGATTTCCTTGACGAACCCCGCAGCCAGGCCGATGCCCGGCGTGAGCTGGGTCTCCCCGTGGCCGGCCAATACGTGGGCACAGTCTCCAGCTTGGTACCCTATGAAGGGATCCACGAGCTGATGCAGGCCTTTGTGCTGCTGGCCGGGGACCATCCTGACCTTAATCTGCTCATCGTTGGCGACGGCGTATCCACTCCGTCCCTCCGCGCGCAGGCGGAACAAAGCGACTTCGCGGACCGCATCATCTTTACCGGCCGGGTCCCGCAGAAGCTTGCGGTCCGCTATCACCAGGCACTCGACATTTTCGCCGTGCCCAGGAAGGACCTTGAGGTTACCCGCTCCGTTACGCCCTTGAAGCCCGTCGAGGCCATGGCCTGTGCCAGGCCTGTGGTTGCCACAGACCTGCCCGCCCTGCGGGAGATCGTGGAACCCGGCGTCACAGGCCTTCTGACGGAACCCGGAAACCCCGGGGCGCTGGCCGCCGGACTGCGCACCCTCCTGAATGACCCCGGGCTGGCCGCGGAACTGGGTCGGGCCGGGCGCGAACGGGTCCTGAACGAACGAACGTGGGCAGCCAACGCTGCCGCCCTGTCAAAAGAGCTGGAAAAACTGGGAGTCACCAACGGATGAGCATTGAAGAAAAGACGGAGATGCCCGCGGTCACTGTCCCCATCAACCTCAAGCGGCTCACCAGGATCGGGCAACGCCCCGATTTCCTTGACTACCTGGTGCAGTTGTGGGACCGCCGAAGCTTCATTTTCTTCGACGCCCGGGCAAGGGTTCAGAGCGGCAACGAAAAGAACCTCCTCGGCAGCGCCTGGCTGGTCCTGACTCCTGTCCTGTCCGGCCTGACGTTCTACCTGATCTTTGGGCTGCTGCTGAACACCAGCCGCGGCATCGAAAACTTCATCGGCTACCTGATCATCGGGGTTTTCACCTTCCAGATGAGCACCAGGGCCATCGTGGCCGGGGCCAAATCCCTGACCGGCAACACGGCCATGATCCGGGCGTTCCAGTTCCCGCGGGCTTCGCTGCCCATCGCCATTAACGTACGCGAACTGCTGTCCAACGTTCCGGTCACCATCGTGATGCTGCTCTTCGTGATCTTCACGGCACCGGCAGAAGAAATCACCTGGCGCTGGTTCCTGGTGCTGCCGGCCATCTTCCTGCAGTTCATGTTCAACCTCGGTATCGGCATGCTGCTGGCACCCCTGGTCCTCAAGATCCCCGACGTCGGCATGCTGCTGTCGTTCCTGATGCGCCTCTGGATGTACGCCTCGGCGGTCTTTTTCTCGGACCACCGGTTCGATAACTACCCGGTCATCAAAACCATCATGGATTTCAACCCGATTTACCTGGTCATCAAAAGCATCCGCAACTCCGTCCTGTACGCCACCAGCCCTTCACTGCGCGACTGGACGGTGCTGGCGCTGTTTGCCGCCGTGGCAGTAGCCGCCGGACTCCTGGTGTTCTGGCGAGGAGAGGAATCCTATGGACGCGTCTAGAAACCCCGGCATCCACCTGGCCGAGCCCACCGTCGTCGTTGATGACATTTCTGTGGTGTATCGCACCAAGCAGCAGTCGGGGAGCAGGACCACGTCCCGCACCTCCATGCTCGGCGCCCTCCGCAAAGGCAAGGCCACCAGCAGCCCGGTCCGCACCACCGCGCTCAAGAACGTGTCCTTTGTGGCCAACCAGGGTGACTCCATCGGGGTGATCGGCCGCAACGGGTCCGGCAAGAGCACCCTGATGAAGGTCCTGGCGGGCCTCATCATCCCTGATGCCGGAACGGTCTATGCAGCCAGCAATCCCATCCTCCTGGGCGTCAACGCCGCCCTCATCTCCTCCATCTCGGGGGCCCAGAACATCCGGCTGGGCTGCCTGGCCATGGGGATGAGCCACGCGCAGATTGACGCGAAGTTCAACGACATTGTTGAAATGTCCGGGCTGGAAGATGAGATCTACCACCCCATGAATTCCTACTCCTCCGGCATGGGAGCGAGGCTCCGCTTTGCCATCGCCGCGGCCGTGGATCCTGAGATCCTGCTGGTGGATGAAGCCCTCAACACCGGGGACGCCCAGTTCAAGGAGCGTTCCAAGGCCCGGATGAAGCAGGTCACCAGCCAGGCAGGAACCGTCTTCATCGTCAGCCACAGCATCGAGACCATCGTGTCCACATGCAACCGGGCTTTCTGGATCGACAAGGGCGACTTCATCATGGATGGCACCCCCAAGGAAGTTGCCAAACAGTACAAAAGCTTCATCTGGCGCATCAACGAAGGCAACGCCGACTACGGCCGCAAGATCCGGGCCGAACTCATGGCCAGCCTGCCTGCCATGCGGACCACGCTCCTTCCCAACGGCTGGAAGCGGTCCAGGTAACCATGGGACTACGTGACCAGGCGGCTTACTGGCGCCGCGCACTGTGGCACGCCCGCCGGGGCGGCCTGCAGCAGGCCAGGAGCTACCTCCACCGGAGCTCACCGGAGCGGGATGAGGCAAGCCTTGCCGGCGTCCGGGGAGCCGAAGGGGCCTGGCGCGGTTTCGGCAGCAAACGCCGGCTCGTTTTCCGGGAGGCGCCGCCCGCCGTTAAGGCACCGCGGCGACCAGACCTGCAAGTAGGCATCATCATGGATGACTTTTCGGCTGCGGCCTTCGCCTCCGAATGGTCGGTGCTGGCCATCAGCCCGCAGGACTGGGAGTCCCAGCTCCGTGATAACCGGCTTGATTTTGTTGTCGTCGAATCCGCGTGGGCCGGAAACGGCGGCTCGTGGCGGGGCAAGATCACCGGCACTGACGGCCCCTCGACTGCCCTGGTGGGATTTGTTGCGGCATGCCGGAGCGCCGGCATACCGTCCGTGTTCTGGAACAAGGAGGATCCGCCGCACTATGACGACTTCCTCCCCGCTGCCCGGCTTTTTGACCATGTCTTCACCACTGACGCCAACAAGCTGCCCGACTACCACAGGGACCTGGGGCACCAGCGCGTGTCCGTGCTGCCATTCGCTGCCCAGCCGAGGATCCACAACCCGGTTCGTCCGCATCACGGGTGGCATGCCCGGAACGTCGCCTTCGCCGGAATGTACTTCGCACACAAGTACGAGGACCGCCGCCGCCAGATGGACTACCTCCTCGGCGCCGCAGCAGACGTGGCCGCCGGGACGAAGGCCGGCTTCGAAATCTTCTCCCGCCAGCTTGGCAAGGAAACCCAGTACCAGTTTCCCGGCGACCTGAAGAAGCACGTGGTGGGATCACTCAGCTATCCGCAGATGCTCACGGCCTACAAGGCGTACAAGGTTTTCCTGAACGTCAATTCCGTCACCGACTCGCCGTCCATGTGCGCCAGGCGGATCTTCGAGATCACGGCGGCGGGCACCTGCGTTGTGTCCAGCCCCAGCGAAGCGATCGGAGCTTTCTTCCCGGACGGGGAAATCCCCGTCGCTTCGTCCCGCGACGAGGCCGTGCAACTGTTGAAGGCCATCGCCACCAACCCGGACTATTCCCAGCGGCAGGTGCATAAAGCGCAGCGCCGGATCTGGTCCGGCCATACCTTCAGCCACCGCGCCGCCACCATTGCTGCCGCCGTCAGGGCGGACCTGGCGGTCCCTGCGCCCCGCCCCCGGATTTCGGCGCTGGTATCCAGCTTCCGCCCCCACCAGCTGGAGCACGTGATCAACGGCGTGGCGGCGCAGCAGGGAGTGGACGTCCAGCTGGTGTACCTGGCCCACGGGTTCGACGTCGATGAGCGGCTTTTCCGGGAACGGTGCAATGAGGCGGGCCTGGCGGATGCCGTCCTCCTGCATAAGCCGGAAAGCACCCCGCTGGGGGCCTGCCTGAATGCGCTGGTCGAGGGTGCGGACGGCGAGCTGGCCACCAAGTGGGACGACGATGACCTGTACGCGCCGCTGTACCTCGGGGACCTCGCCCACGCCATGATGTATTCCGAAGCAGCAATTGTGGGCAAGCGGGCACATTACATGCACCTGGCCGGGCCCGATGCGACCATCCTGCGCAACCCGCAGCTGGAGCACCGGTTTGTTACCGCCGTCTCCGGGCCCACGATCTTCGCGGCCCTGGACACGTTCCGCCGTTTTCCGTTCCAACCGGTGCAGACCGGCGAGGATACGCAGTTCCTCCGCGACGCGGTGGAAGCCGGCGCCGGGATCTACTCCGCGGACCGGTTCAACTATTGCCAGATGCGCGGGCGTGACGCTGCCTCGCATACCTGGTCCATCACCAACGACCAGCTGATGGCGTCATCAAAGATTCAGTTCTTCGGCCCGCCCGAAGACCACATCGTAGTTTAGGGGAACCATGCAGACGACAGTTTATGACCTGGCAGTGATCGGACTTGGCTACATCGGGCTGCCCACCGCAGCCATCTTTGCCGCCAAAGGCAAACTGGTGGCCGGGGTGGACGTTAAGCAGGCCACCGTTGACGCTGTAAACCGCGGCGAAGTCCCGTTCGTTGAGCCTGATATGGGCGTTGTTGTCTCCGGCGCAGTCAGTCTGGGCAACCTGGTGGCCATGACCGAGGTTCCGCACGCCAACGCCTACATCATTGCCGTTCCCACGCCCCTGGCCGAAGGCAAAGGGGCTGACATGTCCTACCTCACTAGCGCCGTGGAGGCACTGGCCCCGAAACTCCGCGGCGGCGAACTGGTCATCCTGGAATCGACGTCACCGCCAGGCACCACCGAACGGCTGGCCGCACACCTGGCCCGGGTCCGGCCGGACCTGTGGTCCGGCGCCGGAGAAGGCGCTGCCCAGGTCCACGTGGTGCACTCACCGGAACGCGTCCTTCCCGGCAGGATCATGATCGAGATGGCAACGAACGACCGTGTCATCGGCGGCCTCACAGATGAGGGCGCGCAACTGGCCAAGAAGCTGTACGAAGTCATCTGCCAGGGCGAGATCCTTCTCACCGACGCCACCACGGCCGAGATGACCAAACTGGTGGAAAACACCTTCCGCGACGTGAACATTGCGTTTGCCAACGAGTTGTCGGTGATCTGCGACAAACTTGGCATCGATGTATGGCGGCTCATCGAACTCGCCAACCACCACCCCCGGGTCAATGTGCTGCGCCCCGGCCCCGGCGTGGGTGGGCACTGCATTGCCGTGGATCCGTGGTTCATTGTTGACGCCGCACCACAGGAGTCCGGCCTGATCCGCACCGCCCGCGAGGTCAACGACGCCAAGCCGCACCACGTGGTGGACCGCGTGACCGGACTCCTCACCGACCGGGAAAGCGCCACGGTGGCCGTACTCGGCCTGGCCTTCAAGGCCAACATCGACGACGTCCGGGAATCCCCGTCCATGACGATCGTCCAGGAACTCGCACGCAGGCTGCCGCTGGCCACCATCCTCCCGGTGGATCCCCATGTCGAAGATCTTCCTGCCGCCCTGGAAAACACCGGAATCACCGCAATGCATTCCCTCCCTGACGCATTGGCCACGGCCGACGTTGTCCTGCTGCTGGTTGACCACGACCAGTTCCTCGCCGTCACACCGCAGGACCTCGAGGGCAAGCTGGTCATCGACACCAAGGGAATCTGGAACGACAGGCAGGCTGCAGTCCCGGTGCAGCCCGTCCTGGCGGGCGCGGACTCCGTTGGTTAGGGACAATAAAGCCGACACGGTTACCGCCGATTTGGCAGCCATCGGCATCCAACTCAAGGCTGTCCACGGGCCCCGTACGGCGTCCGGGCTGGTCAGCGTCGTCATCCCTGCAGGCTCCGCAGCCGAACTCGACGTGGCAGCAACCGCCGCGTCCCTCCTGGCATCTGCCTGCCAGGATTTTACGGCGGCGATCGTCGGGGTGCCCGGGACCGGTATGGCCGGTACCCGGGCGTGGCTCGGTTCTGACGCCAGGTTCAGCTGGCAGCCCGGCCCCCTCACGGGCCTGCATGACCCGACCTACACCCTGGTTCTTCCCGCGGGCACCAGGTTGGGAACCTTCTCCATCGAAGCACTCGTGGATGCAGCCCAGGCCACAGGAGCCCAACTGATCCGCGCCTTGGTGGACGGCCGGACTGATTCCGTCGAATTCTGGGACAGCGCAGTGCTCAACAAGACCAGCACCGGTGGAGATCCGGAAAAGTCGGTCCGCGCCGCCGGGGGAGAACGGTGGGTTTCTGGAAGCTCCGTTGGCGTCCATGACGTCCGGCAACCGGCGCCGCGCCTGCATCTGCGAAAAGGGGCTGCAGGCCGCCATGACCTGACCGTCCTGGTCCGGGACGCCGCTGACGCCGCTGTCCGGGCGGACTACGAAGAGCGCATCAGGCAGCTTGAAGCCAAAGTAGCCAGGGCGGAAGCTGACAGCCGTCGGCTGGAAGCCGGAACCTCCCGGCAGCGGGGCGCTGCGCGGCTTGCAGCGGTTGCCCGGCGGGGTCCCGGCTACATCACCTCCCGGGCCAAAGCCATGCTCGGGCGGGCGCGCAACTCATGAAGCTGGACAGCGTCGCCGTCGGCTTCGGGACTGCCCCCATCGCGCCCGTCATGACAGCACTCGGGCTGGACTACGCCGCCACGCCCTGGCAGCGGCGCGATAGTGGCGACGCCGGGAACTGGCACCATGACGTACCCCTGGACAGGCGCTGGTGGGGCACCTACCTGGTCCGGGCCCGCTCCCTGGCTGAAGCGCGCAGCCTGCTCCCACTGCTCCGCAGCGAGGGCAAAGCCCAACGGTTTGTCCTGGTGATCGAAGGCCACGCCCCCCACCAGGACGCCGCCGCCTGGACCAGCAGGCATTTGGCAACCAAGGCGCAGGCCGCCGGCCGGATTGTGCCTGGCCTGGGCTTCGCTACGGTCATCGAAGGCGGAAAATGGGTTCCCATCCACGCCGCAGCCACCGCTGCCCTGGCCGGAGCCGGCCCGGCCGGACCCGTGCCGGTGCTGGGCGGAATCCGCGCCGGTGTGCTGGAACCGGGCGACCGTAACTGGCTCGCGGGGGACACCCTGGCAAGCCTGGTAACCCCTGACATGCTTAATCCAGACGACGATGACATCTTCGCCGTGGACGTCATCGTGGGGCAGCTGCCCAGGCCATTGCCGAGGATTAAAGGGCGGGCAACCCCGCAGGCCTGGGTCCCGCGCCCCCACGACCTGCCTCCGGTCGACACTGCAGTCATCAGCCCCCAAGGGTTCAACCCCTACGCCGACGGCCCGGTCGTTGACCTCGCGGCAGGAGCAGCCCTGGACGCAGTGGCCCTCACCGGTCCCGAGCTGGCCTCAATCCGGAACGCTGCCTACGTCAGCATCGACGGAACACAATTCGCCGCCATGGACCGGGCCCTGGCCCGACGGGTGGCGGAACTGAGCGTTGCCGGTGTTCCCTTGCTGGCATCGCACCTCTCCGCCGGGGTGGAAGCCATGCTCGGTGACACGCTGGTCCGCCGCATCGCCGCATTCGATCCCGCGGACCCGCCCGTGCAACGGGAATCAAAATCGATCGAGCTCCGGCGCGCCGCCATCGAGGAATTCGCCCCGCGCCAGCGCTGGAACCGCGTCCTGCAAGGGTTGGGTCTTCCGCTGGCGGCCGAGCCGACGGTCAGTGTCCTCCTTGCCACCAGAAGGCCCGACAAGGTGGGATCCGCCCTGGCGCAAATAGCCCGGCAGTCCTGGCAACAGCTCGAGGTGGTCCTGGTCCTGCATGGTTTCGACCAGTACGACCCCGCCGCCCAACAGGCAATTGCCGGCTACCAGGGCCAGCTGACTGTCCTGTCGGTGCCCTCCCAAACGATCTTCGGCGACGTCCTGAATGCAGGAACCAAGGTTGCCGCGGGTGACTACCTCACAAAGATGGACGACGACGACTGGTACGGACCGGACCATATCCGGGACCTCGTGCGCAGCGCCGAGTACAGCGGTGCCCAGCTGGTGGGGGCACAGGTTGAATTCGTCTACCTGGAGGCACTCGACATCACCACCCGCCGGCCGCCGCTGGGGGAGCAGTACTCCGACCACGTTGCCGGCGGCACCATGCTAATGCGGCTCGACGACCTTCGCCGGCTGGGCGGCTGGCGCCCGGTCCACCGCGCCGTTGACCGTTGCCTGCTGCAGGCCGTCCTTGCAGCCGACGGGCTCATCTACCGGTCCCACGGGCAGAACTATTTGATGCACCGGCATTCCGCCGTTGACAGCCATGGCGGGCATACCTGGAACCCGGACGACAGCACCTTTTTGCAAAGCGTTGCCGAACAGTGGGACGGGTTTGTTCCGCCGCCCCAGATTCAGGCCGGCCCGCAGGCCTTTGCTGGCCGCAGCGCAAACTTTTCGAGCTACTTCAGTACTGATAACAGGGGATGAGCAACATCACTTCTCAAAAGACCAATCAATCGTTGGGCTCAAAGATTCCGGTCCGGCAGTTCATTCGCCGCTTCGGCAGGCTTTCCGGCCAGAAGAAGATGGCGGTTCTTGCGGGCGTCCTCCTGTTTGTGGTGAGCATTGCCGCTGCCTATTTCCGTGCCCCCGTGGTGCTCATTGCGGCGCTCATCCTCCTGTTCCTCGGCGGCACCGCAGCGGCGCTGAAGGTGGACGCGCTGCTGAAGGGTGCGCGGACTGCTGCCCGGCGGAGCGCCCTGGCCCTGCAGGCAGTCCCGGCCCCGGCTCCGGCGCCGGCGAAAGCCTCTTTCGGCACCGATTCCGTCTGGGCCACTGACGCCAGACTCACGCCGGCAAAACTGGTGCAACGGCTCACCAAGCTCAGGTCACTCGACGGCCGCGACATCCTGGTCAGGATGGTGACCAACGGCCAGTGGAACTGGAAGGACCTGGAAACCGCGCTGGAAATGTACCGCCAGGGCGGACCGGCAAAGAAAAAGGCCACCAAGGTCCTGGACTCAACCGTCAAGATCCGGCTGCTCCTGATCGCCGACCTTTGCTACCGCCAGAATCTCCGGGCCGATGACATGCTCAACGCCGTCACCATTTACCGGTTTGTCTACCAAAAGCTTGGGGCAGCCCCCTTCAAGGGCAAAAAACGCGGCGAGTTCTACCTGGACGCACTGTCGCAGACCGGCAGGGGCGACCAGACCCTCAAGTTCCAGGGCCTGTACGACGCGGAGAAGCTGAACCCGACCGACCTGCACCTGTTCCGTGCCAACGCCAAGAACCCGTTCCGCCACCAAAGCCACACCGGCGAGGAATGGCTGGCTGAGATCAACGCGGTCTACGAATCCGCAGGACTCGCCACCATAGCGCTGCGCACGGGCTCCGGACCGGCTTTCGCCAGGCTCGCGGCCACTGCCGTGGACGCAGTGGAGACCGGGCCCCTCGTCACCGTGGTTATGCCTGTTTACCGCCCGGACGAGTACACCGATCTCGCGATCCAGTCGGCGCTTGACCAGAGCTACCGCAACCTCGAAATCATCATCGTGGACGACGGTTCCGGCGACCCGTACACCCAGAGGCTGGACAAATGGGAAACAGCCGACAGCCGGATCCAGGTGATCCGCAATACGCCCAACTCCGGCGCCTACACCTCACGCAACATCGGCTATTCCCTCGCGACCGGCCAGTTCCTCACCATCTTCGACGGCGACGACTGGCAGCACCCGCAGAAAATCGAGATGCTGGTGGCTGCCGCCGTCGAACGGACCGACAACCGCCTTGTTTCCGCCCCCTGGGCACGGGCGGACCAGGACCTGATGTTCCACTACCGCGGCTGGCGGGGCGCCTACGTAACACCGGCGCACGTCTCGGCTATGTTCCCCGTGGACGTGATCCGGGAAAAGCTGGGTTTCTGGGACACGGTTCGGAAGGCAGCCGACACCGAATTCATCCTCCGCTACAGGATGCTGGTCAGCCGTGAGGAACCGCTGGAAGTCACCAACGTTCCCCTGACCCTCTCACTGGTCGGCGCGAGCAACCTCTCCATGGACGATTTCAGGCTGGGTTACCGGTCTCCGGACCGGGTAGCCTACAGGTCCGCCTACGAGCACTGGCACGAGAAGGTGGAACAGGGCGAACACAGCGGCTTTATGACCTTCGAACCGGGCGTCAGGTGTTTCCCCGCTCCGGCGAAGTTTCTGCCCGTCCGCGGCGGAACCCTTGACCTCGGGGTCCTGGTGGTGGGCGATTTCGCCGCGCCGGAGCCCATGGCTGCCCGGCTTTGGAACGCCGTACGGGACGCCCGGGCGGAGAACCAGCGGGTGGGCGTGATGCACGTGCCAAGCATCATCAACACCCTCTCCATCGACGCTTCCTTCCCGAAAACCACCATGGAGGAATTCGACGCGGGCACCCTGCACCGCGTCGAAATCACGGACGCCGTATCCTCCGCTGTGGTCCACATTTTTGACCCGACGGCATTCGAATACACGCGTGAGCTGCGCAGCGGGCAGTCCGCGGAGTCCGTCGTCGTCCACGCATCTGCCTCGCCCTACAACCGCGCAAAGCGGGAACAGCGGTACTCAGTCGGAGTGGTGTCCCGCAACGTGGAGAAGATCTTCGGCGCGCCCGTCCGGTGGACGGCAGCCGAGCAGGAAGTCTACGAAGCGATCGGGAAGAACCTTGCGCGGGCCTCAGACCTTGAACTCGTTCCGTACGCTGAGCCGGAGTTCGAAGACGAAGCTTTCCGCCCGGACCACCAAACGGCTGTGACAGCATGACCAACCAACCAGGGGAATCACCAATGACTGACCACGACCCCGGCGCCTGGGATGAGGCGCACAACGCTCCGATCCTTTCCTGGCATCCCGAGTCTGCCCCGGAGCAGCTCCCCGACCACCCTGTGCACCTTGTTGTTGAGCCCAGCGAACCGGGAAGATTGCACGGCCGGATGCTCTACGAACCGTTCGACAGCGGCACCCTCATCGTTTCCCTGCATGGGGCGCTGAACCGGGGACGGTTCAAAGTGCCCAGGTTTGAGTGGCGCCGGACCCTGAACCAGGTGCAGTGCGCCCGCCTGTACCTTTCCGACAGCACGCTGGAACAGAGCGGTTCGCTGGAGATCGGCTGGTACATCGGCAGCGCCCAGCAGGACCTGATCTCCGAATACGCCGAGAGTGTCCGGGCCATTGCCCGGAACGGCGGATACACCCGGGTGATGTGCGTCGGCAGCAGTGCCGGCGGGTTCGGCGCCCTGGCACTCTCCCGGCAGATTGCCGGCTCGGCCGCTGTGGTGTTTTCGCCGCAGACGTCCATCGCCGGGTATCTCCCAAGCCACAAAAGGGCCCTGACGGCTGCTGCGTTCAAGGACCGTGGCTCGCTCAACGACATCGAAGCGGAATTCGGTGAACGCGTGAACATGCGTAAGCTTTATAAGGCCTCAGCGGATACCAACTACGTCCGCTTTGTCCAGAACACCCGGGACCGGTTCCACTTCGAGGCGCACTACGCACCCTTTGCCCTTTCCTTGGGCGTGGATCCGGACACCGGCGGATCCACGGCCGACGGCAGGATCAGTTTCCACGCTGAACGCCAGGAGGAAGGGCACGCCCCACCGTCCCGGGGCCGCTTCCTCAAGCACATCGACGACGCACACCAGCAATTCTTTGGCACGAACCTCACCATCATTCCGGCCGAAGCACTTCAAGGAAAGGACCTGGGAAATCGATGATGTCTTCAACATCTGACGAACGGGCCATTGGCAACCAGGGCGGCGTGTACTTCCGCAACGGCTTTGTGATCACAGAATCCGGCCGCCAGGTCCCGGCCCGGCCGGGCTGGCAGCATGCTGTCCTGGGCGGACTGCAACTCCTGACCCACCCTGATACTTCCGTCACGGCAGGCTCCGCCCACGGAATCCACGTCGCCATCCTTGGGTCCGCTTTCGACCCCGAGCGTGCAGTGTTCGCGGAATCAGCAGTCCTGGAACAGTTGCTCGACGATATCCAGCACGAGGACGCCTTCTACGCGACGCTGGACCGGCTTGCCGGACGTTTCGCCCTCGTCGTCCACTCGCCCGCGGGCACCGAAATCTACCAGGATGCCATGGGATCCCGGTCGGTGTTCTACTCAGCAGCCGGCCCGGCTGTGGCGGCGTCGCATGCTGAACTGGTCCGCGAAGCCATCGGTGCCAATTTCGCCGACTTTTTTGTCCCGTTCATCATGTCCAAAAACTACGTCCAGCGGGACGTCAAGTACCTGCCCGGCGTTGCTTCCCCCTACGAAAACGTCCTGCAGCTCACCCCGAACACCAAACTCCACCTCACGGAACAGCGCCCCGAACGGTTCTGGCCGCGGGAAGAGGCCGGCGAACAGATCGGCAACGAGGACGCAGCCGCCGTCCTTGTAGGACACCTGGAGGGAATGGCCGCGTATCTGAAGCACCGCGCCTCCCGGCCCGTTCTCGGGCTCACAGCGGGCACCGACAGCCGTGGCGTCTTCGCCGCCGTGAAGGACCTGAACCCTTACGTCTTCACCTACGTCCGCAGTGAAAAAGGCAACGTCGTCAACTCAAAGGATGCCAGGATTGCGGGCGAGCTCGCCCAGCAGTACGGGGTGCACGCCCATGTGTGGGGCATCCCCAACCGGTTGACGCTGAACAACGCCGACGACGTGTTTTCGCACGCCTACAGGCTCGCCACCGCCTACTACCGCGGTGCGGGATCCGCATGGCTCGCCGAACTGACGAAGTCCGCGGTTGAGGTTCCCGACGGCCTGTTCGTCCGCGGGTTCGGCGGCGAGGTCATGCGCGGCTTCTACCAAGGCACCATGAACCAGGTCAGCGGCGTCAGCGTCCGCCAGCTCGCCAACGCCTACGACGTCAACTCCGGATCAAACGTCACCCGCAACCTCTTCGGTGACATGATGGACCGCACCTCGTTCACCACCGAACGGCTGGCGGGCTACGACCCGAACGATATTTTCTACTGGGAGCACCGTATGGGCACCTGGGGCAGCGTATCCCTGACTGAAGCCGACCTCGCCATGCCGGCGATGGTGGGATACAACTCGCGGAACCTGTTCAAGGCGTTTATGCGTCTCAGCGGACCGGACCGGCTCTCGCGGGTAGCCTTCGACCTGGCCACCAATGCCCTTGCGCCCAAACTCGCGGCCGTGCAGTAGCACCAACCGCCGCTCCGGCGCCCACCCATCATCGCTGAACGAAGGAACTGCATTACGTGAGCACACCTAAGGAATCCCTGGCCCCGATCGCGGTACGCGGTCAGCGCCTCGTCGATACCCAGGTATTTGACGCCGAGTACTACGCCGCCGAGTGCGGGCGGGACTTTGAGTCGAAACGCGCCGCTGTAAGGCATCTGGTCCAGTTCGGCATGAAGGCCGGCTTGAGTTTCCACCCCCTGTTTGACCTCGGCATGTTCCCCTTGCACCTGCGGGAAGCCTACAAGGCCGGAAACGTCGAGGCGCTCCTGACCTACCTGAGGAGCCAGCAGTCCCGCGAGCACCGCTGGTCCTGGCTGTTTGACCCTTCGCTCTTCACGGATCCGGCCGACGAAGGCTCCCTGCTGCTGTCCCGGTTCCGGGCAGGCCGCGACCGGGAACTGCCGGCACCGGACAAGCTGATCGGTGCGGCGCCCGGCTGGCTGGATGCGCGGGCACTGGTCATCGCCCACGCCAGGAACGCCAAGCAGATCGAACTCGGCAAAAAGCCGCTGCGGCGGACCACCTGGTCCGCCATCGAAGAAGACGTGTGGCTTGCCAGCATCGACGACGTTCCGGCACCGGCTGAGGGCGGTGAACCCGCTGTCAGCATTGTGATGCCTGCCTGGAACCGCGCCCTGGTGATCGAGGAAGCCATCGACTCCGTCCGCCACCAAAGCCTTGGCGCGTGGGAACTGATCGTGGTGGACGACGGCAGCACCGACGGAACCCAGGACGTGGTCCGTGCGCTCTCCGAAGCCGACCCCCGCATCCGCCTCGTGGAAGCCGACCATCAGGGAGTCTGCGCCGCCCGTAACCGCGGCATCGACGAAGCACGGGGCGAATTCCTCGCCTTCCTTGATTCCGACAACACCTGGCGGCCGGACTTCCTCAAGAACATGCACGCCGGCCTGTCCGTGGAAGGCAGCCTCGCCGCCTACTCCGCGGTGAGGATGCTCAACGATCGGGAAGAATACACCGGGCAGATCATCACGGCCGAGAAGCTCCTGGTCCGCAACTACGTGGACCTGAACGTGCTGGTGGTCCAGACGGCCCTTGTCCGCAAGCTGGGTGGCTTCGACGCGTCCCTGCGCCGCTGGGTGGACTACGACCTGGTCCTGCGGATCACGGAAACAGCCACCATTGAGTACTTCCCCTTCATCGGCTGCGACTACGTGGATGACCACAACGAGGACCGGATTACCCGGCGCGAGTCGGCCAACTGGGAATTCGCCGTGCTCGGCAAGAACCTGCAGAACCGGTTTGTGCCCGATCTGGCTGACCAGCGCACGGATACCCCTGCCGTCTCCGTGATCATGCGCGTTACGGACAGTATCGACCTGGCCGTCCGCAGCATCCGCCAGATCCAGGAATCGGATGACGCGGACGCCGTGGAACTGATCGTCGTGGACGAAGTTCCGGGCTTCCGCACGTCCCTCCGGCTCCGGACCGCTCTTGCCGGCATCGCGCACCTCAAGTACCTCAAGCTTCCCCGCCGCTACACGCCGGCCATCGCCAACAACATCGCTTCGGCACACGCCACGGCGCCGAATCTGGTGTTCCTGCGGGAAGGCGTGGAACTCCGGGCCGGCGCCGCCGGAAAACTTGCTGACCGGCTGGCGGACGCCGCCGTCATCGGCGCCCAACCCCTCCTGACCGACGGCGTGGGTGTTGTAGTGTCCGGCGGCGGAGTTTCCCACCGGAACAGCCTGGCGATTCCCCTGTTCAAGGGGCTGGCCATTGACGATGCCCGCCGACACAATGGCCTCCACCTGGACGAGTTGGCGCCGGCGGCTTTCTGTGTCCGGGCACCTGACTTCGAGCGGCTGGGCCGGTTCACCAACGTCTTCGCCGGCGACGCTGCCATCATCGACTTCCTGCGCCGCCTCAAAACCGGCTCGGACGGGGACTTCGTCTGCGCCGGCGAGGCCCTCGCCGTGGACCACGCCGCCGACTCCTACACTGAAGAAGCTGCCCTCACCGCCGGCGACGCGGAATGGCTGTCCGCCGGCACCGGACCCGTCCGCAGCCTGGCAGCGCACTACGGCGACCTTGGACTCCTTGTTGACGCGGTGGTTGCCCCCCGGCACCCAAGGCTCCAGCCGGCGTCGGCCGTTGTGTCACGGGCCGCCGCCCCTGAAGCCGAAGTGGCAGAACCACGCCTGCGGTGGGCCATCAAAATCGGTGCCGACTTCAGCTCAGGTGGCGACCGGTGGGGCGATGTCCCCTACGCCGCGGATCTTGTTGAAGCGCTCAAGGCACTGGGCCAGGACGCGCTGGTGGACCGCGCAGGAGCATTCTCGCGGCCGTCCAACCACCTGGACGATGTGGTGCTGGTGATCCGCGGGCTGGTCCGCTGCGAACCGCAGCCCGGTAAGACCAACGTCCTGTGGGCCATCAGCCGGCCGGACCTGATCACCAGGGATGAGCTGCTTGGGTTCGACATTGTTTTCGGCGGGTCGCGGATCTGGTGTGAGCACGTATCCAGCGAGTGGGGCATCAACGCCCACTACCTTCCCCAGGCGACGAACCCCCGGCGTTTCCACCCGGATGCCGCGAAAGCCGGCGCCACACAATACGGACTGACATTCGTGGGCGGCCCCCGCAAACCCATTGGCCGCAAAATTGTTGCCGACTGCGTGGGGCTGGGCAAGGACGTGAGCGTCTGGGGTCCGCGGTGGGAGCAGTTCATCCCCGCTGGGATGGTGGCTGACGACTACATTTCCAACGATGACCTGGCGGGCCTTTACGGCTCCTCGGCAGTGGTGCTTAATGACCACTTCGAGGACATGGCCCGCTGGGGGTTCGCCAACAACCGGCTCTATGACGCTGTGGCGTCCGGTGCCAGGGTCATCAGCGACGAGGTAGACGGGATCGCCGAGATCTTCGGCGGCGCTGTCCGGACCTACACCACGGTGGAAGAACTGGAGCAGGTCCTGGCCGATCCGGACGGGTTCCCCGATGACGCGCAGATGGCAGCCATCAGCCAGCGGATCCGCGATGAGCACAATTTTGATGCCAGGGCCGCCACGCTGCTGAAGGCAGTACGCGCCAAACGAAACTAAGCACCCGCGGGCGTGGCAGTGCCACGCCCGCGCCGATTCAAACGGTACCAATGGAGGTAGCCCGCGGATGGACAGCACGACCCCCACGATTTCGCATGTGTTTATTTCGCAGGCCCACCTCCTGAGCTACGGCGGCTCCGAAATGGTCACCCTGGAACTGGCTGAGCATTTCGCGGCCGCCGGCAGCAAAGTCACCATCGGTACCTGGAGCATCGGGCCGCCCGTGATGTCGCACCTGTCCGGCCGGCCCAACATCGCCTGCTTCGACCTGGACGATCCCAGACTGGATGAACGGCTCGCCAGCGACCCGCCCGGGCTCGCCTGGATCCATCACCAGTTGGTGCCGGGTTATCTCCTGAACCATCCGGAACACACATCGTTTGTGTTCAACCACATGTCATCGGTCCATCCGCTGGAGATGTCCTGGTCGGCAGGGATGGAGGCCCGGCTCGCCGGGCTGCACCTATACAACTCACCGGAGACCCTCGACCTGCACCGCTCCAGTGGCTCCACCGCCGGTTTTGACGCCGACCGGATGATGGTGTTCGCGAATCCTGCCCCGGATGCCTTCAGCCAGGCCGTGCCCGGCGAACGGGGACTGAAGCGACGGTTCGGCATCGTCTCGAACCACGTGCCGGCGGAACTGGCGGAACTCTTTGACGCCCCGCCTGCCGGTATCGAATTCCAGCCCATCGGCACCGGCGGCCTAAAGGACTCAAAGCCCCTCCGGGTCACGCCCGGGACCTTCGCGGGCCTGGACGGCGTCATCACCATCGGCAAGACCGTCCAGTACGCCTTGCTCGCCGGCGTCCCTGTCTACTGCTACGACAAGTTCGGCGGTCCAGGCTGGTTGGGGCCGCAAAACTTCGACGCCAGTGAATACCACAACTTTTCGGGCCGCGGGTTTACCCGCAAGGACACCGCCGCCATTGCCGGGGAATTGGTTTCGGGATTCGACGACGCCGCCACTTTCGCCGCCGCGACCAAGGAAGCGGACGACGTCGGCCGGTTCAGGTTGTCCGAGGCCGTGGGTAAAGTCGTGGCAGAGGCTCTGGCGGGGACCGGTACGCGTCCGGCCCTGGACAAGACCGAGATCGATGCGCACCTGCGGCAGCAGAAAGTGGTGGGCCACTACGCCCGGAACTGGCTCAGGTTGCTCCGCAGGACGGCTGCAGGATAGCCCGCGGGGCCGGCCGCGCCGGCGGAAAGCCTAGGCCCCGTTCAGCTCCAGCATCACGGGGATGATGTGGTTGACCGGGAGCGGGTTGTGGCCGGCGGCCTCGCTGCTGAAGAAGCGGATCTGCAGCCCCGGCTTACCGATGTCCTTGTTCACCATGCCCTTGATCATCGGCGCGATGTGGTGCTCGATGTGCCACGGATCGTAGGTGTTGACCATGATGATCCCGTGCGGGATGTACTGCTCGCTGTCAAACAGGGCAGCGATGCTGAAACGGTGCGCGTGGTCCCGCTGGATGCTCATGTTGCTGACACCGAGCCAGCCCGCCTCCAGGACCCTGGACAGTTCACGCACGTCATGGAAGCGCAGGAGTTCGGTCTGCGGATTCATGGCCAGCACTTTGGCACCGCGGATATGGGTGGCAAGGACCAGGGAAACGAACCCGCCGCCCGAGGAGCCAAAGAACAAGGCATCGTGGTTGGCGATGCCGAAGTGGGCGAACAGCTTCTCAAGGTAAGCGGCAATTGTTTTTGTGTAGTCCACCCAGCGCGAGCCGAGGAACCAGCCGATCTGGATGTCATCGGCGAGGTCCAGGGAAGGATCCGCCATGGAGATTCCGATCCCGTCCAGCTCGGAAAACATCCGGATCCGCTGGAAATACGGGTGCGGCTGGTCTGCACGCTTGAAGAAGCCAGGCGAGATAACATAGGCCTTCTTCGCCGCTGATGGCCGGAAATAAAAGTTCAGCTCGAATTTACCGAAATCCACGGCGTACCACCCCGCTTCGGTCAGCAGGTGATAGTCCGCGGGCGCTATCTGAATCTTCTCCACCGGAGCAGTATAGGACGCAGCGGCAGGCTGCCGGCCCCCGGTGGACGGTGCCCCCGGCAACATGACGTTAACCACCACGGCGGCAACAGATGGGGAGCATTCCCGGCCCTGACGATATAGTGGACGCGTTTGGTTGCGTCGTTTGCATGCAGCAGGAACCTGAACTCTTTCAAGAATTTACCGCGGCAACTGGGGGACTAGTGACACTGAAACTTACCGTTATCGGGACGGGATACCTTGGCGCGACCCACGCGGCCTGCATGGCTGAGCTGGGATTCGAAGTCCTCGGCGTTGACGTCGACAAGGAAAAAATCGACAGCCTCAGCAGGGGCGAACTGCCCATCCACGAGCCTGGCCTGCCGGAGCTCCTGCGCAAGCACACCGAGTCCGGACGGCTCCGGTTCACCACGTCCTTTGAAGAGGCCGGCGCCTTCGGCGATGTCCACTTCATTGCCGTCGGAACCCCCCAGCGCGCCGGTGAACACGCCGCGGACATGACCTACGTCGACGCTTCCGTCTCCGCGATTGCCCGCGCCGCCACCAAGGATTCCCTCATCGTGGGCAAGTCGACAGTACCTGTCGGATCGGCCCGCCGCCTCAAGGCGCTGGCCGCAGAGGAAGCGCGCGACGGCGTCAGCGTCGGTTTTGCGTGGAACCCGGAGTTCCTGCGTGAGGGCTTCGCCGTGGAAGACACACTGCGGCCGGACCGCCTGGTCATCGGGTCCGATTCTGCCGCGGCAGAGGCCATCCTGCGGGAAGTCTATGCGGATGCCCTCAGCCGTGAGACGCCCTTCATCTCCACCGACTTCGAGACGGCTGAGCTTGTCAAGGTTGCAGCCAACGCCTTCCTGGCCACCAAGATTTCCTTCATCAACGCCTTCTCCGAAGTCACGGAGACTGTGGGCGGCAACATCCGGACCCTGGCCGACGCCATTGGCCTTGATGCCCGCATTGGCCGCAGGTTCCTCAACGCCGGCATCGGTTTTGGCGGCGGCTGCCTGCCCAAGGACATCCGCGCCCTGCAGGCCCGGGTCTCCGAGCTGGGCCTCGACTCCACCATGCGGTTCCTGAATGAGGTCGACGAAGTCAACCTCCGCCGCCGCGACCGTGCAGTCCACGTTGCGGAGACTCTCCTGGGCTCCCTCGAAGGCAAGCGCATCGCTGTCCTGGGCGTGGCCTTCAAGCCCAACAGCGACGACGTCCGCGACTCGCCCGCCCTGGACGTGGCGGCACGGCTCTTCAACAGCGGGGCTGACGTCAGCGTCTACGATCCGGCAGCCAACGCCAACGCCGCCAAACGCTACCCCCGGCTCAACTACGTGGACAGCCTCGCCTCAGCGGTGGACAGCGCCGATCTCGTGATGCTGCTGACCGAGTGGTCGGAACTGGTCTCCGTGGATCCCGCGGAGCTCGCCAAGGTCGTTGCGCATAAGCGTATGTTCGACGGCCGCAATGTATTGGACCACGGCACATGGAACGCCGCCGGCTGGGACATTGTCTCGCTGGGCCACAAGAGTGAGCTGCTGGACCTGGCTGCCGCCAACTAGGACTGACTGCAGTAATAAAGGCGCCGGCGGGATGCAACATTCCCGCCGGCGTTTTTGCTGCGCTCCCGGGTCAGCGACAGCCTTGCGCGTGACATGCAGGGCCACCGTCCACTTGGATAGGATTCAGAAATGACTTCCGGCAGCCTGTATCTATCCCTCATGCGGCAGCGTTTCGACATGTTCAACGATCCTGCAGCTGATCCCGTCCCGTGGGAGCTGGACGACAAAGACACGGCTTACAACTACGTCACCGCGGCCGGTTACGCGGTGCCGAGGTATGCGAAGGTTGGCACCGCAGCAGAGGCGCTGGCGGCCGGTGAGGGCTTCGGGCCCCGTTTTGTGGTCAAACAACCCAACCAGCACTCCACCAAGGGCATCTATGTGCTGGAGCCGCTGGGCGGCGGGCAATACCTGGAGTTGCTCAGCCTGCGGACGCTGACCGCGGAGGACCTCGTGCCGTTGGGTCGCCCGCCCGCCTATTGGCTCGCGGAGGAATGCATTGATTCCGGCATTGCGGGCAAGCCCCTGCCCTTCGACTACAAGATCTATGCCTTCCGGGGCCGGGTCACCCATGTCAACCAGATTGACCGGAACGTCTCACCGCCCAGGATGGCTTTTTTTGACGGGGCGTTTCTCCCGCTCGAGCGGGACAGGGACTACACCATCGACGAGCAGCGCTGGCTGCCCGAAAACCACGTTGTTCCCAGGCACGCCGGGGCCATGCTGGAAATGGCCGCCGCCCTTTCAGCGGGGCTTGATACCCGGTTTGTGAAAGTCGACTGCTACGACGGACCGGACGGACCCGTCTTCGGTGAGTTCACGTTCGCGTCCGGAGGCGATGACACAGGCATGGTCCGCTACAGCAGCCGGATCCTTGATTTCCTGGACCGCTCGATGGCGGGCGAGGATGTGCCGGCGCTGTCAGGCTTCGACATTGACCTGCCGGTGTTCCGTGCATCGTTGGACCGCAAACCAACAGTGACAGCCCACCCCACGCTGTACTCGACCATGTCAGCAGCCGCCGTCCAGGGGGACAGGCGCTATCCCACGGTCCTCAGCGGGAACCTGGCGCCAGGAAAGTCCCGCCCGGTTTTTGTCCTGGCGGCACATCTGATTGGCTACCTGAACGGGGACGGCAGCCGGGCGTTCGCCGTCCAGCAACTGGTGCGGAGCAGTGCCGGTCCCATTACGGGCACCGGCCGGCTCCAGGAATTCGAAGCGAAAGCCCTCGGGTTTCATGAGCCGCGGGCCCAGGGAAACCTGTGGCACACGGCACGCGCTGCGGAAGTCCGGCTCGCGGCCGGTGACGGTTCAGCCCTCGATGTCCTGCGCGGGCTGGCGGCGGACGGGTACGCCCACGCGCAGCGGGTTGTGGCCCGCTACGGGGCGTAACCGCAGTTCCGGTGCAGCCCGCGCCAAGCAGGCCGCTACAGCGCCGCCCAGAGCCTGCCAGTGCTTGTGAGCGTCCCGTCGCTCTTAAAGATGGTTGAGCACCCCATTTTGATGTCGCCCGCCGGCCGGGTCTTCCACGCGAAGCGTTCAATGAAGGGCATGGCACGCATCCCAGCCACCGTGGCTCGCATGAAGTCCTCGGTCTCGGCCCGGCTGTACTTGCACGGGTTGGCCGCCGTGGCGCCCCAGTCTGCAACGGCGTACTCGGTGACCCAGATCGGCTTGCCGTACTTGTCGTGGAGCATGTTGAGTTTGTTCAGAAAATCCGTGGCGTTCGGCCAGGCATAGATGTGCATGGTGATGAAATCCACGCGGAGGCCCTTGTTCTTGGCTTTTGCCATAAAGTCGGCCAGCCAGGGGCTGCTGGGTGCCACCGTGGCCGGCGACCCCAGGCGCAGGCCCGTGGCCTGGAGCTTCGGCCACAGGCTGATGGCCTTGTCCACGCTCATGTTGGCCTGGGCAGTGACATCCGGCTCATTAAAACCGAGCAGGTGCTTGGTGTTCGTCTGGGCCAGCTGCCGGGTCACGATCCCGATGGCGTCCTGGTCGAGCACAGCGGCGTTCCGGATCATGGGAACGAAGGGCGGGGCGAAGAAATTGGCCCGGGAACCCCACGAGTAGTGCCATTTCAGGTTCAGGCTTTTGAGCTGCTGCGCAGCGAGCGCATCCTTGCCCGACAACCCGAATCCCTTCAGTCCGGTGGTGGTGGACGTGGCGGCCTGGGCGGGCT
Organism: Pseudarthrobacter sp. MEB009; assembly: GCF_030208875.1. Lineage (NCBI taxonomy): Bacteria > Bacillati > Actinomycetota > Actinomycetes > Micrococcales > Micrococcaceae > Pseudarthrobacter > Pseudarthrobacter sp. MEB009. The sequence continues at coordinate 110,065 of NZ_JARVTC010000011.1, forward strand.
GCGCGTTAGCGGCGAGCAGTGCGCCCGGGACGGCAGCAGCAGCGAGGGGCAGTTTTAAAAAATGACGTCGTTCCATTGGGAATCCTCCCGGATAAAGATGGTTGAGACCATTCGGCAGAGTACAGGCGATCGGAGACACCCGTCCGCATATTTTCGTGGCCCCGGTGACCATTTACAAGGGCAGGAGGACGATGGGTCCCGGCTTTCGGCGAATTCAGCCGGCGCCGATCTGTGCCGGCGCGGTGGGTCCGCTACAGTGACCGGTACAGTTCCCCGGTGTCCGTCAGCGAACCATCTTTCCGGAAGAGCGCCGAAGCACCCATGGTCGGATCATTTTCGGCGCGGGTTTTCCAGGCAAACCGCTCAACGAAGGGCATCTCCCGAAGGCCCGCAACGGTGTCCGCCATAAACGCCCGGATGTCCTGGGCCGAGTGCCGGCTGGGTCTCTTGGCGGTGGCGTCCCAGTCGGCCACGGCGTACTCGGTGATCCACACGGGTTTGCCGTAGTAAGCGTGCACCTTCCTGACGGTGTCCAGGAATGCGCCGGCATCGGGTGACGGGTACATGTGCATCGCCACAAAATCCACCCGGAGTTGCTTGGCCTCGCAGGAAGCCATGAACCGCTTGAGCCAATCCCCGAGCGGCTGGACGGGGGCCGGGGAACCGAGCCGGAGGCCCGGCTCTTCAAGCTGGGGCCACAGGTTCACGGCCCTCGACACGCTCATGTCTGCCTGCGCCGGATGGTCCGGTTCGTTGAAGCCCAGCAGCGCGGCCGCGCGGCTGAGGTCCAGCTCCGACCGGACCTCGTCCACGGAGCCTTGCCGGACGCTCTCGCGGCCCCAGATCATGGGAATAAAATCAGCCCGGGGCCGCGCTGCCGGAAAGCCTGCGCCCCAGGAGTAAAACCAATCCACGTCCAGTGAGTTGAGCTGGTCGACGCCAAACATCTTCCCGATCGACATGCCGATGCCCTTGCGGGCGAAATCCGGCCGTACGGGAGTCCCGGGCTCCTGCGCAGCCTGTTGCGGCGTGCAGCCGGCTAACGCAGGCACCGCCGCGGCCGTGAGCAATGCGTTTCGGAGAAAGCCGCGCCTGTCCACTGGTTCCCTTTCCGGAGGCCGGGCCGTTTGCCGCTGCCGTCCGCCAATTCTTTCACGATTTCATGACCCACAGTTTCGCCCTTAGACTGGCACCGGGCTTTGCCCGGCGCCGCTGCGAGCAGGCCGGACAAATGCCGAAACAACTGAAAAATGGGGGATTTCCAGCAATGTATCCACAGGGCTTTAACAGGCCAAAAATCGAGTCATCGTTCTTGAGTTTTGTCGCCGACGAATTCCGCCGGCGGGGGACAGCCCGTCGGGGCGAATTGGCACAGAAGATCATCTCCCATCCCTTCGTGGAAAACCTGGGGATGCGGGTGCCGCAGCGGCTCGCAGTCCTGGAAGCGCTCGACGGCCTTGCGGATGCCGGCCTGCCGGACCTCTTTGTGCTGAAGCTGGCCAATGGCTGGTCATCACGCGGCGTGATGATCCTGGAGCGGCAGGGCCCCGACCGGTTTTTTGACCACATGGCACTGCAAAACCTGACCCTGGATTCCATCAAGGATATTCAACTTGAAAAGGCCGCGTCCTTTGCTACAAAAGCCCCGGTGTGGATTGTCGAGGAATTGATCCACCACACGCTGGGTGTGGGGGCGATCCCCTTTGACTACAAGTTCTACTGTTTTCGGGGCCGCGTTGGCCTGATTGTCCAGATTGACCGCAACACCGGGCCAGTGAAAATGGCACTTTTTGATGGCGATTTCCGCCCGCTTCGGCGCAACACTGATTACGTTTTGTCGGAAACTGCCCGGCCGGGAATGCCGGTGATTCCATTGCACGCAGCGGAAATGCTCTGGTGGGCGCAGCGCCTCTCCCTTGAGGCGGATTCGCCGTTTGTCAGCATTGACATGCTGGACAGCCCCGAGGGACCGGTCTTTGGCGAATTCACCTACTCGCCGGGTGGAACGCACCGGAAGATCTTTGTGTTCTCCAACGACATGCTGGACAAGCTGGACGCGCTGATGGACGAAACCGCACCGGAAGCAGACGCCCTTGCAGCCTCACCCCTGGAGCTCCGGAGCGGCTTGGCCAAGCCCGCAGGCCTGCCGTACCGGGCCTGGGCAGGCTACGCCTACGGCGGTGGGGCCCGTGGCGCCGAGCGGCTTCACACCTTCTACAAAGACCTGGCAGTGGACGGCGGCGAGGATGCCCCCGGATACCAGTGGTACCGCCACCTCGCCGCGCGGTGGGCAGGGATCCGGGACAGGCTGCGCCGGGGCCAGCTGGGCTGATCTGCCCGGCCCCGCCGGCCAGCGCTAATTTCCCGCGTAGTCGAATTCCGGAGTCCGCAGCCCCACACCGAGCAGCTCCGCGATGGCAGCCACGGTCCGGCCTGCTGCCGCGCCGTCGCCATAGGGATTCACCGCGTTGGCCATGGCGGTGTAGTCAGCGGGATGATGCAGCAACCGGCTGACCTCATCAACTATCCGCTGTTCACCGGTGCCGATGAGGCGGACCGTTCCGGCGTGCTCGGCTTCGGGCCGCTCGGTGTTGTCGCGCATCACGAGCACCGGCTTGCCAAGGCTGGGCGCCTCCTCCTGCACGCCACCGGAATCCGTCAGCACCACGTGCGCCAGGGCAAGCATGCGGGTGAATTCCCCATACGCCAGTGGCTCGGTCACGATGACATTGGCTTTAGCCTCAATGGCCGGCAGTACTGCCTCCCGGACAACCGGATTCTTGTGCGCGGGAAGAACAATGACCAGGTCGGGTTCCGCATCGGCCAGCCGTGCCAGCGCGCGGCCTACGCCACGCATGGCATCCCCCTGGTTTTCGCGCCGGTGCGTCGTGACCAGAAGGATGCGGCGCCCGCTGGCGGCCAGTCCGGCCAGGCGCGGGTCCGTGAAGGGAATCTCCTTGCCCACCGTTGTCAGGAGCGCGTCAATCACCGAATTGCCGGTGATGACAATGTCTGCTTCGGAAATCCCTTCCGCCAACAGGTTCGTTTTGCTCGTAGCCGTCGGGGCCAGGTGCAGGCTGGCGATCTGGCTGGTGATTTTGCGGTTGCCCTCTTCAGGGAAAGGCGAGAACAGGTCGCCGCTGCGCAGGCCCGCCTCAACGTGGACCACCGGGATGCCGTGGTAGAAAGCGGCGATGGCTGCCGCCGTTGAGGTGGTGGTGTCACCCTGGACCACCACCGCGTCAGGCCGGGCAGCCGCAAAAAGGGCGTCCAGGCCATCAATGGTGCGGGTCATGATGCCGGACAGCGACTGGCCGGGCTGGAGGATGTTCAGGTCGTGGTCCGGTTGGATCCCGAACAGGCTGTTGACCTGGTCCAGCATTTCCCGGTGCTGTCCGGTAACTGTAACCACGCAGTCCAATCCGGCGGCCTCCTGCAGCGCCAGGACGATCGGTGCCATCTTAATGGCCTCGGGACGCGTCCCGAAGATTGGCATAACAACAGGCATTGGACCCCCAAGGTTAGGAATTGAAACAAGAACTGCGGGTGCCGGGGCGCCGGCGACCGCTCAGAAAAACAGCACCAGCGCGGCGAGCAGGGCCGCCACGCCCAGCAGGGTCAGCAGGACCAGTGCGCCGGCAATGCGGCGTTTGGCGCTGTGGCTGACCCGCCGGTGTGGGCGGGGCGGAGCAGCTTCGTCCGGGCGCCGGCCTGCACTGCGTGGCCGGCCCGCCCGGCTGGACGCCTGGAACCGCTGCCGCCGAAGATGGCGCGGGGCCCCGGAAAGAGGCTGCTCGGACGGGTCCACCGGGTTCCCTTCAGTTCGGCCGGACATTTTTATTGATTCTAGCCGCGGCTGCACGGGTGCCCCGATCCGTGCCGGGAACAGCTCAGCATTGGGGCCGCACGGTGGCGTCCAGCAGGCCGCCCGTCTCCACCACAAACCGCCAGAGCCAGTCCCCGGGCCCCATCGACGCCGGCGCGGGAACCATGTGCACCTCCGCGTCCGTGCACTGGCGTACCAGGGTTCCAGCGCGGGTTGCGTGGAAGTCGGAGGTCACCACGGTCACGGATTTCCAGTGGTTCAGCTTCACCAGGCGTTCAATAGCCATGGCCTCACCCCTGGTGTTCAGGGGATCCGGCCGGAAACACACCAGATCCGCGCTGGGGAGGCGCGCCGCGTCGCATGCGTCGTCCGCGGAGGCGTTGCCGGCCAATCCCGTTTCCGCCAGGACCAGGACCGGGATGTCCAGCTCGTCCTGCAGCCCACGGGCGGCGGGCAGACGGTCTGCGGAGAGGCCGCCCAGCATGATCACGGCATCGCTGTGCTGCTTGTCCGCGGGGGGAACGTTCACAAAAAGTTGAAGCGCCACGATCAGCCACAGCACAAAGCCGCCGCCTGCAACCACCGCGAACCATCGCGTGGCGGTATTCACCGCGCTGGTTGATAGGCGCACGCCCCTGAGTCTGCCATGGGCCGTGCCCGCGGGGAAATTCTCCGGCCAGGTCATTGTCGCAGCAGCGCTGTACCGTAGTGCCGTGCCGCAAAAGTCCTCCACCAGCCCCGAACTGCTGCCCGTCTCAGCCCTGTCCGAAGCAGGCCTGCTGGCCAGGATCTTCCCGCGCCTGGCCCTGGGGAAGCCCCACACCGATGCCACGCTGCTGGGCCCGGGCGATGACGCCGCAATCATTGCCGCACCGGACGGCCGGACTGTGATCAGCATTGATACCCAAATCCAGGACCAGGACTTCCGCCTGGTCTGGCCCAACGGGTACCGGACCACCGGCTTCGACGTGGGGTGGAAGGCGGCCGCACAAAACCTCAGCGACATCAACGCCATGGGAGCCACCCCAACGTCCCTGGTGGTCAGCCTCACCCTGCCCCCGGAAACCCCAGTCAGCTGGGTCGAGGCGCTTGCCGACGGCCTCGTTGCCGGGATCAAGGAACTGGGTGCCACCCGGTGCTCCGTTGCCGGCGGCGACCTGGGCCGCGGCAGCGAAATCGGCGTTACCGTGGCCGTGCTGGGCAGCCTGGACGGCGGCGCACCCGTTCTTCGCTCGGGCGCCAGGCCCGGCGATGTGCTGGCCATCGCCGGTACCGTGGGCCACGCTGCCGCGGGCTTGGCGCTGCTCGAATCGGACAACGCCCTCCAGGGCCTCACCCCGGAGCAGCGGCTGTTCCTTGAGCGCCAATGCCGGCCGCAGCCACCACTTTCAGCCGGGCCCGCCGCGAGGCTGGCCGGTGCCACCGCCATGCTGGACATCTCGGACGGCCTGCTCCGGGACGGCCTGCGGATGGCCACAGCCAGCGGCGTGGCACTGGACCTCGACCCGGCCCGGCTGGCAGTCCTCGCGGAAGGGCTGGCCCCTGCGGTGGAGCTGCTGGGAACGGATCCTTCCGGCTGGGTGCTGGGCGGTGGCGAGGACCATGGGCTGCTGGCGACTTTCCCTGCCGGTATACAGCTTCCTGCAGGATTCACTGCGATAGGCTCAATAGAAGCACTGGGAATCGAAGAAAGCCCGGTCGTCAGAATTGCGGGCCGGGCCGCAGACACCGGGGGATGGGATCACTTTGCAGACTAAGGTTGCTGCCAACGCGCAAGCGATGAAGCGATGGTTGGGCAAGGCCGAAACCGCTTTGGGCAACCACAGCGACCGTCTTAACGCCATCAACATCTTCCCCGTGGCAGACGGGGACACCGGCACCAACCTTTATCTCACCGTCCGTGCCGCCGCCCGCGCCCTGACGGCAGACGCGGACCAGCCGGCCCAGATGGACGTCGGAGTTGTCCTGGCCGCAGCGGGCCAGGCGGCCATGGAAGAAGCCCGGGGGAACTCAGGCACCCTGTTTTCCGTGTTCCTCTGCGCGGCCGCCGAACCCTTGGCAGGGCACACCAGGCTCACTTCCACGTTGTTGGCTGCCTCCCTGCACCGGGCCCAGATCCGGGCCTGGTCCGCGCTAAGCGACCCTGTCCCCGGGACCATGCTGTCCGTCATGGAGGCGGCCGCCCGTTCGGCCGCAGCCGTGGACGCCGCGCACAACGGGGATGACAGCAACCATGCCCTGGGGCTGGCCCTTGATGCCGCCGTCGAGGGCGCCCTCGCAGCCGTCATCCACACCGAAGACCAGCTGGACGCCCTCACTACGGCCCGCGTTGTGGATGCCGGCGGCGTTGGCATGCTGCTGATCCTGGACTGCCTGCGGTCGGCCGTTATGGGCCAGGAACTGCAAAGCGAACTGGTGGATGGCCTGCATGGTTACGACGTGTCCGATCCCCACATCCATGCCTCGCTTCCGGACGACGACGGCGTGGAAGTTATGTGCACCATTTCCCTGTCGCCATTGAATGCCGCCACTTTGCGGCAGCGCCTCGACGAGATCGGCGAGTCCGTCATCATGAGCCAGGTGGGCGCGGGTGCCGACCCTGACGGCAATTACCGCTGGCGGGTCCACGTCCACGTGCCCGAACCGGACCAGGCCGTCAGCATCATCGAGTCGCTCGGCAGCCCCTCGCAAATCAGCATCAGCGACCTCGCGCTGCCACGCGACCCTGCTGCCGACGCAGTGAACTCCAGCGGGCATGAGCGCTGAATCGGACCTGCCCCTGGAACGCCGGATCGGGAAAAAGTCCGCAGCGGTCATGGAAAAGCACCTGGGCATCACCACGGTGGAAGGGCTTCTCGGGTACTTTCCCCGCCGCTACATGACCCGTGCCGAACTGACGCCCATCGCCGGCATCCCCCGCGATGAGGAAGTAACGCTGCTGGCCCGGGTTGTCTCCAGCACCACCCGGTCCATGCGCGCCCGCCGCGGCACCATCACCGACATTGTCATCTCCGATGACGACGGCGCCCAGGGCCTGCGGCTGGTGGGCGGCCAGGACTACCACGGCACCGTCCCCGGCACCCTGAAGATCAGCTTCTTCAATGCCTACAAAGCCAAAGCCGAACTCGTCCCAGGGCAGCGGGCGCTCTTCTCCGGCAAGGTCACCAGCTTCAACGGCGCGCTGGGCCTCACCAACCCCGATTTTGTCCTCCTGGACAACGACCCCTTCGCCAACGGCAGCAAAGACCCCGAAAAGATCGCTGCCATGCCCATCCCCGTTTACCCGGCGACGGCGAAACTTCCCACCTGGAAAATCCAGGCCGTCATCAGCACCCTGGTGGAAACCGCGGACCTTGAGGCCCTGCCGGACCCTGTTCCCCGCCTGGTTGCCCGACGGGAGGGTTTCCTGTCCATCGCCGAGGCTTACCGGCTGATCCACCAGCCGGAAACCGGCGCTGACTGGAAACGCGCGCAGGAGCGGTTCCGCTACCAGGAAGCCCTGGTGCTGCAGACCTCGCTGGCGCGGCGCCGCGCAGCGGTTGCGGCCGAGGAAGCCACCGCCCGGAAGCCGGATCCCGCAGGACTGCTGGCCGCCTTTGATGCTGACCTGCCGTTCACGCTCACGGCCGGCCAGGTGGATGTGGGCGAAACGCTTGCAGCGGAGCTCGCCCTCAACCACCCCATGAACCGCCTCTTGCAGGGCGAAGTGGGCTCCGGGAAGACCGTCGTGGCCTTGCGGGCAATGCTGCAGGTGGTGGACGCCGGCGGGCAGGCGGCGCTCCTGGCGCCCACCGAAGTGCTGGCCGCCCAGCACTATGACTCGATCCGCCGCACCCTGGGCCCGCTCGCAGCGGACGGGCTCCTGGGCGGATTGGGCGGCAGCGGCTCCGTGCAGGTCACGCTGCTCACCGGGTCCATGTCCGGGCCGGCGCGGAAGCAGGCCATGCTGGACGCCGCAGCCGGCACCGCGGGCATCGTGATCGGCACCCACGCCCTCCTCAGCGACAACGTCTCCTTCTACGACCTTGGCCTGATCGTGGTGGACGAACAGCACCGTTTCGGCGTCGAGCAGCGGGACGTGCTCCGGGCAAAGGCACGCAAGCCCCCGCATCTGCTGGTCATGACCGCCACCCCCATCCCGCGCACCGTTGCCATGACGGTGTTCGGCGACCTCGAGACCTCCACTTTGGACGAACTGCCCAAGGGCCGTGCGCCCATCACCACGCACCTGGTGGGTCTGTCTGAGAACCCCGCCTGGGCGGGCCGGATCTGGGCGCGTGCACGGGAGGAAATCGACGCCGGCCACCAGGTCTATGTGGTCTGCCCCAAGATTGGCACCGACGACGACGGCGACTTCAGCCCTGGTGAATCCGGCCCGCCGCCGGACGAAGCCGGTCCGGATGCCCGCGAACTCGCGTCGGTGACTGCCGTCGTCGAACACCTGCTGACCGAACCGGCACTTGCCGGCATCGCCCTGGCACCCCTGCACGGGCGCCAGGACCCGGATACCAAACGGGCCGCCATGGCTGGATTCACGGCCAACGAAACCAAGCTCCTGGTCTCCACCACCGTGATCGAGGTGGGCGTGGACGTCCATAATGCGACCCTCATGGTGATCCTGGACGCCGACCGGTTCGGCATTTCCCAGCTCCACCAGCTCCGCGGCCGGGTGGGCCGTGGCGGGCTGCCGGGCACCTGCCTGCTGGTCACGGCCCTGGAGCCCGACCACCCCAGCCGCCGCAGGCTCGAGGCCGTGGCGGCAACCACCGACGGTTTTGTCCTCTCGCAGGAAGACCTCAAACTCAGGCGTGAGGGCGACATCCTCGGCGCGTCACAATCAGGCGGCCGGTCCACCCTCAAGCTGCTGCGGGTGATCGACCACGGCGACCTCATCGCGCAGGCGCGCGGCGACGCGCAACGGCTGGTGAATATGGACCCCGGCCTGGCACACCATCCGGAACTGGCCCAGGCCATTGACAAGTACCTCAACCCTGAAAAGGAGGCGTTCCTTGAACGCGGTTAGCACGGCACCCTGGACCTGCGGCGGCGGGGCGGGACGCCGGTGACCCGCATCATTTCCGGGGCTGCCGGTGGCACGCCCCTGGCCGGCGTCCCCGGCTCGCTGACCAGGCCCACCACGGATCGCGTCAAGGAAGCACTCTTCTCCCGCCTGGACGCGTTTGATGTGATCTCCGGTGCCCGGGTTTTGGACCTCTACGCCGGATCCGGTGCGTTGGGGGTTGAAAGCGGCAGCAGGGGAGCGCTGGCAGTGGAACTTGTGGAATTTGATGGGAAGGCCAGCGCCGTCTGCCAGCGCAACGCAGACCTCATCAACGGCGTGCTGGGCCGCAAGGCCGTGACCGTGCACCGGTCCAAGGTGGAGCCGTTCCTGGACCGCGCCGCGGCGGACGCCGTCTGGGACCTCGTGTTCCTGGATCCGCCCTACCCGTTGGATGAAGAAGCACTGTCCGCTGTGCTGCTGAAGCTTGCAGCGCATCTCGCGCCGGGCGGTGTGGTGGTGGTGGAAAGGTCCTCACGGTCGCCGGAGCCGGCCTGGCCGGGAGGAATGGACCGGTTTGCCGGGAAAAAGTATGGCGAAACCATGCTGTGGTTTGCCGAGCCGTTTGTTCCGGACGCCATTGGCGACGAGGACGTTCCGTCAGTCACAGGCTCCTGAAGGGCGGCGTCAGCCGGTCAACTGGTCCAGATCGACTCCGGCCAGCACTGTCCCCGGATGCGGCCCGCGCGCTGTCAGCTCAGTGCTCCATGCGGCAGGCCAGGGCCACTGCGTCCCGGCCAGGATGATGTTGCCAGGGTGGCGGCCCGCAAACATGCCGGACTCGGCGAAGGCTGCCACATCAGGCATGACCTCCCGCAGCGCCGCCACCTGGCTGCGCACCAGGGTAAGCCCGGGCTCGTCGCCCACGTTGACGATCAGGACGCCGTCCGGGCTGAGGACGGCGCGCGCCTCCCGGTAAAAGCCGGCGCAGGCAATATGGGCCGGCGCCTCCGGTCCGGAGAAGATGTCCAGGATCACGACGTCAAACGCCGGGTCCCCGCCGAAGTCCGCCAGGGCGTCGCGCGCGTCGCCGATGACCTGGTGCAGGTCCGTCCCCTCCGGCAGGGGGAGTTGCTGGAGGACGAAGTCGAGCAGTTCCCGTTCCAGCTCCACCGCGTACTGCACGGACCCAGGGCGGGTGGCCTGGATGTAGCGGGCGAGGGTCAGGGCGCCGGCGCCCAGGTGCAGGGCGCGGATGGCTTGGCCGGCGGGAGCCGCGAGGTCCACCACGTGTCCGATGCGGCGCAGGTACTCGTAGAAGATCTCCGCCGGCTGTGCCAGGTTGACGTGTGACTGCTCCGCACCGCCGATGCTCAGAACGTAGCTGCCCGCCGTGAAGGCATCCGGTTCCACCGCTGCATGCTGTCCGGTGGTGCGGAGGAACCGCTCCGTCCGTCCGCTGCTGTCCCGCCGCATCAGAGCCGGCTGCTGAGGGTGGCGAGCCGGGCTGCGGCTTCTTCAAGCAGGTCCGTCTTTTTGCAGAACGCGAACCGAAGCAGGCTGCGGGTCCGTTCGGCGCCCTCAGGATGGCAGAACACCGGGACGGGTATGGCTGCGACGCCCACCAGGTCCGGCAGCCTCCGCGCAAGGTCCACGGAGTCGCTGATGCCCAGCGGTGCCGTGTCCACATTGACGAAGTAGGTGCCTTGCGGGGTAAAGACGTCGAAGCCCGCGTCCCGGAGGCCGGCACTGAGGATGTCACGCTTGTGCGCCAGGGTGGCGGCGACGCCGTCGTAAAATTCATCCGGCAGCGCGAGCCCGGCGGCGATGGCACCCTGGAACGGCGTGCCGGAACTGTAGGTGAGGAACTGCTTGACGGTCCGCACCGCCGCCACCAGGGCTTCGGGGCCGGTGAGCCAGCCGATCTTCCAGCCGGTCAGCGAAAACGTCTTTCCCGCGGAGGAAATGGTGATGGTGCGGTCCGCCGCCCCCGGCAACGTGGCCACCGGGATGTGCCGGACCCCGAACGTAAGGTGCTCATACACCTCGTCGGTGACGATCAGGGTGTTGTGGCGCGCCGCGAGGTCAACAACCCGCTGCAGGACCTCACGTGGGAAGACCGCGCCGGTGGGGTTGTGGGGATTGTTCAGCAGCACCACCTTGGTGCGGTCGCTGAATGCTGCTTCAAGGGCGGCAGGGTCCGGCAGGAAGTCCGGGGCAAGCAGGGGAGCGGTCACATGCGTGGCACCGCTCAACCCGATGACCGCGCCGTAGGAATCGTAGAAGGGCTCAAAGGTGAGGACCTCATCGCCCGGGCCGGCGAAGGCCAGGAGCGACGCGGCGATACCCTCGGTGGCTCCCGTGGTGATGATCACCTCCGTGGCAGGGTCGGGCGTCAGGCCGTAGAAGCGCTCCTGGTGCGCGGCAACGGCTTCACGCAGCTCAGGCATGCCCTTTCCAGGGGCGTACTGGTTTGCCCCGGCGGCTATGGCCGCCTGCGCCGCGGCACGTATTTCCGCCGGTCCATCCTCGTCCGGGAAGCCCTGCCCCAGGTTGATGGCGCCCGTCCGCGAGGCAAGTGCCGTCATCTCCTCGAAGATGGTGATGCCCAGGCCGCCGTCCGGAGCGAGCAGGTTGGCGCCGAGCGCTGTCCGCTGCCAGGGGGCGGGGGCTGAAGGGGTGAAAAGTTCCCGGTCCGGATGCATCCAGTCATGGTATCCCGGCCTTTCCATGGGGTAGGTTCGGTGCATGAGACGCGCTGTCTGCCCCGGATCCTTCGACCCCATCCACAACGGCCACCTCGAGGTCATTGCCAGGGCGGCCGGACTCTTTGATGAGGTCATCGTGGCGGTGTCCACCAACCCTGCAAAGACGTACCGGTTCTCCCTGCCGGACCGCCTGGACATGGCCAGGGAAACCCTGGCTTCGCTTAGGGGCATTGTGGTGGAGCCGGTCGGTGAAGGACTCCTGGCCGATTACTGCCGCCAGCGGGGGGTCTCCGCGATCGTCAAGGGGCTCCGATCCTCCTCGGACTTCGACTATGAGCTGCCCATGGCCACCATGAACCGCCAGCTCAGCGGCGTGGAAACGGTTTTCCTCCCAGCGGAGGCGCACTACATCCACCTCTCCTCAACACTGATCAAGGAAGTGGCCGGCCTGGGCGGAAGTGTGTCCGACTACATCCCCAGATCGGTGCAGCGGCGTATGCTCACGGGCGAGCCGCCAGCGGATCGGCCGGCAAAGGGGTAGGCTGGACCGGTACTTCGGCGCCGCCGCCTGCCCGGTTTGAGTCCCTGCGGCTCTTCAGGCTAGGATGGTACGTCGGTCATATGTTCAACAGGAGTTCTCATTAAAAGAGATGCTGGTTCGCCCTTGGCGTTCGACGTCAAGGACCTCGGGCGCAGCCCGGGAAGCATGCGGACACTGACGGAACATGTACCCGCACCAGGTGATCTTGGTGTGGCACTCATTGGTGTTCAGGAAGGCTCGGAAATCGAGCTGGATCTGAGGCTTGAGGCCGTACACGAAGGAATTCTGGTATCAGGAAGCGCATTCGTTGAAGTAAAAGGCGAATGCGGCCGATGCCTGGATCCCCTTGCGTATGACCTTGAGGTACCTGTGCAAGAACTTTTCTTCTACGAAGACGCTGTGTTTTCGGACGGGGAAGATGATGAAGAGCAACGTCGAGTCGAGCACGATGTAATCGATCTTGAACCGGTGTTGCGGGACGCGGTTGTCACCAACCTGCCGTTCCAGCCGGTGTGCCGGGAAGACTGCCAGGGCCTTTGCTCCGAATGCGGAGTACGCCTGGAAGACGAGCCGGGGCACCACCACGAGGTCTTGGATCCTCGCTGGGCTGCCCTAGCTGATATGGCTAAGCCTGACCGGCAAAATTGATTTGTACGTGTTTGTCTAGAGAGAAATGAGTTAGCCGTGGCTGTCCCGAAGCGGAAAATGTCTCGCTCGAATACCCGCGCCCGCCGCTCGCAGTGGAAGGCGACCGCCCCCCACCTGGTGAAGACCGTTGAAAACGGTCAGGTTACTTACAGCCTGCCCCACCAGGCGAAGGTCGTCACCGACTCTGCCGGCACCGCGCTGTTCCTTGAATACAAGGGCCGCAAGGTCGCAGACGTCTAATCGGCCATCCAGGCTGACTTGATGTCTTCAACTGAAGAGCTTCTGAAGCGTCTCGGTGTCATTATTGACGCCGGGACGCTTCGTCTTGCGCTCACACACCGCTCCTACGCGTATGAAAACGGTGGCATCCCCACCAATGAGCGGCTGGAATTCCTGGGCGACTCCATCCTTGGGTTCTCCGTCACTGACGCGCTCTACCGCGACAACCCCGGGCTGCCCGAGGGGGACCTGGCCAAGCGCCGGTCCGCCGTGGTGAGCACGCGCGCCCTCGCGGGCATCGGCCGAAGCCTTGGCATCGGCGAGTTCATCTACCTGGGCCAGGGCGAGAAACTCACCGAAGGCCGGAACAAGGCCTCGATCCTCGCGGACACGATGGAAGCCCTGATCGGTGCCACGTACGTGTCCAACGACATCGAAACTGCGCGGCAACTGGTGATGCGCCTTGTGGGTCCGCTCCTGAAGGACGCCGCCGTGCTCGGTGCCGGGACCGACTGGAAAACCAGCATCCAGGAGCTCGCCGCGAGCCGCCAGCTCGGCACCATCCACTATGCAGTGGACGGCGCCGGCCCGGACCACGCCAGGACGTTCAGCGCAGTGCTGCGGATTGGCGGGACCGACTACGGCAAGGGCGCCGGCCACTCGAAGAAGGAAGCCGAGCAGGAAGCAGCCGCCGACGCCTGGCGCGTGCTTTCGGGAACTCCGGGGAGCGTCGAGGCCGGCGCCGCCGGCTCCGGGGCCCAAAAGTAGGAATCCATGCCTGAACTGCCCGAGGTTGAGGTGGTCCGCCGCGGCCTGGCGAGCTGGGTCAGCGGCCGGACCATCGAGGCCGTGGACGTGCTCGATCCCCGGTCCATCCGCCGCCATGCCCTTGGCGTTGAGGACTTCCGGGGCAACCTGGAAGGCGCCGTGGTGACGGATGTGGTGCGCCGCGGGAAATTCCTCTGGCTGCCTCTGACGGACAATCCGCACTCAACGGACGGCGCCGCCGCTGAACCTAAAGTGGCGCTGATGGCACATCTGGGCATGAGCGGCCAGCTTCTGCTCCAGGAACACGACGCTCCTGACCAGAAGCATCTCAAAGTGCGCTTCCGGCTCAGCCGCCGCGACGGCATGCCCGCCCAACTGCGGTTCGTGGACCAGCGGATCTTCGGCGGACTGTTCGTCACGGCCCTGATCCCCACTGACGACGGCGGCCCGGGCGGCCTGTCAGCCACACCGGTGCCGCTCATTGCCGAGGAAGCCGCGCACATTGCCCGCGACCCCCTGGACCCGGCATTTTCCTTCCCGCTGTTCTACGCCCGGCTGCGCCGCCGCAGGACGGGGCTGAAAAGGGCCCTTTTGGACCAGGGCCTGGTGTCAGGCATCGGGAACATCTATGCGGATGAAGCCCTATGGCGCGCCCGGCTGCATTACGCCCGGCCCACGGATACGCTGCGCCGCAGCGACGCGGAGCGGGTACTGGAGAGCGCCCGCGAAGTCATGACGGATGCGTTGGCAGCGGGCGGCACAAGTTTCGATTCCCTTTACGTCAACGTCAATGGGGCATCGGGGTACTTTGACAGGTCACTGGACGCCTATGGGCGCGAGGGCCAGCCCTGCAAGCGGTGCGCCGCCGCGGGCATCCACGCAACCATCCGGCGGGAGCAGTTCATGAACCGCTCCTCCCACACCTGCCCGGTCTGCCAGCCCCGCCCGCGTAACGGACGCTGGTAGGCCCCGGCGAAGTCTGCGGAATTCCGGTGCGGAAAGCGCGGGAATGTTGTGGGAATACACCTATGAAGTGGCTTTCCCCGGTGCCAGACTGGGCGCATGTTGGTGAAGCGTTTGGTGCTCATTGGAGCAGCTGCCGCCATAGTCCTCGGGGGCTCGGCCGTTGCCTTGGACAGCATTGCCCGCCAGCAGGCGGACAGCTCCATTCAAGCGGAACCCGGGGGCCGGGAAACGGCTGGCGGGTCCGGCACGATGTCCGCTGCACCGCCGCCCGGAACGCCTGCCTCAGAGCCCGCAGCGCAACCGGCCGAAAGCCCAAACCAAGGCGCCGGGGAGGGGCAGGTCAGCGGTGACCGGCCGCCCCCCGGTGTTGCCGCCGGAGTGCCCGAACCTGACGAAAAACCGTTGGAGGTTCTGCCGCCGGTCACCGCGCCACCTACCGGACTGCCCATGCCTGCGCCGCTGCCGGCCCTGATCCGGGCACCGTTGCCCGCGACCGCATCGGCCCAAGGCAAGACCGTGGACGGTTTCCCGTCCCAGGTGCTGAGCTTTCCGGAAGGAACGGTGATTGTCTTCACGGGCGTCAGCTCGGACGGCGACAGGCTTCAGGCCACGGCAGAGGGGATAGTCGGGCTCAGCCGCGATGAGGTGGCAGGCTATTTCCAGCAGATCCTCCAGCCCAAAGGCTTCACATCGGAAGACGCCGCGTCAGCGGCCGACCAGCAGGCCCGGCGCCTGAGCAGGGGCACCGACTCCGTGTCAGTGACGCTGTCTACTACAGGAACGGGCAGTACCCGTTTTTCCCTCCTGGGGAACTTCACCGCCGGGCCGGCGGCTTAGATCCATGTACATCTCCATGTCGGACCGCCAGGGCGGCAGGAAAAGCACGGTTGAAGAAAGCCAAGGCACCCCAGCGCCGCCTTTCCGGCTTTCCCCCGCCATTCTCTGGCTCGGCGTGGTCAGCATGGCCACAGACATCTCCTCCGAATCCGTGGCGGCGGTGCTGCCCCTCTACATCACCGGTTTCCTTGGCCTGTCCGTGATCGCGTTCGGTGTTATTGACGGCATCAACCAGGGCGCCAGCGCGTTGGTCCGCATTGCTGCGGGCTGGGCTTCGGACCGGGCCGGCAGACCCAAGGCTGTCGCCATGGCCGGCTACTGCCTGTCCCTGGTGGCCCGGATCGGGTTCCTCTTCGCCGGCGGGTTCTGGTCGATCGCCGCAGTGGTCACGGGCGACAGGATCGGCAAAGGGATCCGGACCGCACCCCGCGACGCGTTGATTACGACGGCGGCACAGCCTGAGCATCTGGCGAGGCACTTTGGTGTTCACCGCCTGCTCGACAACATCGGTGCCGCCGCCGGACCGCTGATCGCCTTTGTCATCCTCATGCTGATGCCCAACGGCTATGGCACAGTCTTTGTGGTTTCGCTCGCTTTCGCCGCCATCGGGGTGGCAGCCCTGGTGTTGGTGGTTCCCGATCTGCGCACCGGCCGGCCCATCCGGCGGCAGAGCCGGGTGAAGAAGGCCAGGGCGGCCGAGCCCGGTGTGCTCAGGGAGCCTGCTCTGGAGGCACGGCGGCGCAGGATTCCGGCGATCCGCTGGTCGATGTTCCGCGAACCCGGCCTCGGCCGGCTCCTGGTGGCATCAGCTGTCCTGGGCGTCCTGACCGTTGGCGATGGTTTCATTTACCTGGTCCTGCAAAACAAGGACCAATTCGCAGTGCAGTGGTTCCCGTTGCTGTATGTCGGTACCAACGTTGTGTTCCTGCTGCTGGCCGTTCCCATGGGCCGGCTGGCCGACACGTGGGGCAAGGGAAAGGTGTTCCTGGCCGGGCATGTGGCACTGCTGGCCTGCTACTTCCTTGCTGCGGCCCCCGCCATGGGACTGACTGGAACGCTGGGCTGCCTGGTTCTCCTGGGAGCCTTCTACGCCGCCACCGACGGGGTGCTGTCAGCTTTCGCCAGCCAACTGACCCCACAGCACAAACTGGCCACTGGAATCGGCGCCGCGCAGACTGTTGTGGCGCTCAGCCGCGTGCTGTCGTCCACCCTATTTGGTGTGCTGTGGTTCGTTGTGGGCGCGTCTCTGGCGATGGTGATCGTCGGGTGCCTGCTGGCGGTGGCTGTTCCGGCCTCGTACTTCATCCTCCGGAACGCCCGCTACCAGGGCACGGCTGCGTGAGTCCGGAGACCGAAGCAGCGCCCAACCGGATGCGGTGGGTTATCCTCTTGGTGGTCACTGGGGTGGTCCTGGCAGGAACCGGGCTGTACGCGGTGATGGCGTTCCAGCGGCTGCAGGAGAGCAGCGCTGCCCTGCCTTCCGTCATTGTCACTTCGGGCGGGGGGACGCTGCCGGATGGCCAGTATCTTTTGTTCCGCAACACGGCGGCCGGCCAGGGCTACGGTATGGCTGGCACCGTGCCCCTGGCCGATCCCACAGGCGCCCGGTCACTCAGCACCGTGCCGTGCGACAGGGTCTACTCGACGGGCAGCGGATTTATGTGCCTGGCCACCGAACGCGGCATGGTCACCCGGTTTGACGCTGCCCTGCTGGGTGGCAGCTATCAGCGGCTGCAGGAGTGGTCGCTTAAAGGTATTCCCAGCCGGACCAGGTCGAGCGGCGACGGCAGCCTTGTCGCCACGACTGTATTCGTCACGGGGCACTCGTACGCTGCGGCGGGTTTCTCCACCGATACCGTGATCACCCATGTGGGCGGCGGAATGGCGCCGGATAACCTGGAGGACTTCGCGTTGATGGTGAACGGGCAGCAGGTCACCGCTGCGGACCGGAACCTATGGGGTGTCACGTTTGTCCCCGGTGAGCCCGATGCGTTTTATGCCACTGCGGCCTCTTCCGGCAGGCTCTGGCTTGTCCGGGGCAGCATCTCCCGGCGGACGCTGACTGCTGTAGCCGATGGTGTGGAGTGCCCATCCGTCTCGCCCGATGGCACCCGCGTTGCCTTCAAAACCAACGTCTCGTCGGGGTTGACTCCCCAGTGGCGGGTTGCCGTCCTGGACCTCGCCACGGGAACGCGCGTCACTCTCGGTGAGGAACGCAACGTCGATGACCAGGTGGAGTGGCTGGATGACCAGACGCTGCTGTACGGATTGCCGCGCGAGGGGGAACCGGGCGACAGCGACGTGTGGAGCCTCCCCGCCAAAGCCGGGGGAGCTCCGGCTGTTTTCCTGGAGCACGCCTGGTCTCCATCGGTGGTCCGTTGACCCTGAAGGGCTGGATAGGTCCTGCCCTCCGCTACGACGCGGGGGAGAAGACCACATCCACGAAGTAGTTCGTGGCGTTGCTGGTCAGGTTGGGCACAGCGGTGCCCGTTCCCAGCCTGTAAAGACCATTCCGGGTCGCGGCGGCGGTGAGGTAGCCCACTGTCCTGGCCTGGCTGAAATAGTTGGTGGTGAAGGAGTACCGGCCACGGGGTGCGTTGTAGGAGACGACGTAGTCCGTGTTGGCGGCCAGAAGGATCGGGGTGCCTAACGTCACCGTCTGCCAGCCGGACAGTGTTTCATTGGTGAATGCCACCCGCACCAGGCGGGCGCCGGCGGCGGTCCAGAGCGACCCATAGTGGGTTCCCGTGTTCAGTGCACCCTTGTGGAACCGGATGGCCGTCACCAGCCCGGTGCGTGTGGTCCGGAACGAAACGCCAAGTTCAATGGCCCGCGTCTCGCTGGAGATGGAGGATGCCGGGTTGACAGTGGCAAACATGGATTGGTTTGCCGGGTTGGCCGTGGTGAATTGCCAACTGGTGGGCGGCAACGCCGCACCGTCGGTGGAGATCACATTGACGGCGCGGACAGTCACCTGGGTGTTGGCAGCCAGCAGGCTGGCGGGGGAGAACGTGATCGTTTTGCTGTCTGCGGAAATCGCCGACGTGCCCGCCACGCTGGTCCCCGCCGTGGTTGCCTGCAAAGCCGATCCAGCCCGCAGCGCCGCTGAAACTGTCAGGCTCGGTTTGGCATCGCGGGGGACGTTCACCGCACCCGGCGCCGGTGTTTGGGCGCCCACCGTCAGCGCCTGCGGTGCAGGCGGAGCGGCCGGAGGTGCTGCCTGGAAGACGACGTCGACGAGGTAGTTGGCGTTGGATCCGTTGCCGGGGAATCCGAGGGAGTAGGTGAAAGCCCCTGCGCCGGGGGCAGTTTGGAGTGGCCCGCTGGTGAGGGCTGTGCTGTTTCCGCCGGTGGTGGCGGAGTAGGTGCCGTTAGGAGTGGTGTAGGCGGCTGTGTATTCGGTGTTGGCGGTGATGGGGACGGATTGGCTGAAGGTGGCGGTTTGCCAGCCGGCGGTGGTTTCGTTGGTGAAGATGATGGTGGCGAGTTCCTGGCCGCCGGCGGTGTAGAGCTTTCCGGTGTGGGTGCCGGTGTTGCTGGCGGCCTTGTAGAAGCGGACCCCGGTGATGGTCCCGGCGGTGGTGCTGCTGAAGCGGACGCCGAGCGTCAGCGCCGTGACATCGTCGATGTCTCTGGTAGCGGGGGTGAGGGTGTCCTGATAGAGGGTGCAGGGGCAGGTACCTTCGGTGCGTGGTTCGGGGACGGTGGTGAAGGTCCAGGTGTTGCCTGCCGAGAGTTGCTGTCCTGTGGTGGAGGTTGCGGTGAGGGTGGCGGTGAAGGTGGTGGCTGGGGCCAGGGCAGCGGTGGGGGTGAAGGTTGCCTTGTTGGTGGCGGGGTCGTAGGCGGTGATGCCGGCGACGGATGTGGTGCCGGGTCCGGTGAGGGTTATTTTGACGGTTGAGGCGGTGGCGGGTTTGGACAGGACGGTGGAGACGGTGCTGTCCAGTGCCACGCTGGAGGATCCGGCCAGGGGCTGTTGCCCGCCGGCGGTGAACGGCGGGTCGGGGAACTCCGCCACCACGTCCACCAGGTAACTCGCCGAGGACCCGTTGCCGGGGAACCCTGCACCGTTGGTGAAGGCTCCTGCGCCGTCTGTGGTGCGGAGTGGCCCGCTGGTGAGGGCGGTGCCGTGTCCACCGGGTGTTGCGGAGTAGGTGCCGGGGGTGGTGTAGGCGGCGACGTATTCGGTGTTGGCGTTAATGGGGACGGGTTGGTTGAAGGTGGCGGTTTGCCAGCCGGCGGTGGTTTCGTTGGTGAAGGTGATGGTGGCCAGCTGCTGGCCGGAAGCGGTGAAGAGGGTGCCGGTGTGGGTGCCGGTGTTGCTGGCGGCTTTGTAGAAGCGGACCCCGGTGATGGTCCCGGCGGTGGTGCTGCTGAAGCGGACGCCGAGGGTGAGGGGGACGCCGTCGTTGATTTCGTAAATGCCGGGGGTGACGGTGTCCTGGAAGAGGGTGCAGGGGCAGGTTCCTGCGATGCGTGGTTCGGGGACGGTGGTGAAGGTCCAGGTGCTGCCTGCCGAGAGTTGCTGTCCTGTGGTGGAGGTTGCGGTGAGGGTGGCGGTGAAGGTGGTGGCTGGGGCCAGGGCAGCGGTGGGGGTGAAGGTTGCCTTGTTGGTGGCGGGGTCGTAGGCGGTGGTGCCGGCGACGGATGTGGTGCCGGGTCCGGTGAGGGTTATTTTGACGGTTGAGGCGGTGGCGGGTTTGGACAGGACGGTGGAGACGGTGCTGTCCAGTGCCACGCTGGAGGATCCGGCCAGGGGCTGTTCCCCGCCGGCAGTGAGGGGAAGATCCGCTGCCTGGAAGACGACGTCGAGGAGGTAGCTGGCGTTGGATCCGTTGCCGGGGAATCCGAGGGAGTAGGTGAAGGCTCCTGCGCCGTCTGTGGTGCGGAGTGGCCCGCTGGTGAGGGCGGTGCCGTGTCCGCCGGAGGTTGCGGAGTAGGTGCCGGGGGTGGTGTAGGCGGCGACGTATTCGGTGTTGGCGTTAATGGGGACGGGTTGGTTGAAGGTGGCGGTTTGCCAGCCGGCGGTGGTTTCGTTGGTGAAGGTGATGGTGGCCAGCTGCTGGCCGGAAGCGGTGAAGAGGGTGCCGGTGTGGGTGCCGGTGTTGCTGGCGGCTTTGTAGAAGCGGACCCCGGTGATGGTCCCGGCGGTGGTGCTGCTGAAGCGGACGCCGAGGGTGAGGGGGACGCCGTCGTTGATTTCGTAGATGCCGGGGGTGACGGTGTCCTGGAAGAGGGTGCAGGGGCAGGCTCCTGCGATGCGTGGTTCGGGGACGGTGGTGAAGGTCCAGATGCTGCCTGCCGAGAGTTGCTGTCCTGTGGTGGAGGTTGCGGTGAGGGTGGCGGTGAAGGTGGTGGCTGGGGCCAGGGCAGCGGTGGGGGTGAAGGTTGCCTTGTTGGTGGCGGGGTCGTAGGCGGTGGTGCCGGCGACGTATGTGGTGCCGGGTCCGGTGAGGGTTATTTTGACGGTTGAGGCGGTGGCGGGTTTGGACAGGACGGTGGAGACGGTGCTGTCCAGTGCCACGCTGGAGGATCCGGCCAGGGGCTGTTGCCCGCCGGCGGTGAACGGCGGGTCGGGGAACTGCGCCACCACGTCCACCAGGTAACTCGCCGAGGAATGCGATCCTGGGAAGTCGCCGGAGTATGAGTAGGCACCGGCGTCCGAGTAAGTCCGCAGGTTTCCTACGCTCAAGCCGTTGCCGAACCCGTTGCCGGTTGCCGAGTAGGCACCCGTAAGCGACTTGTAGGCGACAACGTATTCCGCGTTGGCGTTGATGGACACCGGCTGGTCAAAGAATGCTGTTTGCCATCCGGAGGTGCTCTCGTTGGCGAAGGTGACGGAGGCGAGCTGCTGGCCACCGCCTGTGAAAAGGTAACCGGTGTGGGTGCCCGTGTTACCGGCGGACTTGTAGAACTTCACGCCGGTTACAGTTCCGCTGGTGGTGCCGGAGAAGCGGATCCCGAGGGTCAATGGAACGCCGTCCATGACCTCTTCGATGGCCGGGACCACGGACTCGTCATAGAAGCTGCAGGGGCAGGAACCTGGCGGTGGCGGGGAAACTACTGTGGTGAAGAACCAGGACCCACCCGAGCTGAGGGTGACCCCACTGGAAGTGGTGCCCGTGAGCGTCGCGGTGAAGGTGGTGGCAAGGGCCAGCGGAGCAGCCGGGGTGAAGGTGGCCTTCCGGGAGACAGGATCGTAGGCCGAGGCCCCGGCAACCGGCGCGCCATTTGCATCCTTCAGGGTCAGGCTGACCGTGGACGCCGTGACGGGCTTGGAGAAGATTGCCCCGACGGTGGAGCCCTGCGGAACACTGGACGATCCCGGGAGGGGCCACTGCCCGCCCGCGGAGAGTGGCGTGTTGTCGGTCAGTTCGAACAACGCATCGACGAAGTAGTTTCCGCTGTTGTAGCTGCTGGTGGGATGGGAGCCGGCCACACCGTAGACACCGGCCGGCGGGCTGCCGAAGCCCCCCGCCACGGTCAACGGGGGCTCGACGGAGCCGAAGCTGACCCACTGGTAGTTGGTGCTCGCGTAGTGGCCGTTCGGGGCTGTGTAGGAAACCGTGTAGGTGCTGCCTGCAGAGACGGCGACGGCCTGGCCGAAGCTCACCTTCTGCCAGCCGGAAGCTGTCTCGGCCGTGAAGGCCGCCGTGGCCAGCCGCTGGCCGGCGGAATTCCAGAGTGAACCGTTGTGTGTTCCCGTGTTGGCTGAACTCTTGTAGAACCGGACGCCGCTGATGAAACCATCCACGGTGGGGGTGATCTTCAATCCGAGCTCATACGCGCCGCCATCCTGGGCGTCGGGTATCGCTGGTATCTGCTGGCCAAATACGGAGTAGGGGCCGGTGAGCTGGGCGGTCCGGGTGGCAACGGCACCGATATTCGCGCTGTCGTCCACGGCGCGCACCTTCAGGGCAGCAGTGCCCAGACCTTTTTGGATGTAGGTGTATGTCCAGTTCTGCTTTCCTTGGGCTGGGTGCCAGGACGTGCCGCCGTCAGTTGAAACTTCGACGCCGGCCACAATGCCCCCCACGTCCGTGGCAGTCCCCGAGGCGGTGACGCTGGTCCCGTGCACCAGACCGGCGTTGTCCGCCGGTGCGGTGATTGCCACTGTGGGGCCGGTCGTGTCTGTGCTGCGCGCAGCGGCCGCCAGCGCGGTGTCCCTGGTGCCCGGCTGGGCACCCATGTCAGCCAGCAGGTTGATTTGGGCCTGCTGGATCCTGGGGTCAGCCGGCGCCCCGGGGCCGTCGTGTTCCTGATCCAGCCCCCAGGTCCATTGCACGGTTCCGGCACCGAAAACCAGTGCCCCACTGGCCGCCTTGTACAGGGTGAGGTTGTGGGTGGTGGTGCCAGCGGAAACAGTGTTTCCGTAGTCGCGGAGATACTCCGGTGTGGTTCCGGTCGAGGTGGACAGCCGGATCAGGCCCGCTGGCCGGAAACCGTTGTCCAGGTCTTCATCGGACTCATACCCCACAGTGTGTTCAGCCAGTGCGGCTGTGGAACCGGCAGCCAGGCTGGCCAGCGATGTGTTGCGCCAAAGCCGGGATTTTCCCTCCGCAGAGCTGACACGAATCGGCATGTCCGTGTAGTTGGACATGTACATGGTGCCGGTCAGCGCGTTTTCAGGCAGGCCGCCGCCGTTGGCTTGGGAGGCATACCGCGGATCCCGCCATGTACCGGTCCAGCCTGGACTGGGATCGATCTTGCCGTTGGCCCAGGTCTCCTTATACGAAGTGATGGTCCGGTGCGCGGCCCCGTCCACCGGGGAGGGTTCAAACCGCACGCGCCAATACATTTCGTTCCCTGAGAGGAACTGCAGGTTGACGCCCGCGTTCCGTGCCGCCTCGACGTTGCTGCGCTGTGGCCCGGACCAGTACTCGTCGTGGCCAACGGAGAGGAAAACCTTGTGGTTCAGCAGCAACGCGCCGCTGCGGTCGGTGTCCAGACCGCTGATATAGCTGACGTCGTAACCGTTCTTCTCGAGGAAGCGGACCAAGGGGTACTCATTGCTGAAAAAGAAGTCGCGTCCGTCGGTGCCGTTGCGGGTATTGATAGGCCGGTTGTAGCTGATTTTGTAGGCGCGGCCATTGGCGGCACCTTCGTAAAAGTCGGAGCCACCATAGCTGTTGTAGGCCTGCCAGGTGGTGTCGGATGTTTGAAAGACGACGTCCGAGTGGCTGCTGTCGTTGCGGACCACGAAGGTGATGTGGCTGCTGTCGCCTGTGTCGGGGCGGGTGAGCAGGGCAAAGTACACGCCGGACACTGCGGTGGCCGGAACCTGCCATGTGGCCGAAACGGCCCAGGTCCCGCAATCGTAAAGTTCTGTGGCCGCGTCCCGCAGGCACTGCGGCTGGGTCTGGCGCGGGGCCGACGGTGTCACGTCGGCAATTTTCCGGGCGCCCAGGCCCTGGTACCAGCCTGTCCGGTAGATGGCGATGGTGTAGCTGGGCGCAGCAGTGTCGACTTTGAACCGCACTGGCTGGCCCGCATTGACGCTCATTTCCGTGGCGTACCCCTGAATGGATTCGTCACCGGCTCCGTCGATGTCCCAGACGTTGGGGTCAGCACCGGGCTTGGAGTTCTCGCAGGCGACGGCGTTGATCAGCGGTGCGCACGGGTCCGCGGCAGCTGCCGACGCCAGGAATCCCGCCGGAAGTCCCACCGGCAGCAGCGCGGCGAGGAGCGCGACGGCTAGTGGACCTACTATCCGCTGGAAGGCTGTGAGAGGCCGCTGGGCGGGGGATGCTGGCATGGGAACTCCTGATTTGAAGACGCGCAATGCGTTGGCGGCCGACATGGATGTGGCCCGAACCTTCACCGCCCACCCCAGAGGCGGCCAAACCAAGATATTCAGTTAATCCGGCTGATCTTTGAAACGCCCATCCGCGCAGTCTGCACCTGCGAAGGATCCAGCCATGAGTGGAACCGGTCCGAGGACCCGGGTGAGACCACTTGGCCAAGCGGTTTCTAGCAACCTGTGATCGTGAGCCTATGCCCGCCGAAAAAGCCGGGCAAGGCAGTTTGCGGATGTGGGCCGCGATCCCGCAAAAGTGTGTGGAAGTCCGCAGGTCCACCCACTGTCGGTGGAAGCAAGTAGATTTAAGGCCGGTAAGCGACAGCACCACCAGCCAGGAGACCAGAAACACCTTGCACCTCAAAAGCCTGACCGTCCGGGGGTTCAAGTCTTTCGCGTCCGCCACCACCTTCGACTTTGAACCGGGCGTCACCGCCGTGGTGGGTCCGAACGGGTCCGGCAAATCCAATGTGGTGGACGCCCTTGCCTGGGTGATGGGGGAGCAGGGGGCCAAAACACTCCGCGGCGGGAAGATGGAAGACGTCATCTTTGCGGGCACCTCCGGCCGGCCGCCGCTGGGCCGTGCCCACGTATCGCTGACCATCGACAACGCAGACGGCGCCTTGCCCATTGAATACAGCGAAGTCACCATTTCGAGGACACTCTTCCGGACCGGCGGATCCGAGTACGCCATCAACGGTGCCGGCTGCCGGCTGCTGGACATCCAGGAACTGCTCTCCGATTCGGGCCTGGGCCGGGAAATGCACGTCATCGTGGGGCAGGGGCAACTCGACAGGGTCCTGCACGCCACCCCCGAGGACCGGCGGGGCTTCATTGAGGAAGCCGCCGGCATCCTGAAGCACCGCCGCCGCAAGGAACGGACGGTGCGCAAGCTTGAGGCCATGCAGGCCAACCTGCAGCGGCTCTCGGACCTCACCGGCGAGATCCGCCGCCAGCTGACGCCCCTGGGAAAGCAGGCGGAAGTGGCCCGCCGGGCACAACGGGTCCAGTTCGACGTCCGGGACGCCCGGGCCCGGCTTTTGGCTGACGACCTCGTGTCACTGCAGCGGGCCCTTGACCGGGAGGTCGCCGATGAGGCTGCGCTGAAAACCCGGCGCGCCGCCGTTGGGCAGGCGCTTGAACAAGGCCGCCGTGAGCAGGCCGTTATGGAACAGTTGGCAGCTGAGGCCACGCCGCAGCTGAACGCCGCCCGGGATACCTGGTACCGGCTGTCCGCAGCCAGGGAACGGCTCCGCTCACTCGGGTCACTTGCGCAGGAACGCAGCCGCCTGCTCGGGTCGGATGAGGCCCCGCCAACCGGCCGCGACCCCGAACATCTGGAGCAGCAGGCCGCCCGGGTCCAGGCCGAAGCCGCGGGCCTGGGCGTTACCGTCCAGGGCCTGCGCACCACCTTGGCCGCCGCCACCGCGCAAAAAGCCGAAGCGGAGCAGGCAGCGCTCACCGAGGATAAACGTCTTGCGGCCGAACTCCGCGCGGCCGCAGACCGGCGCGAAGGCCTGGCCCGGCTCGCCGGTCAGGTTGCCGCAGCCCGTTCGCGGGTGGAGTCCGCCCAGGCCGAACTGGGCCGGCTGCGGGAGTCCCTGTCCGCCGGCTCAGGCCGCCGCGCCAAGGCCCAGGCCGAATTCACTGCCCTGGAAAACCAGGTGGCGGGCGTCGAAGAGGGAGAGGAATCCCTGGACGCCGATTACGAGGAGGCGTCGGCCGCTCTTGACGGCGTGACGGAAGACATCGCCGGCCTCAAACTGGAGGTCAATGAAGGGATCCGCCGCCGCGACGCACTGGCCGCCAGGCTGGATGCCCTCAGGCTTGGCCTGGAACGCAAGGACGGCGCCCGCCATGCAGTACAGGCCGGAGTGGCCGGCGTACTGGGCACCCTCGCCGGCGAACTCACGGTGCAGGCAGGCTTCGAGACAGCCATTGCCGCTGCGCTGGGGGACGCCTCTGAGGCTGTCCTGGTCCAGGACCCGGGGGCCGCAGCTGCTGTCCTGGAACTGCTGAAGTCGGACGACGCCGGGCGGGCGGCGCTGCTGCTGGGCTCTGCCGGGGTATCGGGCACCGCGCCCCAGCGGGACGTGGACCTGCCGCCTGGCGCCCAATGGGCTTCCGGCCTGGTGGCCGGTGCCGGTGGACACCTCCCGGCGGTGCGGCACCTGCTCGCCGGGACCGCCGTCGTCAACGACATCACGGAAGCGGCTGCCCTGGTGGCACGGAGCCCGGAGACAGTTGCCGTGACGTTGGCCGGCGATGTTTTTACGGCCGTCTCCGCGACCGGCGGTTCGGCGAAGGCGCCGTCACTGCTCGAAGTCCAGGCCGCAGTGGCCGACGCCGAAACCCAACTTGCCGGGGTAAGCGCGGGGCTGGAGCGGAGCAGGTTTGCCCTGGCCGGCGCCGAGGGCCGCCAGTCCGAAGCCAAACAGCGGGCAGATGCGGCCCTGGACAAGCTGCACGACTCCGACGCCCGCCTGGCTGCCGTGGCCGAACGGCTTGGCCACCTGAATTCGGTGCTGCGCAGCGCCGTGGGAGAGGATGAACGCCTCCAGGCGTCCCTGCTGCGGGCGGAAGCCAACGTGGTGGCGGAGGAGGAAGCGCTGGCGGGGATCGCCGCGAGGCTGGCAGCAGCGCAGGAGGTCCCCGCCGACGAGGAACCGTCCACTGACCAGCGGGACCGGCTGGCGCTTGCTGCCACAGCGGCCCGTGCCGCAGAGGTGGAAGCCAGGCTCTCGCTGCGCAGTTCCGAAGAACAGCTCACCGCTACCCGCAACCGGGCCGTGTCCCTCGAACGGGCGGCCGCCACTGAGCGCCGGGCAAGGGAGGAAGCGGCGGAGCGTGCCCGTCGCCGGCGCCTGCAGGCACGGCGTGCGTCGGCGGTTTCGGCAGCGGTTGAGGTGGCCAACCGGTTCGTGGACATTTCCGTGGACCTGGCGGCGCACGGACGGGACCTTGCCGAACAGAACCGCGAACGGCGGGACCAGGGGCTGGTGGAAATCCGGGCCGCCAACGATGCCCTGGCCCGGGAGCACGCCGACCTTACCGATACCGCGCACCGGGACGAATTGGCCCGGACCCAGCAGCGCGCCCGGATTGAAGCCCTGGAAACCAGGTCCATCGACGAACTGGGCATCACCCCGGAGGCGCTGGTGGCAGAGTTCGGGCCGGAGCTCCCCGTTCCCGTTGCGGCGGGGGAGAGCCAGGACAAGTGGGCGGCCCTGCGCACTGAAGTTGACCAGGACGGGGCCGCTGTTGTCGAAGGAATACCCTACGTGCGGGAGGAACAGCAGAAACGGCTCCGCAAGGCCGAGCGGGACCTGGCCAGCCTGGGTAAGGTCAACCCGCTGGCCCTTGAGGAGTTCGCGGCACTGGAGGAACGGCACCAGTTCCTCGCCAGCCAGCTGGAGGACCTCAAAGCCAGCCGGAAGGACCTGCTGGACATCATCAAGGAAGTTGACGACAGGGTCCAGCGCGTTTTCACGGAGGCGTTCGAGGACACCCAGGCCCAGTTCGTCCGCGTGTTCGACAGACTTTTCCCCGGCGGTGAAGGCCGGCTGGTCCTGACCGACCCCACCGACATGCTCACCACCGGCATCGAGGTTGAAGCGCGGCCGGCCGGTAAAAAAATCAAGCGGCTCTCGCTGCTGTCGGGCGGCGAACGTTCACTCACCGCCGTCGCGCTCCTGGTAGCCATCTTCAAGGCCAGGCCTTCCCCCTTCTATGTTATGGACGAGGTGGAAGCCGCCCTTGACGACACAAACCTGGGCCGGCTGATCACCATTTTCGAGGAGCTCCGCGAGTCCAGCCAACTGATCGTGATCACGCACCAGAAGCGGACCATGGAAGTGGCCGATGCCCTTTACGGGGTGACGATGCGCGGCGACGGCGTCTCCACCGTCATCAGCCAACGGATGGGCGCCGACACCTGACGTATGGCGGGGCAGGTCACCGTGCCCGGACAGCCCCGGGCAGCCCCGGGCAGCCGGTGCAATTATGAGAAGCTAGGGGATGTGAATGACATCCTTCCTATTGTTTTGTCCATTGTTGCTGCCCTGGCGGTTATCGGCGGGCTGATCCCGGTTTTCCTCAAGACCCGAAGGAACATCACCCAGTATCCGGGGCAACGCGACGCCAACGACCCTGAGGTGCGGCCGGGGGGCAGCACCCTGGAGGAGGACCGGCCCGCCGGCGCAGAACCTGCGGCCCCTTCCGCAGTTGACATGGCAGGCCTGGACACCACCGTCCCGGACGACGCCGCCGGCCTGGAAACCATCCGCGTGGAGACTCCACTGCCGGTGGCCGGCCGCCTGACGCGGCTGCGCGAACGCTTGGTCCGCTCCAACAACATCATGGGCAAGGGCCTGCTGGCCCTGCTCTCCAGCGATAAAATCGACGAAAACGTCTGGGACGAGGTCGAGGAAACGCTGCTTCTGGCGGACCTGGGCACCGAACCGACAATGCAACTGGTTGACGCACTCCGCGAGCGGGTGAAGGTGTTGGGCACCCGCACCCCGGAGGACGTTAAAGCGCTGCTCCGTGAAGAGCTCATCAAGCTGGTTGACCCCACCATGGACAGGACCCTGAACGTCCAGCGGCACGCGGACAAGCCCGCCGTTGTGATGGTGGTGGGCGTCAACGGCGTCGGCAAGACCACCACGGTGGGCAAGCTTGCCCGGGTTCTGGTCGCCGAGGACAAGGACGTGCTGCTGGGTGCGGCGGATACTTTCCGCGCGGCCGCAGCTGAACAGCTTGCCACGTGGGGCTCCCGGGTTGGCGTACCGACGGTAAAGTCCGACGTCGACGGTGCAGACCCGGCCTCTGTTGCCTACGAGGCGGTGAAGGCCGGCATCGACCAGGAAGTCGACGTGGTGATGATCGACACCGCGGGCCGGCTGCAGAACAAAGTGGGCCTCATGGACGAGCTCAGCAAGGTCAAGCGCGTGGTGGAGAAACTGGCTGAAGTGGACGAGGTGCTCCTGGTCCTGGACGCCACCACCGGCCAGAACGGCTTGAACCAGGCCCGCGTCTTCGCCGAAGTTGTGAACATCACCGGCATTGTCCTGACCAAACTGGACGGCACCGCCAAGGGCGGCATCGTCGTCGCCATCCAGCGGGCCCTGGGCGTTCCGGTGAAGCTGATCGGCCTGGGTGAAGGTGCCGATGACCTGGCGCCCTTCGAAACCGAAAGCTTTGTGGACGCACTGCTCAACTGACGGGCCGGCCAGCCGGCGCGTCCGGTTCAAGCCCCGGCACCCCGCACCACAACAAAGCCCTGCTTCCGGTTCCGGAAGCAGGGCTTTGTTGTGGTGCCCCCGGGAGGGCCGGCTCGATCTCAGTAGGTGAAGTTCAGCACCGTGGCGGTGCCGGCCGTCAGCTGGAACGTCTGGGTTTTCTCGCCGTAGGCAAAGCCGGGCACGGTGGGCCGCGAGGCCACAGGCACCGAAGCCTCAAGCGCGCCGTCAATCTTGGTTTCGCCTTCGGCGGAGTAGGACGGTCCGGTCATCTGGGTCATGGTTCCGGTCAGCGCCTTGCCCGGCAGTTCCAGCTTTACGCTGGTCTGCGCAGCCTGCGTCGGATCATTCTCGTTGACGATGACCACGCTGGTGCTGCCGTCAGCGTTCTGTAGGGCGTACCCGTAGGCCAGGCCGCCGCCGGTGGTTTCCAGCTTCAGGAACTCACCGCCAGTCAGGTCCGCCGCGACGGACATGCCGAAGAACGGGGACCGCTCAAACACGGTGCCATCCGGCTTCAGGTAGGCGCCGCCGGAGCAGAGCGGCGACAAGGGGGGCCCGCCCTTGCAGGTCAAAAGGGAGCTGTGGAAGCCGAGCCGCTGGATGCCGTTCTGGGCGGACGCGAGGATGTAGTCAACGCTCCAGAGCGCGGACGCATGCGTCCGGCTGGTGGGGTTGGCGCCATCGCAGGCCGAGATTCCGGTTTCCGGGATCCACACCGGCAGGCCTGCCGGACCGGCAATCTCCAGCGCCGCCTTCTGGTAGGCGAGCGTGCGGTCATGCATCTGGCGCGTCATGAGGTTCGCCATGGTCGGCGCACTTTGCGGGTCCTTCGCATCACAACTGGTCAGCGGGTAGTGATGCAGCGACAGGATCTTCTTCTGCTGCGTGGTCGTTTTTACGAACGGTTCCCACCAGGACTCGGCGTAAGCGCCCGGTCCCAGCAACGGAACCTGGGGTGCCACGGCAAAAATGGCGTCGGCGTATTCCTTCAGCTCAGCCAAATAGTCGTCGCGGTCCCATCCTGACGGCCGCACGCCGCTGGTGGGGAAACCGTTCGGTTCGTTCCCTACGGTGACGCTGACCAGCCGGGCTTTGAAGATATCTGCGGCGTACTTCATCATGTCCGCTGCCCGGGGTGGGTCGAAGTGGCCCAGGTCCACAGTCAGGCTGATGGTTGCATCGGTCGCCTCGAGGAGCGTGTTGACGCGTTCGAAATCCGCCGGAGTAACAGCCCGGACCGGGCGGGGCTTGTCACCGGTCAGGTTCCCCGGGATGGGCTCGCCCGTGGACGTCCAGTACATCCGCCTGTCCACGGAACTGCCGCCAAAGCGGAGATGGGGTTTTTTGAGGCCGGAAAGGAGCGCCACCATTTCGGCGTTGTCGCCGCGCAAATTAGTGTCCGCCAGGTCGGTGGCTTCCAGCGAAAGGCCCACGATGCCCTCCGGCATGGACGTTCCGGTTTTGTCGGCAGAGACCTTCAGGGTCATGGCGTCAACGGCGGTCAGCGGCGAACCGGCCGGCGGACCGGCCTGGTTGTAATACGTGACAGGCGGCGCGGGCGGCAACGACTTCGTCGCTGTGGCTGTGGCTGTGGCCGTCGGTTCGCTGGTGGGCTGCGAGGTGGCTGCCGGGGTACCGCCGCCATTCTGGAGGAGCGGCAGGACGAAGATGATCAGGGCGATCACCACAACGGCGGCGACCAGTGCCAGCGGCCACCATTTCCGGGAGCCGGGCCTGGTGTCCCGGCGGGCCGGGCCGGGCGGATGTTCGGGTGGCAAGGGATCAGAAGAAGGCATGCGCAGGTTACTCCAACGTTTGGGTGTGTTACCGCATAGCCTAGCGAATGACGCTTCCCCTGCTGCTATTGGGCAGGCCCGGCTGGACGCCGGACGAGGGTTTCCGGGGTGGCGGTCCAGGCCGCCGCGGCCAGGAGCAGGATGCCGCCGGTGATGCCGAACGCCCATCCGTACCCCAGTTTGTCCGCCAGGATGCCTGCCAGGACAGGACCGGCGATCGCGCCGATGTCCGCCGTCATCTGGTAGGCGGCCAGGACCCTGCCGCCGGAGCGGCCGTTGCCGATCACGTCCGCCAGCGCTGCCTGTTGGGCCGGTCCCAGCAGGCCGGAGCCGATCCCCGCCACCGCCGACGCCGCCAGGAACCAGCCCAACCCGGACGTGAGCCCGATTCCAGCGGTCGAAAGCCCGGCCACCAGCAAGCCGGCGACCATCATGGGCCTGCGCCCCAGGGAGTCTGCCAGCCGGCCGGAAAACGTCAGCGCAGCGGCGTTTCCGGCAGCGAAGACGGCCAGCGCCAGACCCGCCGATTCCGGCCCGGCCCCCAGCGCGGCCACTGCAAACAAGGGAACTGTTGCCATGCGGACGCCGAAGGTAGCCCAGCCGTTGGCGAAACTGGACAGCAGCGCCGATCGGTAGGCGGGGATCCGGAGGCCCTCGGAGAAGAGCATCGCAGGGATGGCGGGGCCGCCGTCGTCCGCTGACCTCCGTTGATGGCTGAGCTGGGTCTGGACCACAACGGCGGCCAGCACCAAAGCGGCGGCGTAGGCAAGGAACGGGACCCGCAACCCGAAGCCGGCCAGCAGCCCGCCCACGATGGGTCCTGCCACGTTGCCAATGAGGAACGCCGAGGCGTAGGCCCCGGAGACGCGTCCCCGGCTCTCGGGCGGCGCCAACCGGATCACCAGGGCCATGGAGGCTACCGTAAACATCACCGACCCCACGCCGCCCAAGCCACGGAACACCAGCAACTGCCAGTAGTCCTGGGCGAAGGCGCAGGCCGCGGTGGAGGCCGCCACGATGAGCAGCCCGCCCACGTACACGGGACGCTCACCCAGCCGGGCGATCAGCACCCCGCCGGCAGGCGCAAACACCAGGCGCATAAACGCGAAGATGCTCACAATGACGGCCGCCGCTGTTGCCCCCACGTCGAAGGTTGTGGCGAACTGCGGCAATACCGGCGCAACAAGCCCGAATCCGAGGGCAATCAGGAACGCGGCGGCAAGCATCACCTTGATGTCCCGCGGCAGGCGCTCGCGTGGCGGCCGGAGCCGGGCCAAAATCCGTGCAGTGGCGCCGCCGGTGCGCGGTGTTGCGGTCATGATGCGTGATTCCTTGCCGGGTGGGACGCCGGGATCCGGCGAAAGTGCAGAAACATAACCGTAACAAGGCGGATATGCACCATTTACTTCCTAGAGGTTGTTGTAACAGGCCCGCAATCTAAATCCTCCGCGAGCGAAACACGGCGCCGACACACTCGTTACAGGACGCAAACGGCGTTGGCAGGCGGAGAACTCCGCAAGATTCGAGTGAGAGAGGACGTGCACCATGGAACTTACCGCAGGTCACGTATGGGTCATGGTGTCTGCAGCGCTAGTGCTGCTGATGACACCGGGCTTGGCATTCTTCTACGGCGGCATGACACGCGCCAAAGCAGCACTGAACATGATGATGATGAGCTTCATCTCCATCGGCATGGTGGGCGTTGTCTGGATTCTCTGGGGCTACTCCATGTCCTCCGGCGATGGCTTCCTCCAGATGGTGGGCAACCCCTTCGCCAAGTTCGGATTGGAAGGCATTGACACCCCTGACGGCCTCATCGCCGTTGGCTTCGGCGCCACCTTCGCCATCATCACCGTCGCGCTCATCAGCGGTGCGATCGCCGACCGCGCCAAGTTCGGCGCCTGGACCGTGTTCGTCCCCGTCTGGGTCACCCTGGTGTACTGCCCCCTGGCCTACATGGTGTGGGGCGGTGGCCTCTTCAGCACGGAGGGTGCCGTTGGTGCAGCGCTCGGGGAAGCCATCGACTTCGCCGGCGGCACCGTGGTGCACATCAACGCCGGCGTCGCGGCACTGATCCTCGTCTTCATCGTGGGCAACCGCAAGGGGTTCGGTAAGGACCCCAACCACCGCCCGCACAACATCCCGTTTGTGATGCTCGGCGCGGCCATCCTGTGGTTCGGCTGGTTCGGCTTCAACGGCGGCGCGGCCACCACCGCAGAGCAGGGCGGCCTCATCTGGATCAACACGCTGGCAGCACCCGCAGCGGCAATGCTCGGCTGGCTCGTCACCGAACGCATCCGCGACGGCCACCCTACGTCCCTCGGTGCCGCATCAGGCGTCGTCGCAGGCCTCGTGGCCATCACCCCGGCCTGCGCCAACGTCAGCCCCGTGGCCGCCCTGGGCCTCGGCGTGGTGGCCGGTGTGGCCTCCGCCCTGGCGGTCGGCCTGAAGTTCAGGTGGGGCTTCGATGACTCGCTCGACGTCGTCGGTGTGCACCTCGTCTCCGGCATCATCGGCACCGTGGCACTGGGCTTCATCGCCCTCCCCGAAGAAGGCGTGGGCGGCGGCCTCTTCTACGGCGGCGGCATGACCCAGATGTGGGCCCAGCTCGCAGCAGCCGGCATCGCCATCGCCTACTCAGCGGTGATGACCACCATCATCGCCCTGGCAATCCACAAGACCATGGGCTTCCGGGTCTCGCAGGAACAGGAATCGGTGGGTGTGGACCTCAGCCTGCACGCCGAGACCGCCTACGAGTTCGGTGTTGGCGGACACGGCGGCAGCTTCTCCCCGCTCCACGACATGATCACCGGCAAGTCCCAGCCCGAAGCGGCTGGCAGGAATGAAGCAGCAACAGGCAAGGAAAGCGTGGGGGCATGAAACTGATCACTGCAATCGTCAGGCCGGAAAAGCTCGAAGCAATCCGGGAGGGACTGGAATCCTACGGGGTCCAGGGCCTGACGGTCAGCGCAGCCAGCGGTTACGGCCGGCAGCGTGGCTATACGGAGGTTTACCGCGGCGCTGAGTACAACGTGGATCTCCTGCCCAAGATCCGGGTGGAGGTGCTGGCCACCGATGAGCAGGCGGATGACATCCTCGACGTGATCATCGCCAGTTCCAACACCGGCCGGGCCGGAGACGGCAAGGTCTGGACCATGGACGTCTTTGAGGCAGTCCGGGTCCGCACCGGGGAGCGCGGCGTGGCCGCGATCTAGCACTGGCAGCGAAGCAATAAGGAAGGGCAGGGAACCGGTCAGGTTCCCTGCCCTTCCTGCGTTGCCGGGGTGAACGGCCCCCGGGCCCGGCAGCGGCCTACCTGGCCCCGGCGGCTCCGGACCAGGACGCGGGGCCTTCCGATCCGGCGTCGTACTCATCCAGCGGCACCTCGCCGTCCTGCCACGCCTGCAGCACCGGTTCAACAATGCGCCAGCAGTCCTCCGCGGTGTCGCCGCGGACGGACAGCAGCGGATCCCCGGTAAGCACACCTTCCAGGACTTCGCCGTAGGGGAGCAGGTCGGCGCCGCTCAGTTCGGCCTCCAAGGTGGTCCGCGTCAACGTGAAGAGGTCCCCTGGCCCATCCACGTCGACGTCGAACTGCAGCGTGTCCGGCCCGAACCCGATCCGGAGTTGGTTGGGGGAGTCAACACCGCTGAAGCCCTTGGGCAGGTGCGGGACGGGCCGGAACGTCACCACCGCCTCCTTGCGTTTGGCGCCCAGCGCCTTCCCTGACCGCAGGATGAAGGGCACACCCTTCCAGCGCCAGTTATCGATGCCGACCTGGACTTCGGCAAGGGTTTCGGTCCCGCGGGAGGCATCCACGCCTTCTTCGGCGGCATAGTCCGGGACGTCCTTCCCGCCAACCGTGCCGGCGGTGTACCGCGCCCGGCGGGTGGACCGGTTGAATGGTCCGTTGACGCTGCTGGCGCGCAGCACCCCGGCGATGGCGTCGCGGAGGTCCCGCTCGTGGATGCTGGCAGGCGGCTCGATGGCCATCAGCGCCATGATCTGCAGGAGGTGGCTCTGGATCATGTCCCGCAGCGCTCCGGCGCCGTCGTAATAGCGGGCGCGGCCTTCCAGGGCCAGGTCCTCGTCGAAGATGATCTCCACCTTCTCGATGTGCTCCCGGTTCCATACCGGCTCCAGGAAATTGTTGGCGAACCGCAGGCCCAGAATGTTCAGCACCGTGGCTTTGCCCAGGAAATGGTCCACCCGGTGGATGTGGTCCTCCGGCACCAGCCGGGCCAGGGTCCGGTTCAGCTCCCGGGCAGACTCGGCACCGGCCCCGAAGGGCTTTTCCATCACCAGCCGGGTGCCGGCGGGAACCTCCTCCGGCCGGAGGACCCCGCACGCCAGCTGGCTGATCTTCGGCGGCAGGGCGAAGTACACCGCGACCGGGCCATCGAGTGTCCGCAGCAGCGAGGCCAGCCCGTCTTCCGCCGTGACATCCAGCTGGTGGTAGCTGCTGGCGGCGGCCAGGGACTTCAGGGCCGCCGCGCCGTCGGCGCCGGCCTCTGCACCTTCAGCGGCGAACGACGCCTGCAGCCGCTCCTGCCACTGCGCGGCTGTCCACGGATCGGAGCCTGCACCCACCAGGGTCAGGCCATCGGCGCGGCCGCGCACCACCAGGCTGGCCAGGCCCGGCAGCAGGAGCCGCCCGGTCAGGTCGCCGGAGGCGCCAAGGATGAGCAGGGTCCGTACAGTTGTTTGGCTCGTCATTTTGCCAGCATGCCATCATGCGGGCCCGACTTGGTACCCTAGATAGTCGAGTCCCGATCATCCACTGAAAGAAGTTCACGGCGCGTGTTCAATTCACTCTCTGACCGGTTGACAGCAACCTTCAAGAATCTTCGTGGCAAGGGCCGCCTGACTGAGGCTGATGTTGATGCCACAGTCCGCGAGATCCGCCGCGCCCTCCTGGATGCCGACGTCGCTGTATCCGTGGTCCGTGAATTCACCGGCCGGGTACGCGAACGCGCCCTGGGCGCCGAGGTCGCAGCCGCGCTGAACCCCAGCCAGCAGATCGTCAAGATCGTGAACGAGGAACTGGTGGAGATCCTCGGCGGCGAAACCCGCCGGATCCGCCTGGCCAAAAACGGCCCAACCGTCATCATGCTGGCCGGCCTGCAGGGCGCCGGTAAGACCACCCTGGCCGGCAAGCTCTCCAAGTGGCTGAAGGCCCAGGGCCACAGCCCCATCCTGGTGGCCTGTGACCTGCAGCGGCCCAACGCCGTCACCCAGCTCCAGGTGGTGGGCAAGCGAGCCAACGTGCCGGTGTTCGCACCGCACCCGGGTGCCACCTACACCGAGCTCGACCACCCGGCAGGCGATCCTGTTGAGGTTGCCCGGGCCGGTGTCGAGGAAGCCCGCCAGAAGCTGCACGACGTGGTGATTGTGGACACCGCCGGCCGCTTGGGCGTGGATACGGACATGATGGAGCAGGCGCGCCAGATCCGCCGGGCCATCGTCCCCAATGAAGTCCTCTTTGTCATTGACTCCATGATCGGCCAGGATGCCGTGAACACGGCGCTCGCCTTTGATGAAGGCGTCAACTTCACCGGCATTGTGCTGTCCAAGCTCGACGGCGACGCCCGCGGCGGTGCCGCCCTGTCCGTCGCGTCGGTCACCGGCAAGCCCGTGATGTTTGCGTCCACCGGCGAAGGCCTCGACGACTTCGAACTGTTCCACCCCGACCGGATGGCTTCGCGCATCCTGGACATGGGTGATGTGCTCACGCTCATCGAGCAGGCCGAAAAAAACTGGGACAAGGACGAAGCAGCCCGGATGGCGAAGAAATTCGCCGATCAGGAAGACTTCACCCTGGACGACTTCCTCGCCCAGATGCAGCAGATCCGCAACATGGGCTCCATGAAGAAAATGCTCATGATGATGCCGGGTGCGCAAAACATCCGCCAGCAGCTCGAGCAGTTCGACGAGCGCGAGATCGACCGCGTCGAAGCAATCGTCCGGTCCATGACGCCGCACGAGCGCGTGGCCCCCAAGATCATCAACGGCTCCCGCCGGGCCCGCATCGCCCGCGGTTCCGGTGTCCACGTTTCCGAGGTCAACGGCCTGCTGGAGCGTTTCGCCCAGGCGCAGAAGATGATGAAAAAAATGGCCCAGGGCGGCATGCCGGGAATGCCCGGGATGCCTGGCATGCCCGGCGCCGGTGGCGGTGCCCGCAAGAACGCCAAGAACGCGCCCAAGAAGAAAGCCAAGTCCGGCAACCCGGCCAAGGCGGCCCAGGAGCTCAAGGACGCGGCAGCCCGGCGCGCAGCAGGCCCCAAGGCGCTGCCCACCGGGGCTGCCTTCGGCCAGCAGCAGGGGGACTTCGATCCCTCGCAGCTCAACCTGCCCAAGGGCTTCGACAAGTTCCTCGGGAAGTAGCCCAACCAAGTAGCGCCAAGTGCCGTTCTGAACACTCAGGACGACACTTGGCGCTACCCGGTTGGGATGTCGGTACCGTCGAATAGGGTTGGGACATGGTCAAGCAACGGGTGGTGTTCGTGCACGGCGAGGGAAGCTTCGGCGCGGCCGCCTGGCCCCGGCAACACGGCATGGCGCTCACGTACGACGCCTTGTTCCTGCGCCGGCACGGCTACGATCCCGTCGCTGAACCAGTGGAGTCCTCCTTCGGGGCGGACACAGCGGTGATCCTTGAGGCACTGGCCGACGACGGCCGGGGAACCGCCGGCGGGCACGTTGTGGCGCATTCACAAGGGGCAGTGGCGGCCATGATGGCCGCCGTCGAACGGCCGGACCTGGTCCACTCCCTCACGCTGGTGGAGCCGGCCTGCCTGTCGCTGACAGCGGGCCTGCCTGCCACCGCCGCCCACATCAGGCTGATGCAGCCGCTTTTTGATGCC
The DNA here is from genome assembly GCF_030208875.1 of Pseudarthrobacter sp. MEB009. Classification (NCBI taxonomy): domain Bacteria; kingdom Bacillati; phylum Actinomycetota; class Actinomycetes; order Micrococcales; family Micrococcaceae; genus Pseudarthrobacter; species Pseudarthrobacter sp. MEB009. The sequence continues at coordinate 148,276 of NZ_JARVTC010000011.1, forward strand.
CGGCACCAGCTCAGCGACGAAGACTTCCAGCGTGGGTTTGTCCGCCGCGTGTACGCCACGGACCTCCAGGAGCCCACCTCGCTGGAGGAGAAGCGGTCCGCCCGGCGGCTGCGGCTGCAGGTACCCGCGTGGGAAGCGCCGCTGCACATTGTTCCGGGTGTGCCCACCCTGGTGCTGACCGGAGGCTGGGAACCACTGTATGAGGAAATCGCCGGCTACCTCCGGGAAACCGGCGCCCTGCACCGCATTGCTGCGGGCGGGCACCGGCCCCAGGACTCCCCGGACGGCGACCACGCCATCCGGGGATTCATCAGCGACGTCAGCCGTGGAGTGCAGGCCAAAGCATCCTGACCGGCCGCCGGCAGAAGCTGCCTAGCTTCCTGCCGGCATCACCGGCTCCGGCAGGTAAACCTTTCCGCCGGAAGCGAGGAACTCGTTGCTTTTTTCCCGCATGCCGGTGGCCATCTCCGCCAGCGCGGCCTGCGCTTCCGCGGAGCCGTATTCGTCCCGGATGTCCTGGCTGATCCGCATGGAGCAGAACTTGGGCCCGCACATGGAGCAGAAATGCGCTGTTTTGGCCGGTTCCGCGGGCAGGGTCTCGTCGTGGAAGGCCTCCGCCGTGACGGGGTCCAGTGACAGGGCGAACTGGTCCCGCCACCGGAACTCGAACCGTGCCTTGGACAGGGCATCGTCGCGTTCATGCGCTCCCGGGTGGCCTTTCGCCAGGTCAGCGGCGTGTGCGGCGATCTTGTAAGTGATCACGCCCGTTTTGACGTCATCCCGGTTGGGCAGGCCCAGATGCTCCTTCGGTGTGACGTAGCAGAGCATGGCCGTGCCGTACCGGGCGATCTCCGTGGCGCCGATCGCTGAAGTGATGTGGTCATAACCCGGAGCGACATCCGTGACCAGCGGTCCCAGGGTGTAGAAGGGGGCGCCCTTGCACAGCTCCTGCTGGCGTTCCACGTTCTCCCGCACCAGGTGGAAGGGCACGTGGCCCGGGCCTTCAACCATCACCTGCACGTCGTATTCCCAGGCCCGCTGGGTGAGCTCGGCCAGCGTGTCCAGTTCGGCGAACTGGGCGGCGTCGTTGGCGTCGGCAGTGGCACCCGGCCGGAGGCCGTCACCGAGGGAAAACGCGACGTCGTACCGCGCGAATATTTCGCACAGCTCGTCAAAGTGCGTGTAGAGGAAGTTCTCCTGGTGGTGCGCAAGGCACCAGCCGGCCATGATGGAACCACCGCGGGACACGATGCCGGTGACGCGGTTGGCGGTGAGCGGCACGTAGCGGAGCAGGACGCCGGCATGCACCGTCATGTAGTCCACGCCCTGCTCGCATTGCTCAATCACCGTGTCCCGGAAGATCTCCCAGGTCAGGGCGTTGGCTTCGCCGTTGACCTTCTCCAACGCCTGGTAGATGGGCACGGTCCCGATCGGGACCGGGGAGTTCCTGATGATCCACTCCCTCGTGGTGTGGATGTCATCGCCGGTGGACAGGTCCATCACGGTGTCGGCGCCCCACTGGGTGGCCCACTGGAGTTTGTCCACCTCATCGGCGATCGAGCTGGTCACCGCGGAATTGCCGATATTGGCATTGATTTTCACCAGGAACGCCTTGCCGATGATCATCGGCTCGGACTCGGGGTGGTTGATGTTGTTCGGGAGGATGGCGCGGCCGGCGGCGAGTTCGCTGCGCACCAGTTCAACGTCGCAATTTTCGCGCAGGGCCACAAACCGCATTTCCCGGGTGACGATGCCGTTCCGGGCATAATGCATCTGCGTGACGTTCCGCCCGCCGACGGCGCGGCGGGGCACCGGATGCGCTCCCTTCCACTCCGCGGAAGCCGCTCCGCGGCGCACCGCGGACCGGCCGTCGTCGAGCAGGTTCCGTTCCCTGCCGCCGTACTCCTCTGTGTCCCCGCGTGCCGCGATCCACTCCGTCCGGAACGGCGCCAGGCCCAGGACCGGATCACTTCCAGGGCCCGCAGTCCGGTAGGTCCGGAACGGGGAGTTTGCGGTACCTCCGGGGGAGGGCTCCAGCGCAATTTCCGTCACCGGAACTCTGATCCCGGCGGCCTGGTCTTCGAGGTAGGCCAGCGAGTGCGAGGCCAACGAACGGGTCTCCGCCCCCGTGCCGTCCCCGGTAGCAGGCAGATTTTGGGCAGGGTTGAACGGTGTTTTGGATGTATTCAAGGAATACTCACTTCCTTCGCCGGCATTACCCGGACAGGTTCGACGGTCGCAGGCTGCGTCAGCCCGATCTCAGCCCCTGCAGGGGCACCCGTGTGGTCACCAAGAAGCTACCACAAGCCCCGACCGGGGGTGTGTCACACTGCGGTGCTAGCCTGCATGCGTGACCACTAGCCCACATAAGGCCCAGGACGGGCCGCCACAAAAACCGTTTCCGGGCCCCCGGCGGCCGTCCGCTTTTCAAGGTGCGCGACAGTGACCCAGGTACTGGAGTTCAGCGGCCCGGTCCTCACCGGACCGGATACCGTGCGGCACGGCATGTGGTCGGTCGATGGCGTGCTGACGTTCAACCGGCCGCGGCAGGCACCCGGGAAAACCCTCGACGGGTGGGTCCTTCCCGGTTTTGTGGACGCGCACTGCCATCTGGGCCTGGGGCCGGGTGGCGCCGTGGGCCGGGAAGAAGCAGAGCAGCAGGCCCGCACGGACCGGGACGCCGGCACCCTCCTGGTCAGGGATGCGGGCGCACCGCTGGATACCCGCTGGCTGCAGTCAGGACGGGAGTTCCCGGTGCTTATCCGGGCCGGCAGGCACGTGGCCCGCACGCGGCGGTACCTGCGGGGATTCGCCGAGGAAGTGGAGCCGGCTGACCTGGTCCAGGCGGTGCGGAAGCAGGCGCGCGACGGCGACGGCTGGGTCAAGCTTGTGGGCGACTGGATTGACCGGGATGCCGGTGACCTCGCACCCTCCTTTCCTGCCGCCGTCGTCCGTGACGCCATCGCGGCGGCGCACGACGAAGGCGCCCGCGTTACCGCCCACTGTTTTGCAGCGGACACCCTGGACCAGATGCTGGACGGCGGCATCGACTGCATCGAACACGCCACCGGGCTGCAGCCACGGCACCTGCCGCGTTTCGCTGAACAGGGGGTACCCATCGTGCCCACCCTCATCAACATCGCCACCTTTCCTGACATCGCGGCCAGGGCGGAAGCGAAGTTCCCGCGCTACGCCGCACATATGCGCTCACTGTGGGAGCGGCGGGCGGAGCGGGTGCTGGAAGCCTTCGAGTCCGGGGTGCGGATTTTCGCGGGCACCGACGCCGGCAGCGTTATCCGGCACGGCCGGATCACGGACGAGATCCTTGCCCTGCATGGAGCCGGCCTGCCCATGGCCGCAGCACTCGATGCGGCCTGCTGGGCGGCCCGGGACTGGCTGGAAGCGGAAGGCATCCGCGAAGGGGAGCGGGCCGACGTCGTCCTGTGCGCAGGGGACCCGCGCCTCAACCCTCTGGACATCACCCGGCTTTCGCACGTGGTGCTTGGCGGGGAGTTGATTCGCTGAAGCCCTCGCACCTCGCTTGGAATAAATTGAAGCTTCAAGTAATTTTAAGAGTGAAGGCCCCCGCACCGAGGGCCCAGCACCAGGAGCACCCAATGACCGCAGCAGCCAGCAGCAGTGACCTTCTTCCCGCCGACCTCACCATGGGCACCGTGATGCTCAAGGTAGGCGACATGAAGGTCATGACCGATTACTACCAGCGCGCGCTCGGCCTGGAGGTGGTGGCCGAGCAGGACGGTGGACTGTACCTGGGCCGGCTGCAGAAGCCGCTGGTTCACCTTGCCCCAGCCCCCGGCCTGAACCTGCCCGGCATGGGAGAGGCGGGACTCTTCCACACCGCCCTGCTCTTCGAGGACCAGTCGGCGCTGGCCGCTACGGTGGCCTCCGCCGCCCGGTTTGAGCCCCGGTACTTCACCGGCAGCGCCGACCACCTGGTCAGTGAGGCCTTCTACTTCAATGACCCCGAGGGCAACGGCATTGAGCTGTACTGGGACCGGCCGCGGAGCAACTGGTCCTGGAACGGCACCGATGTGGTGATGGACAGCCTGGCACTTCCCCCGCAGCGCTACCTGGATACGCACCTCACCGAGGAATCCGTGGCAGGCCAGCAGGCCACCGGCGCCGGAGTGGGCCACGTCCACCTCCAGGTGGGCGATGTGCAGTCCGCCCATGACTTCTACGTCGGTGTCCTCGGCTTCGAAAAGACCGCCGGCTGGCACGGCCAGGCGCTCTTTGTCTCCGCCGGCCGCTACCACCACCACATGGCCATGAACGTCTGGAACAGCCGCGGCGCAGGACCCCGCAAGGACACCCTGGGCCTCGGCGAGGTACTGATCCAGGTACCGGCCGGGGACGACGTCGGATCCCTCGCCGACCGCCTCAAGGTGGCCGGCATCGCCGCCCACCACACCGGCGCCGAACTGCGCTTCGAGGATCCGTGGAAGAACAGCATTCGCGTCGCCGCAGCCTGAAGCCCGCGGCGGTGGCCGTGCACTAGGCTGAAACCGAAGGGCCGGGGCTGCGGTACCGCCGCGCCGGGAGGCCGCACCGTCAACGAAAACGAGGGACATTTCCATGGGCTTCACCGAGATCTTCGTGGCCACCCATGACGCAGCGCTGAAACATGCCGGCGTCCTGGATGCAGGCAGCAGCGCACCGGCCGCGAAGGCGGTGCGGATCACGGGAATCAGCGACTTCGAAGTGGAACAGCTCGGTGACCTCGCCGGCACAGCCGTCCACGCCGGCGGTGCCGACTACGAACTGACTATGGTGGACGTTTCCAGCGACTCGCTGCTGGCGGTCCCGCCCGCCATGGTCCGGGCGCTGGCAGACCTGCTCACCTACGAAACCGAGGGTGACGGCGAGGTCCTCGACGACGTTTCCGGGCAGTGGGCCGCCCAGGACGACATGCCGTTCGACGCCGCGAAGGCCAAGGAATACGTGCAGCAGGTCGCCGAACTCGCCGGCTCTGTGGATGACTCCGAGCGCACCGGCCTTTACGTCTGGTCCGCCTGAGCCTTCCGCCGCGGTTCCCCCGGCCTGAGGTCGGGGTGTCAAGTCGAAATCCGGACGCTGATCTGGCACAATGGACAGGTACTCGATCCGCGTGGCCCCTCTCTCCGCGTCCGGATCCTGTCCTTTGAACCTTCAAGTATGGCCCGCCCCACGGGTGCAGAACGATTGCTTCGCCCCTTTTCTGAAACAGGAGTGACCACAAAAGTGGCCGTAAAGATTCGCCTTAAGCGCTTTGGCAAAATGCGCGCACCGTACTACCGCATCGTCGTCGCCGATTCACGCACCAAGCGTGATGGCCGCGCCATCGAAGAAATCGGCAAGTACCACCCCACCGAAGAGCCCTCATACATCGAGGTTGACTCCGAGCGTGCACAGTACTGGCTCTCCGTCGGCGCCCAGCCGTCCGAGCAGGTTGCCGCCATCCTGAAGATCACCGGTGACTGGCAGAAGTACAAGGGCCTGCCGGGCCAGGAAGGCACCCTGAAGACGAAAGCTCCCAAGGAAGCCTTTGTTGCCCCGGAGAAGAAGTCCGTGATCATCCCGGAAGCCATCACCAAGAAGGCAGCCAAGTCTGACGCAGCCGAGGCGCCGGCCGAAGCAGAGACCACCGAGGCTGAGTAGATTGCTGGCAGACGCGCTCGAACACCTGGTCCGCGGAATCGTTGATTCCCCGGACGACGTCAAGGTCAGCTCCAAGAACAACCGCCGCGGGGACACTCTCGAGGTGCGGGTTCATCAGGAAGACCTCGGCCGGGTGATCGGCCGTCAAGGCCGCACGGCACGCGCCCTGCGCACCGTTGTGGCTGCCTTGGCCGGTGGCGAGCCGGTACGGGTCGACGTCGTCGATACCGACCGCCGCCGCTGAACGCCACGCAGTTTCAGCTTTACCTCCGGCCCCTCCACCCCTGGTGGAGGGGCCGGAGTGCTTTGACCCCACATCCAGTATTTCAATCCCGAACAGAGGAACACATGCAGCTCCAGGTGGCGCGTATCGGCAAACCCCACGGCATCCGCGGGGAAGTCACGGTCCAGGTCCTGACGGATGTTCCCGGCGACCGCTTTGCCCCCGGCACCGAGTTCGTGGTTGAACCGGCCTCCGCCGGCCCGCTGACGGTTGTCAGCGCACGCTGGAACAAGGACATCCTCCTGCTGGCCTTCGACGAGGTGGCCGACCGGAACCAGGCGGAAACCCTGCGGGGCGCCAAACTGTTCATCGAAACGGAGGAACTCGACGACGATGACGACGACGAGGGCTGGTACGAGCACGAGCTCGTCGGGCTCGAGGCCCGGGTTGCCGGTCGCGTGGTCGGAAAAATCGCCGCGCTGAACACCATGCCGGTCCAGGACCTCCTGATGGTCACTACCCCCGACGGAACCGAAATCCTCGTTCCTTTTGTGGAGCAGATCGTGCCCGAGGTCAACGTCGCCGGCGGCTACATCGTCATCACCCCGCCGGACGGACTTTTCGAAGTCAACACGGACGACGCCGGCGCCCCCGAAGGCCCGGAAGGCACCGCCTAGATGCGCGTCGACGTCGTCAGCATCTTTCCCGACTACCTGGCGCCCCTTGAACTGTCGCTGATCGGCAAGGCGCGCCAGGACGGGCTGCTGGACCTGGTGGTCCACGACCTCCGGACCTTCACCACCGACAAGCACCGTTCCGTGGACGACACGCCCTACGGCGGCGGCGCCGGAATGGTGATGAAGCCTGAGCCGTGGGCCGAGGCGCTGGCCGCGGTCGCGGGAATGCACCCCCAGGACGGTGGGAAGCCGGTCCTGATCGTCCCCTCGCCTGCCGGCGAGCGGTTCACGCAGGCGCTGGCTTATGAACTGGCCGAGGAAAAGCACCTCGCTTTTGCGTGCGGGCGCTATGAGGGCATCGACGAGCGGGTCATTGAATGGGCCCATGAGCACTTCACTGTCCGGCCCGTCAGCCTGGGTGACTACGTCCTCAACGGCGGCGAGGTAGCGGTCCTGGCCATGGTGGAGGCCATCGGCCGGCTGCTTCCCGGGGTGGTGGGAAATCCGGAATCACTCGTCGAGGAGTCCCACTCAGACGGGCTGTTGGAGTACCCCGTCTACACCAAGCCGTCCGTGTGGCGCGACCGTGAGGTCCCTGCGGTCCTGCTGAGCGGCAACCACGGCAAAATTGCGCAGTGGCGGCGCCACGAGCAGTACCGCCGGACGGCCGCCCGCCGCCCGGACCTGATGGACTCATTCGTTGCCGTCAACCTGCCGCGGGCGGACCGGAACGAGCTGTACAACCTGGGCTACGAGGTGGTGGACGGCGCCCTGGTGCGCCGCCCGGACGCGCAGCGGGACTGAACCTTCCGCGTCCTGGCCGGGTTGATTGGCTGTAAGCGCCGCGCTGTGGCAAAATTAGTCCTTGTGTCTGCTGGGTCCGCGCCTGCTACAGGGGGAGCGTTACCAACAGCCAAGACAACCGGCCCCTTCAATCAGTGACGGGGGCAGGACACTTACCTTTCGGCCGTGATTTCCGGTGCGCATCAGCGCCCGGGCCTGGCGGCCGTGACCCAAAGTGAATGACCTGTGGCGTTCACCAGGAGTGCAATCATGCATATTCTCGATTCCGTAGATGCAGCTTCGCTGCGCACCGATGTTCCCGCGTTCCGCGCAGGCGACAACCTCAAGGTGCACGTGAACATCATCGAAGGCAAGAACTCCCGTGTCCAGGTATTCCAGGGCTTCGTCCTGGGCCGCCAGGGTGACGGCGTCCGCGAGACCTTCACGGTCCGCAAGGTCTCCTTCGGCGTGGGCGTGGAGCGTACCTTCCCGGTGCACTCCCCGATCATCGACAAGATTGAGGTTGTCACCAAGGGTGACGTCCGCCGCGCCAAGCTGTACTACATGCGCGCACTGCGCGGCAAGGCTGCAAAGATCAAGGAAAAGCGCGACTTCAGCTCCGCCAAGTAGGTCCCTTCCGGACCTGCAAGGCCGGGCCGCAAGCCGTAGCCGGCCAGCGCCGGAGCCCTCCAGCACCAGCGCCCAGGATACGGATTATGGACCACACAAAACGCCAGCCCCGCAAAAAGGGCTGGCGTTTTGCGTTCCTGGCGCTGGCACTGGCCGTGGTTGCCAGCGGCCTGGTGCGCTCGTTGTGGCTGGACGTCTACTACATTCCATCGGAATCCATGGAACCCCTGCTCCAGGGCGGGGACCGGATCATGGTGTCCCGGACCGGCTTCCGGGACGAACCCGTTCAGCGCGGCGACATTGTGGTTTTTGACGGCCGGGGTACGTTCGCCCCGCTCAACAGCGGAAAGGGTCCGCTTGGCGACGCGGTCTCCGCGGTGACGCAGTGGCTGGGCCTGACCGGCAGCGACACCACCTACGTCAAGCGCGTTATCGGAGTGCCGGGCGACCACGTGGTGTGCTGCGACGCGGCCGGACAGGTCACCGTCAACGGGAAGCCGCTGGCGGAGCCGTACATCTTTTCCGGCGACGCCCCGAGCACCCAGAAGTTCAATTCCGTGGTCCCGGAGGGCCGGCTCTGGCTGATGGGCGACCACCGGTCCCTGTCGGCGGATTCACGCAGCCTGCTGGGCGCCCCCGGCGGCGGCATGGTTCCGGTGGACCGGATCATCGGCCGGCCGGTCCAGATCATCTGGCCGCTTGATAGATTTGCAGCAGTAGCCCGGCCGCCTTTGGCCGGAACATCAACAGAGAACGGACAGTAGATGCCCGAGAACAACGCGCGGCCTTCAGAGCCGCGTCCGGACGGCGCATCGGACCTCCCGTCCGGCGAAGCAACCAACCCCGCGGCGGCTGACGGCGAAACGGGTCCCCGCGCTGCGGAAACCGGCGCTGATGCAGGTGCCGCGGATTCCGGTCATTCGGATTCCGGCGCTTCGGAAGCCGGTACGCCGGCCGTTCCCCAGGGCCGCCGCTCCGCGAAGGCCCAGCCCACCGGCAGTCCGGTTTTCGCCTGGCTGAAGGAAGTGGCCACCGTTGTGGTCATTGCCGTGGTCCTGTCCTTCCTGATCAAGACCTTCCTCTTCCGGGCCTTCTTCATCCCTTCCCCTTCCATGGTGGAAACCCTGGAAGTCGATGACCGCATCTTCGTCAATCTCCTGGTCCCTGAGCCGTTCGGCCTGAACAGGGGAGACGTTGTGGTGTTCCGTGACACCAAGGGCTGGCTGCCGGCCGCACCCGACAAGGCGCAGGGTCCGTTCACCTGGATCCAGGACGGGCTGGCCTTTGTGGGGCTCCTCCCGGACAACTCCGAGCAGCACCTGGTGAAGCGGGTCATCGGCCTTCCCGGCGACCACGTCACGTGCTGCGACGCGGACGGGAAGCTCACCATCAACGGCGCGGCCATCAACGAGACCTACATCAACCCGGCCGAGATCCCGCAGGTACGCAATTTCGACGTTGTGGTCCCCGAAGGGAAGATCTGGGTCATGGGCGACAACCGCAACCACTCGGCGGATTCCCGTGCCCACACGGACGCCGACGGCGGGTTCATCGACCTCGACGACCTCGAAGGCAAGGCCGCTGTCATCGCCTGGCCGCTGAACCGCATCACCGCGCTGGATAACTACCCGGACGTGTTCCGGGGCGTCCCGGCGGCAGGCTGAGCATGTCCACCCCCGTGGACGCAGCGGAAACCCAGGCAGCCGCTGCGCCTGTCAGGGCCGTCCGGAAAACCGCCAAGGCCGCCAAAACGCCGGTCCGGTCAAAAGCGCCCACGTTGCGCTTTGAGCGCACCTTCAAGGCTGAGGGCGTACGCTACCTGGCCGGCGTGGACGAAGTTGGCCGCGGCGCACTGGCCGGACCTGTGAGCGTTGGCATCGCCGTTGTCGACCTGGCGAAGCAAAAGCCACTGGCCGGTGTCCGGGACAGCAAACTGCTCAGCGTCAGTGAGAGGGAGCGGCTGGAGCCCCTGGTCCGCCGCTGGAGCGTGGCCTGCGCGGTGGGCCACGCCACGGCTGCAGAGATCGACGCTGTGGGGATCATCGCGGCCCTGCGGCTGGCAGGCACCCGGGCCTGGAACAGCGTGCTGGCCGGTGGCATCGTTCCGGACCTGGTGCTGCTCGACGGGAACCACAACTGGCTCTCGGCCCCCGCCCAGGAGTCCCTCTTCGATGGCCCCGTCCTGGCGGCAGCCTGTGAAGCGCCGGTCCGCACCCGGATCAAAGCCGATATGCAGTGCCTCAGTGTCGCGGCAGCCAGCGTCATCGCCAAAGTTGAGCGGGACCAGGCCATGCGCACCCTCCACGCCGGCTATCCGGACTACGGCTGGGACGTCAACAAAGGCTACGCCACGTCCCTGCACCGCGACGCGATCAGGGCCGCCGGGCCGTCGCCGCACCACCGCGTCAGCTGGCGGCTTCTGGGCGGTGAACTACAGGACGCGGGGCAGTTACCGGCCGGAGAAGCCGCGGACGGCCTTGGAGGGGATTACTGACGCGGCAGTGCCACGGCGCTGACGGCGCCGGTCATGGTGCAAGATGGATGCATGAGTGCTGAGGATCTTGAAAACTATGAGACTGACATGGAGCTGCAGCTCTACCGTGAATACCGCGATGTTGTCAGCCTGTTCAGCTACGTTGTCGAGACCGAACGGCGTTTTTACCTTGCCAACCACGTGGACCTGCAGGCGCGGAGCGCAGACGGGGAAGTCTACTTCGACCTGACGCTGCAGGACGCCTGGGTCTGGGACGTGTACAGGTCGGCGCGCTTTGTGAAAAGCGTCAGGGTCCTCACCTTCAAGGACGTCAATGTCGAGGAACTTCCCCGCAACGAGGAACTGGCGCTGCCCAAGGATGTTGACCTGGGGAACTAGCAGGGCCTTGCCCCTCTCCTTTCCTCCACAGCTGCTGTCCCGGCCCCCTTTGTCCACATACCTGATCCCTGTGGTTCCGGCCATCGTGGCCTGGCTGCAGGCTGGTCGCGGAGGTGGTCATGAAATCCAAGGACCTTTTGGGCCGGCACGGCGAGGATCTCGCGGCGGGGTATCTCGAGTCGCTGGGCATGCTGGTAGTGGAGCGCAACTGGCGCTGTTCCGAGGGCGAAATCGACATTGTGGCCCTGGACGGGGACGCGTTGGTCATCGCCGAGGTGAAGACGCGGCGTTCCCTCGATTACGGGCACCCGTTTGAGGCGGTAGGGCAGGAGAAACTTTCCCGGCTCCACCGGCTGGGCTCGGCCTGGTGCCGGGCGCGGGAACTGCGGATGCCGCTGCGCCGGGTGGACGTGATCGCCGTGGTGGACGACGGCGGCGGCGAACCTGTGCTCGAACACCTCAAGGGGGTGGGGTGAGTGGCTTTGGGCCGCACGTACTCCATCGCCCTGGTGGGACTGAACGGTTACCTGGTGGAGGTGGAGGCCGACATAGGCCAGACGCTGCCCGCATTCGTTATCTTGGGCCTGCCCGACGCCTCGTTGAACGAAGCCAAGGAGAGGATCCGGTCCGCAGCCAAAAACTCCGGCATCCCCTTGAGCCGCAGGAAAATTACCGCGAACCTGATTCCGGCGTCACTGCCTAAACGCGGATCCGGCTTCGACCTTGCTGTCACCATCGCCGTACTGCGGGCTGCCAACGACATCCGGCCCACCGGCCGGACGGTGTTCATCGCCGAGCTGGGGCTGGACGGCCGGCTCCGGCCGGTCCGGGGCATCCTGCCGGCCGTTATGGCGTCCGTGCAGGCCGGTTTTCCGGACATCGTGGTGGCCCAGGCCAACTTCGCTGAAGCCGCCCTGGTTCCCGGCGCCAAAGTCCGGGGGTACCGTACGCTCGCCCGGCTGGCGCTGGACTGCGGTGCCGATCCGCAGGACCTTGCACTGGACTTTGAACCCGAGGACCCGGAAGAAGCAGGGGCCGCAGGCGCTGACCCTGGCCCGGGTCCGGACATGGCGGACGTGTCCGGCCAGGCGGAAGCCAGGCGTGCCCTGGAAGTCGCGGCCGCGGGCGCCCACCACCTGCTTCTGACGGGACCTCCCGGCGCGGGGAAAACCATGCTTGCAGAACGGCTTCCCGGGCTGCTGCCGGACCTCGCGGACCAGGAAGCCATGGAGGTGACGGCCATCCACTCGCTCTGCGGGTTGCCGTCAGCTGCGGTTCAGCTGCTGCGGCGGCCGCCGTTTGAGAATCCCCATCATTCGGCTACTGCGGCCGCCATCATCGGTGGCGGCTCCGGCCTGCCGCGGCCCGGTGCTGCATCCCGGGCCCACCGTGGTGTGTTGTTCCTGGACGAGGCACCGGAATACGAAAGCCGGGTGCTTGATGCACTTCGCCAACCGTTGGAAAGCGGCGAACTGGTGATCCACCGGTCGGCGGGGACAGCCGCCTACCCGGCGCGGTTCCAGCTGGTCCTGGCCGCCAACCCCTGCCCCTGCGGCAAAGCCTCCGGCAAGGGCCTCGAGTGCACGTGCACCCCGATGGCCCGGCGGCGGTACCTTTCCCGGCTCTCCGGGCCTCTGCTGGACCGGGTAGACATCCAACTGCAGGTGGAGCGCGTGTCGCTCGCCGAGTTCGGCCAGGCCGGGGCGGAGGAAAACACCGCAGCCATCGCACAGCGCGTAGGTTCCGCCCGGGCCCGTCAGACGGGGCGGCTGGGCAGGTTTGGATTGGACACCAATTCGCAGGTTCCCGGGCGGATCCTGCGTGGCGAGCTGAAGCTGGCACCGGCGTCAACCAGAATCCTGGACCGCTCCCTCGAACGCGGAATCCTCACGGCACGCGGCTATGACCGGGTGCTTCGACTGGCGTGGACGCTTGCGGACCTGGGCCTGCGTGACACCCCGGACGATAACGACATCGGCCAGGCACTGAGCCTGCGCCAGGCATCGGCGGTGGCGGCATGATCGGCGGCGGGTTCAGCGGGGAGCGGATTGCCAGGGCAGCGTTATCCCGGCTGATGGAGCCGCAGGACGCGGCCGGGCTCGCGCTGGTGCAGGTGGCGGGCGCCGTGGACGGCCTGCGGATCGCCACCGGCCAGCTGGCTGCCGGTCCCGAACTGGAGCGGGAAATGACGGGACTGCTTGCCGCCGGCGGTTCGGGCCCGGGTTGGTCGGGGCTGGGTGCCGCCCTGAAGCGCTGGCTGCCGCGCAGTCCGGAGCTGGCGCCGGAACGGGATCTGGCCACCATGGCACGGTTGGGCGGGCGGATGATTATCCCCTCGGACCCGTTGTGGCCGGTCCAATTGGCCGATCTGGGACTCCAGGAGCCGCTCTGCCTGTGGTGGCGGGGCACTGAGCAACCCCTCCGGGCGGCGGCGCGGTGCATTGCCATGGTGGGTTCGCGGGACAGTACCAGCTACGGCGCCACGGTGACGGGGGACCTGGCCTACTCCCTGGCGCAGCGTGGCTACACGGTGGTGTCCGGCGGAGCGTACGGCATTGATGCCCATGCCCACCGGGCTGCATTGGCCGGCGGCGTCGGGCCGTTGCCCACCATCGCCGTTATGGCCGGTGGCGTGGACAGGTTCTATCCGTCCGGAAATGAGGATCTCCTGCGGGCTGTGTGCAACCAGGGGGCGGTGCTTGCCGAGGTCCCGCCTGGCTCTGCGCCCACGCGCTACCGGTTCCTCCAAAGGAACCGGCTCATCGCGGCCCTTGCCGCCGTAACCGTGGTCGTGGAGGCACGCTGGCGCTCCGGCGCGTTGAACACAGCCCACCACGCGGAAATGCTGGGCCGGTCGGTGGGTGCCGTGCCGGGATCGGTGCACAGTGCCAATTCCGCCGGCTGCCACCGGCTGCTGCGGGATGGTGGTGCCGTGTGTGTCACCGACGCGGCTGAAGTCGCGGAGCTGGCTTCCGCCAGCGGTGACGGCTTGGCGGAGGACTTCCGCCAGGGCGCCGTCCAGGTGCAGGACGGACTGACCCTTGAGGACCTGATTCTGCTCGATGCCCTGCCGCTGCGGTCCACCACATCCATTGAGAAGCTTGGTGTGGTGGCCGGCCTGGGGCAGGAGTCCGTCCGGGCAGGCCTTGGACGGCTGGGTTTGTTGGGACTGGCCGTTTCGGAGCGTGGCGGGTGGAAACGGGGCAAAGCAGATGCCTGACAGGGGGCGCCGGCGGTCCGGTGCAGGACAGCTGGCGCCCCGGGGCCTTAGGGCGTTGTTTCCTGCAGCTGCGGGTATACAACGTCGATCGGAGCGCTGAGCCCCGCTTTGAGCTGCACGGAGGTCTGGTCTGCCAGGACCTCATGGGCGCCTGCCTCGAGGCCGTCCAGGACGGAGTGGACAACCTCAGCGGGGTCGGCCTTGGCATCGTCGGTGTGGGCCGCCATGGCCGTGTCCACGTAGCCGACATGGACACCAACCACCTGGACCCCGGCAGGAGCGAGTTCAAGTCGGAGTGAATTTGTGGCTGACCACAGCGCAGCTTTGGTGGCACTGTAGATGCCCGCGACGGCGTACCAGCTCAAAGCGGAGTGGATGTCGATGATGGCTGCGTTGTGGTTGGCCCTGAGGGCTGGTGCCAAGGCCCGCGCCAGAAAGAGCGGACCCAGGAAGTTGGTCTCCACGTTGCGGCGGATTTCCTCGTCAGTGTGCATCAGGATGCCCGGGGTGGACACGGCAGCACCGGCGTTGTTGATCAGCACGGTCACGTCCGGCGCAGCGGCGGCTGCAGCCGCGATGGATTCGGAATCTGTGACGTCAAGAGTCAGCGGGACAACCCTGGGGTCATCCCATGACTGGGGCGTACGGGCACTGGCATACACTTTTGCGGCGCCGCGCGCCAAAGCCTGGTGGACGAAGTGCGTGCCGAGGCCGCCGTTGGCGCCGGTGACGAGGACGATTGCTCCGTTGAGTGAAGTCATTGTTGGTGCTCTTTTCTGGTGAAGATCATGCTTGTGGGTGGGTGGCAGCGCTGGACGCCGCCTGCGATGGAAAGTTGGCCGGGGTCAGGCGCTGGCAAGCGTTGGGTAGTCTGTGTAGCCTGCGGCGCCGCCTGCGTACAGCGTGGCTGGATCCAGCTCGTTCAGGGCGCTGCCGGTCCTGAGCCGTTCCACGACGTCCGGGTTGGCCAGGGCGAAGCGGCCCAAGGGAGCAATGTCGGCCAGCCCGGCGTCGATCTCGTCTGCAATCTGCTCCTTGGTGCGTCCGTATCGGAGTACCAGGACGGCTGTGGGCCAGAGGTCGCGGAACGAGCGCAGGAGCTCGTCGTCACCGAGGTGGTGGACGTGCAGGTAAGCGAGCTTCAGCGTGGCAAGCTGGCCCACCAGGTGGGTGTACTGCCGGCGGACGCTTTCGGTATCACCTTCGTCGATTCCGCCCAACGGGAAGGCGGGGGAGATGCGGATGCCCGTGCGGTCGGCGCCGATTTCCCCGGCAACTGCCCTGGCCACTTCCACAACAAAACGGGCCCTGTTCGCTACGGACCCGCCGTAGCCGTCGGTTCGGGTGTTGGCGTTGGGGGACAGGAACTGGTGGAGGAGGTAACCGTTGGCGCCGTGGATCTCCACTCCGTCGGCTCCCGCTTCAATCGCCGCCGCGGCCGCCTTCCGGAAGTCAGCGATGGTTTGCTGGATTCCTTCGGAGTCGAGTTCCAGGGGAACCGGTGTCTTCTTCGGACCGGTTGGAGTGAACATATCCTGTTCGGCGGAGATGGCCGACGGCGCTACCGGCTGTCGGTGGTGGGGAGTGTTTTCCGGGTGGGACATGCGCCCAACGTGCATCAGTTGAATGAACAGATGCCCACCGCGTGCATGGACTGCTTCGGCGACCTCCCGCCAGCCCTGGATCTGCTCTGCCGTGTAGATCCCGGGTGTGTTCAGGTAGCCCTGCCCATCAGCGGACGGCTGCGCACCTTCGGTGATGAGCAACCCGAGTGACGCGCGCTGTCCGTAATATTCGGCCATCAGTGGTCCGGGGGTGCCATCGGCATTTGCGCGGTTCCGGGTCATTGGTGCCATGGCCAGGCGGTGGGGAAGCTCAAGACGGCCTAGAGTGGTCGGTTGCCAGAGGGAAGCTGAAATCATGGGTGGGTGATCCTTCGCACTATTTGTGAGGGGTTTGAACGAGGCCGGTCAACGGCTCGTGGAGATCGGCCGTGGGAGAATGGTTCGGAGATACCGGCATCCCGATGCGTTGACTATACTCATAACTGAGTATGGTCATTAATTATTCCAGAAAGAAAACAACCCATGGGCACCGCAGAGCAGCCGCCAGGACGACGCGAACGGAACAAGCAGGAGAAGCTGGACCGCATCAAGGCTGCGGCAGACCAGCTGTTCGCTGAATTCGGTGTGGACGATGTCACCACGCAGCAGATCGCCGAGAAAGCTGACATCGGCGCGGGAACTTTGTTCCTGTATGCCAAAAGCAAGGGCGAGCTTTTGCTCATGGTGCAAAACGCCACCTATGCCGAGGCGCTCGCAGCGGGCAAAGCGAAAGCGTCTGCCATCAATGACCCCACCGACGCCGTGCTGGCAATTGTCCGGCCGATCGTCGAATGCAACCGGAAGCAGGTGGACAACGGACGGACCTATCTTCGCGAAATGGCGTTCGGAGACCCGCAGGAACCCCGCCATGGGGAGGCGCTTGCGATCGTCGGCGAGACCGAGGAGGCCATGGCCGGTCTCCTGTCGGACCGCGGGAACTTCAATGCTGCCGAGGCTGCGACGCTGGCCAGGGTGATCTCGGCAGTGATGTTCCTCAGCATGGCGGTCAGCCTCAACGCGGCCGCGGATGCCGACCAGGTGTTCCAGGACATCAAGGGCCAAGTTGAAGTGCTGCTGACCCGCTGACCGCTGCCGCGCCGATCCGGTTACCGGCTGCTGGACGATACTCTCATTCCGGTGCGGTCAGTCTCTGGCCACCCCGGACGTAAGTCAGCGTTTTTTGCCACGTCGTAGGCGTGGATCGCTGATACGGCGGGTGCCAGCAGGCTGCTGACACCGCCGGCACCGCCTGCCGTGCAGAAGTTGTCCCGGTCATCGGCCCCGGCAAGCTCCGTAAGGCCAGTCACGCCGCGTACCAGCGGGACGTGTTCGGGGCAGCCGCATACGGGAGGGCGCGGCGGAAAACGTTGACTTCGTCCTGGTACGCCAGCGCTGTTTGCTTGCGGCCCAGCAGTGGCGACAGGAGGGAGGTGAAGGTTACTTCCGCAAGGCCATCAATCTTCCGCCCATCCCATCCTGGCGGGGCTTGTCGCTGCGCATCCACAAGAGAATGGAGCTGGCGAAGTGCTTGCTGACGGCGGTGCGCGGATTGTCATCCATTGTGGAGCCTGCCTTTTTGCGGAATAGTTGGGTCAGGATGCCAGGAAACGGGTGGCCAACGGCGCAAATTCCTCGTGGAACTGGAAGATTCCGCCGTGGCCTGAGTCGAAGTAGATCACCAGTTCGCTGCCCGTGATTCGCTGGTGCAGGTCATTCGAGAGGATTGAGGGCACCATTCTGTCGTTGTCGCCGTTGGCGATCAGTGTAGGCAGGGTCAGGTGTGACAGGTCGGATGGAGCCGACCGGCCAAAACGCTGGATGGCCCGCAACTGTGTCTGGAACGCCTTCAGGCTGATCTCGCTGTCCCGACCGGCGGTACGCTCCTGCAGCCGCTTGATGAAGGCTTTACCCGCCCGCTTTCCCGTGGCGTTGCGGTTGAAGAAGAGAAACTCTTTGGGGTCCGAGCGGGTGATCCCCGCGCGGACCAGGTCGAGGTACGTGGTGCGCAGGACCTTGTCCATGTCCTTGCCGCCCCGGGGGCCAGTGCCGGTCAGGACCAGCTTCCGGACCAGGTCCGGGTGCTTCACCACGAGGTCCTGCGCCACCATCCCGCCCATGGAAAACGAAAAGACGTCGATCCTGGTGTACCCGAGTGCCTTGATGAAGGTGAAGGCATCGTCGGCCATCTCCTCGATGGTTTGTGGAACCTGGCCGGTGGAAGCTCCCACACCCTTGTTGTCGAAGGTAATGACGTGCCGGTGGCGGGCGATGGGATCCACGATCCGGGGATCCCAGTTATCCAGCGTCGCTGCCAAGTGGACAAAAAACACCACGGGAATGCCGCCCTTGGGCCCCAGCTCACGGTATGCGTAGGTGGTGCCTCCGGCGTCTACCGTGCTGGTGGGCGCCTGGGCGTAGGACGCGATAACCGGTTCGGCGCTGTTGTTGCTGCTCATGGCTGGTTCTCCTTTGAGGGTGACTGAATTCTAGGCCGGGTGCGGGTTCAATGCCCGATGGAAATAACCGCTTTGCCACGGAAGCCGCCCCTGGCCAGCGAAGCGAGGGCTTCAGGTGTCTGATCGAATGGCAGGACTTTGCCAACCACTGGCCGGATGGAACCGTTGTCAACAAGGTGTGCAAGCTTCTGCAGCTGGTCGCCGCTGGCCCGCATAAAGAGGAACTCGTACCTGACGCCGAGTTTTTTGGCCTGCCGGCGGACCTTTGAGCTGATGGCGCCGATTCCAAAGCGCAGCAGCGCATTGAGGCCGTTTGCCTCCGCGAAGCTGGGGTCCGGAGGGCCGGCAATGCCGATTGCCAGGCCACCCGGCTTGAGTACCCGCAGGGATTTGGCCAGGTTTTCCCCGCCCAGGCTGTCCAGGACCAGGTCGTAGTCCTTGACCAGCTGTTCAAAGTCTTCCGTTTTGTAGTTGATGACAATATCTGCGCCGAGGCTGCGGGCAAACCCGGTGTTGGGGCCGCTCACGGTGGTGGCGACGGTGGCACCAAGATGCTTCGCCAGTTGGATGGCGATGCTGCCCACTCCGCCGGCGCCCGCATGGATCAGGACTTTCTGGCCGGGGCGGACGTTTCCCCTCTCCACCAGCGCCTGCCATGCGGTCAGTGCCACCAGTGGCAGCGAAGCGGCTTCCACCAGGCTGACGGAGGTTGGACGCAGGGCAAGGTCGCGGTCAGCCACTGCAACCCGCTCTGCAAAACCACCCACCTGATTTTTTGCCGGGCGGGCGTACACCTCATCGCCCGGCGCGAACCCCACCACCTTGGCGCCGACACTAAGAACTGTGCCGGCAACATCGTGTCCCAGTGTTAGCGGGAAGGTGTACGGCAGGATCTGCTTAAACTCGCCTTCGCGGATCTTTTCGTCCAACTGGTTCAGGCCTGCCGCAGCGACCTGGATCAGGACATCATGGTCGCCGACGGTCGGTTCCGGCACGTCTGCCTCGTGCAGGGGCTGCTTGTACTTTTCGATGACGAACGCGCGCATTCAGATGTCTCCTTGGTTGGGGCTGGTGGTGTTCCGTGCGGCCGGGCTTCCGGTCTGGCGGTCCAGGAATTCGAGGGTCAGTTGTACTGTCCGGGCGTGGTTCTGGAAGGCTGCGCCGTGACCGGAGTCTGCGAACACCTCCAGTGCTGCTTCGGTGAAGTGGGCAGCCAGCGCGGCTGCGTTGGCGGGCGGAACCATCCGGTCACTGTCGCCATGGAGGATCAGCGCCGGAGTCGAGGACCGGGCCAAGGTTGACGCGGGCAAGGCACCCCAGCGCCGCACGGCGGCAAGTTGGGCAAGGAGGACCCCGGGTTTGACTGCCTTGTCGCGGTTCGCTGTGCGCTCGGCGAGGCGTCCCAGGTAGCTGGCAGCTGCGGTCCTGCCCGCGGCCGTCCGGGTGAAAAACAACAAGGTTTTGGGATCCTTGCGCGTTGCTGTGGCCTTAAGGGTGCCGCGGAGGGTGACGCCTGACATCCGGGTAAGGTCAGTGCCTCCGCGGGGACCCGAGCCCACCAGGACGAGCCGGTCCACCAACTCCGGTACGGACTCTGCCAGTTCCTGGGCCACCATGCCGCCCATGGACAAACCGAACACATCAACCTTGTTATGACCCAGGGCCCGGATGGCGGCCGCGGTATCTGCTGCCATCTCCTCGATGGTGGTTCGGACCCGTCCTGCGGATCCTCCGACACCGCGGTAGCCGAGGACAATGACACGGCGATGGGCTGCCAGTCCGTCCATGATCCGGGGGTCCGCGTTGTCCAGGTTGGCGCCAAGGTGGTTCAGGAAAACCAGCGGCACGCCGCCGGGGCGGCCGAACTCGCGGTACGCCAATGACCGGCCCGCAGCCATTACTTCCAGCGTTGGGACGCTCCTATGGTCGGGTTCCGCCTCGTGCGCCAATGTATCTCCTGATGATCTCGCCATTTCTGTTGTATCCGAGTAGACTCAATTATGAATACACTCATAAATCTTGTCAAGGAGGCGTCGTGAACGAAGCCCTGGGACGCAGGGAACGGCGCAAGGCGGACAAGCGGTTGCGGATCGTGACGGCTGCGGCGGAGTTGTTCGCCGTGGCTGGTGTGCGCGGTGTAACCACGCAGCAGGTAGCCGACCGGGCGGGCCTGGCGATCGGAACGCTGTATCTTTATGCGTCCACCAGGGCCGAGTTGTTGATCATGGTCCAGAACGTCAAGTTTGAGCTTGCAATCCAGGAGGGGAACTCCGCAGCCCGGCTCGTCAGGGGGCCCGGTGCAGTCCCGGCCCTGGTGGCGCTTCTGGAACCCGTTGTGAAATGCATCCGGGAGCATCCGGAAAACGGCCGGAGCTATCAGCAGGAATTGGTTTTCGGTGACCCGCGCGAACCCTTCCGGCAGGAGGGGCTCCAGCTTTCCAGAAAGCTGGAGCTGGTGATGGCGGACATTCTGCGGAGCGATGGATCCGTCAAGCCTGCTGACGCCGATGTCCTGGCCCGGGTCGTCTCCGCCATCCTCCACCTGGGCACCACCGCTGCTGTCTACGCCGCCCGCACGGATGCAGAGGTCCTCGATGGGATCCGCTGCCAGATCCAGGTATCCCTGGGAAGTTCAGCCAACCAGTAGCCTGGCCCTAAGCGTGTCTGCCGGGCCTGGCCGGGCCTGGTTTGAGATGGTGGGGGAGTGGAGTGCACTGACCTGCCGCCGGGGCTCGGCGAACCTCTTGAGGCGTTTGCCGCCTACCTTTCCGGCGAACGTGCCGTGTCTCCCCATACCCGGCGGGCCTACCTTGGTGACCTGACCGGGTTGCTTGCCTACGCTGCGCAGGAGGGCGCCGCAAGCCTGGCCGACCTTGAGCTGGGCACCTTCCGCCGTTGGCTGGGGGCGCAGAACTCGGCTGGCGTAGCCCGCGCCACCCTGGCGCGCAGGTCCGCAAGCGCCCGGGTCTTCACATCCTGGGCCCTTCGGGAGGAGCGGATCCCCGCAGACCCGGCCCTGCGGCTGAAGGCGCCGAAGCGGGAGCGGTCCCTTCCCGGAGTCCTGCAGGCTTCCCAGCTGGACCGACTGCTGGCGGGCCTCGCCACGGCCGCGTCCGACGGCGGCCCGCTGGCGGTCCGGGACCGCGCCATCGTGGAACTCCTCTATGCCGCCGGCGTCCGCGTGGGCGAGCTGGCCGGGCTGGACGTGGACGACCTGGATCCCGACCGCCGCACATTGCGGGTCATCGGCAAAGGCAACAAGGAGCGGACCGTCCCTTATGGGGTGCCCGCAGCGGTCGCCGTCGATGACTGGCTGCGGCGGGGCCGGCCGTTGGTCGCCACGGGCACCAGCGGGCCTGCGCTTTTCCTGGGAGCCCGGGGCGGCCGGGTGGACCAGCGCCAGGTGCGCACGCTCGTGAACCGGCTCTTCGAAGCCCTCGGCGACACCTCCGCCTCCGGACCACACGCCCTGCGCCATTCGGCCGCGACGCACCTGCTGGATGGCGGCGCGGACCTGCGTGCCGTCCAGGAGATACTTGGCCACAGCAGCCTGGCCACCACACAGATCTACACCCATGTCTCCGTTGACCGGCTGCGGCAAAGCTACCAGCAGGCGCACCCCCGCGCTTAGCGGAAAGTGTGGGGAATCGCACTGGCGTTATTTTGCGGGGTACGGCACAATGAGAGTCACGTCCGGGAACTTTCAAGTGCAGCTTCAACCCTTCGGGTCTGGTGCTCAGGGCAAGTCCGGACTCATCTTTGAGAAGTACAGCTTAATATCGGGGGAGGAAGCACCACCGCAGAAGCGGGTCGGCAGTTCCATCCAGGCAGAGGTCGTTGGGGAAGACGTACCTAGAGCCATGGAGGATGGAATGTCTGATTCAACAACCCGCGGTGTGCTGTTTATCCACTCTGCCCCTACCGCACTGTGCCCTCACGTCGAGTGGGCAGTGGGGTCTGTCGTGGACAAGCGGACGGACCTTGAGTGGACGCCGCAGCCGGCCGCGCCTGGAATGTTCCGCGCCGAGCTGTCCTGGACCGGCACACCCGGGACGGGTGCTACGCTCGCATCCTCGTTGCGCGGCTGGGCACACCTCCGGTATGAAGTCACCGAAGAACCCAGCCAGGGCGTAGACGGTGGCCGCTGGTCCCATACCCCCGAACTCGGCATCTTCCACGCCGTCACGGACGTGCACGGAAACATCATGGTCTCCGAGGACCGCATCCGCTACGCCTACGAATCTGGCGCCGGAGATCCCGCGGCGGTCTACCACGAACTGTCTCTTGCCTTGGGCGAGGCCTGGGACGAGGAGCTTGAGCCTTTCCGGCACGCGGCCGAAGGCGCCCCCGTCCGCTGGCTGCACCAGGTGGGCTGACCGCCGTCGGCCGTTCCAGCCCTGAATCTCCATAGCGAAAGGGAGGCCCCGCCAACGGCGGGGCCTCCCTTTTGTGCACCGGCCACCTGGGCCGGCGTACTACACGCTGCGGATCGCGACCACGGCGTTGTGGCCGCCGAAGCCGAAGGAGTTGCTCAGCGCCACAATGCTGCCGCCGGGCAGGGTTCGGGGGGAGGTGACCACGTCGAGCGGGATCTCCGGATCCTGGTTTTCCAGGTTGATGGTCAGCGGCGCCCTGCGCTCGTACACGGCGAGTACGGTGAGGACCGCTTCCACAGCGCCGGAAGCGCCCAGGAGGTGGCCCATCTGCGATTTGGTGGCGGAAACGGCCACGTTGTCCACGTGGGTGCCCAGCGCCGCGCGGAGCGCCGTGTACTCGGGCTTGTCGCCGACGGGGGTGGAGGTGGCGTGGGCGTTGACGTGCACCACGTCCTCGGCCTGGATGCGGCCATCGAACATGGCAGCCTTCAGGGCACGGGTTGCGCCGAGTCCCTGCGGGTCCGGTGCGGTGATGTGGTACGCGTCGGCCGTGACAGAGGTGCCGGCCAGTTCGCCGTAAATGCGGGCGCCGCGGGCCAGGGCGTGCTCTTCGGCCTCGAGGACCAGGGCGCCTGCGCCTTCGCCCATAACAAAGCCGTCGCGGCCGGTGTCGTATGGACGGGAGGCGCCCTGCGGGTCGTCGTTGCGGCGGGACAGGGCCTGCATGGAGGCGAACGCGGCCAGCGGCATCGGGTGGATGGCGGCTTCGGCGCCGCCGCACATAACGACGTCGGCTTTGCCGGAGCGGATGAGTTCCAGGCCAAGGTGCAGTGCTTCGGTGCCGGAAGCGCAGGCGGACACGGGTGTGTGGGCGCCGGCGCGGGCACCCAGGTCGAGGCTGACGGCAGCGGCCACACCGTTGGGCATCAGCATGGGAACGGTCATGGGGAGGACGCGCCTGGGGCCCTTGGCCTTCAGCGTGTCCCATGCGTCCAGCAGGGTCCAGACGCCGCCGATGCCTGTTGCGAAGGCAACGGCCAGGCGGTCCTTGTCGAACTCCGTGATGCCGGAGTCAGCCCAGGCCTCGCGGGCGGCTATAACGCCGAACTGCGTGGAGGGGTCCATCCGCTTGGCTTCGACGCGGCTCAGCACGTCGAGGGCGGGGGTGCTGCAGCGGGCCGCAAAGTGGACGGGGAGCTCGTACTGGGCAACCCAGTCGTCCTCCAGGGTGCGGGCACCGGAGACCCCCTTGAGCGCGTTGTTCCACATCGTGGGTACGTCGCCGCCGATGGGCGTGGTGGCACCCAGACCGGTAATGACTACTTTGCGTGTCATGGGATCACTCTCTGTCGGTGGGAATCCGGCTTCGTTTCTCGAAGGGTCCCGCATGTTGATGTTCGGCGCTGTGCCGCGTGGCACGTGTGCCGGAAAAAGCGCGGGCTGCCGGTCCGGTGGTCCAGACCGGCAGCCCTGCCGCGCCGGTGGCCGGCGCAGTTGGTTGCTAGGCCTGTGCGCCTGCGATGAAGCTGACGGCGTCGCCGACGGTCTTGAGGTTCTTGACCTCTTCGTCGGGGATGCGGACGCCGAACTTCTCTTCAGCGTTGACCACGATGGTCATCATGGAGATGGAGTCGATGTCCAGGTCCTCGGTGAAGGACTTGTCCAGCTCCACGGCCTCGGGCGCAAGGCCGGTCTCTTCGTTGACGATTTCAGCCAGGCCGGCCAGGATCTCTTCGTTGCTAGCCATTGATGGCTCCTTTTCTGTATTACCGGCAGGGGATGCCGGAAATGGGTCAGGCCGCGGGTGCGGCCCGGTGGGCGTTTCTAAGGGAGGACAATTACCTGGGCGCCGAACACCAGGCCGGCACCGAAGCCGATCTGGAGGGCCAGCCCGCCACTCAGTGCCGGGTTCTCCTGCAGCAGGCGGTGGGTGGCCAGCGGGATGGATGCCGCGGAAGTGTTTCCCGCATCGGCAATGTCCCGTGCAACTGTAACCGTCTCCGGCAGCTTGAGCTTCTTCACCATCTCATCAATGATGCGCATGTTGGCCTGGTGCGGGATGAACGCCACCAGGTCTTCAGCTTCCACGCCGGCGGCTTCGAGGGCCTGCTGGGCCACCTTGGCCATTTCCCAGACCGCCCAGCGGAAGACCGTCTGGCCGTCCTGGCGGAGGGTGGGGTACAGCTCCTGTGCCTCTTCGAGGAGGGCCAGGTCGCCGGTTGAATCGGACTGCCGGGCCGCGATGCCGAGGTCGCGGACGTCCAGCATGGAGCGGGTCATGCCGATCGCGTCCCACTTGCTGCCGTCCGAGCCCCACACGGAAGGGGCGATGCCCGGCGTGTCGGAAGGCCCGATGACCACGGCGCCGGCGCCGTCGCCGAGAAGGAACGAGATGGTGCGCTCACGGTTGTCGATGACGTCGGAGAGCTTTTCAGCGCCGACCACCAGGACATACTTGGCGGCACCGGAGCGGACCAGGGCGTCGCCCTGGGCGATTCCGTAGCAGTACCCGGCGCAGGCCGCTGAGATGTCGAATGCCGGCGCGGGGGTTGCACCCAGCCTGTCCGCCAGGCTGGCGGCCGCCGACGGGGTGGCGTAAGGGTGGGTGACGGTGGAGACGATGACGGCGCCGAGTTCCGAAGCCTGGATGCCTGCCTTCTCCATGGCCTCGCGGGCAGCGCCCTCGGCCATGTCGATGACGCTGACGCCGGCCGCTGCCCGGTGCCGGGTGACAATGCCCGTCCGCTGGCGGATCCACTCGTCCGAGGAATCAATCCACTGGCAGACGTCATCGTTGGTGACAATGACATCCGGCCGGAAGGCGCCAAGGCCCAGGATCCGGGTGTGCTCGTGGATGGGAGCCTGTTTCAGCGTAGGAACGCTCATGCGTTTCCCTCCAGTTCTGCGAAGAGTGCCAGGGCGGCGGAAAGATCATCGGGGGTCTTGACAGCCACGGTCTTGACGCCGGGCATGCCACGCTTGGCGAGCCCGGCGAGGGTCCCGGCCGGAGCGAGTTCGATGACGCCGGTCACACCGCGCCCCACCAGGGTCCCCATGCACAGGTCCCAACGGACGGGACGGGAGACCTGGGCGATCAGGCTGGCCACTGCGGCGCCGCCGTCGGTGACCTCGCCGCCGTCGAAATTCGACAGCAGCGGCACCGTGGGTGCCTGCGGCTTAAGCTGCGGGGCCAGGGCCTCGAGGGCGGTCACGGCGGGGGACATGTGGCTGGTGTGGAATGCGCCGGCTACCTTGAGGGGGATAACCCGGGCCTTGGCCGGCGGGTTTTCCGCGAGGGCCTTCAGCTGGTCAAAGGTTCCGGCGGCAACTGTCTGGCCTGCGCCGTTGACGTTGGCCGGGGTTGCTCCGGCGGCTTCGATGGCTGCCAGGACTTCCGCGGGGTCCCCGCCCACCACGGCGCTCATGCCGGTAGGGGTGACTGCTGCTGCGGCGGCCATGCTGTTGGCCCGTTCCCGGACGAACGTCATGGCTTCGGTCTCGGTCAGCACGCCGGACAGGGCTGCTGCGGTGATCTCACCCACGGAGTGGCCGGCAAGGATCACGGGCAGGGAGTTAAGGTCCACATCGAACAGCGATGCCGCCGTGACCAGGCCTGCGGCCACAATCAGGGGCTGCGCCACGGCGGTGTCCTTGATGGTTTCCTCATCGGAGGTGGTGCCGTGGGCCACGAGGTCCAGGCCGGCGATGTCGCTGAGGGCGGCCAACCGGCCCGCTACCGAGGGCAGCTCCAGCCAGGGGGCCAGGAAACCAGGGGTCTGTGAGCCCTGTCCAGGGCAGACTATTGCAAGCACGTATCCAGCTTTCCAAATTACTGCGTGGTTCAGCGGTGTTTGTCCGCACCAAGCTCATGGGGTCAGGTTGTAGGAAGTCTACAACGGCTCAGGCTTGATTGCGGGAGGGCTGACGTTCCGTGGCGGCCTTTGGCGGGGCCGAAAGCCGTCCCACCACCAGGGCTGCCTGCAGCACAAAGGCCTCCCTTGGCAGCAGGGGATCCCAGCCTGTCACGTCGCAGACACGCTTGAGCCGGTACCGCACGGTGTTGGCGTGGACAAAAAGTTCCCGTGCTGTGGCTTCCAGCGAATGGCCAAGTTCCAGATAGGTTCCCAGTGTTTCCACAAGCCCGTTGGAGGCCGCCACCAGGGGACGGTAAATGTTCTTCACCAGGGACCGGCGCGCGGCGTCGTCACCGGAGATCACCCGCTCGGGCAGCAGGTCATCGGCGGCCACCGGGCGCGGCGCGGACGGCCAGGCGCGTGCCGCCGTCAGGCCGGCGAACGCCGACTGGGCCGAGCTGCTGGCTTCCAGCAGGGACCCGGCTTCGGGGCCATACACAACGGGGCCGGGAGCGAACATCTCACTGAGTTTGATGTAGGCGGTTTCCCGGTCCTGCACACCGCCCAGGATCAGGATCAGCCGGTCGCCCTGGATGCCCACCAGGGCATCCTCCGCGTAGCGACCCGCCATCCTGCGCAGTTCACTGACGTAGCTGGCGCTGGGTTCCGACGGCGAGTTGCCCACCATCACGGTGAAGCGTTCCTGCGCTTTCCAGCCAAGGGCGGCGATCCGGGACCGCAGCGCATCCGTGTTTTCGCCCCGCAGAATGGCGTCCACAATCAGTGCCTCAAGCCGGGTATCCCAGGAACCACGGGACTCGGCTGCGCGGGCGTAGACGTCAGCGGCGGCGAACGCCACTTCCCTGGAGTAGCGGAGCACAGCCTCACGCAGTGACGGCTGGTCGGCTTCGGGGGCAATCACCGGGACCTGGTCCTCCACCACCTCCACCACGATCCGGATCAGCTGGAGAGCTTTCTGGAGGCTGATGGAGCGGGTGAGTTCCGTGGGCGCAGTGCCGAATACGTCGGTCAGGATCCAGGACGGCGAACTGGGCCGCTCGTACCAGGTAACAAACGCCGCGATGCCGTTCTGTGCCACCATCCCCAGCGCCGAGCGCTCATCGGAGCTCAGCCGGCTGTACCAGGGGAGCGATTTCTCCAGCTCGCGCATGGTGGTGGTGGACAGCTGGCCCACGTTGGCCCGCAGCTTTTTGAGCGTCTCGGACTTCTCCGGAGTTACTTTGGGCTGGGCCGGTTTGCGCTTCGCGGGCGGGGTGGCGGGTGCTGGCATCTTCCGAGCATACGGCCCGCGCCCCACAAGCTCCATTTGTGCAAAGGCTACAATCCGCCTTGGTGTGCGTCACAACACCGGGCGCTGCGGAACGTACGACGGCGGCCCCCGCCTTTCGGAGGGAGCCGCCGTCGTCATCGGGTCAGGTCACAGACGCGTGATCAGGACTCGCCGCCCGCGCCGCCGGTGGTGCCGGCATTAACGTCAAGCAGTTTGTACTTATCGATCGCCTTGGCGGGTGCCTGGGCATCCACTTCGCCTCTGCGTGCCAGCATCTCCAGTGCGCGGACCACCACGGAGTGGGTGTCGTTTTTGAAGAAGCGGCGTGCTGCTGCGCGGGTGTCGGAGAAGCCGAAGCCGTCGGCGCCGAGGGAGGCGAATTCGTTAGGGACGAACTGCCGGATCTGGTCCGGGACTGCCTTCATGTAATCCGTGACCGCTACAACCGGGCCGGTGGCACCGGCCAGCTGCTGGGTAACGAAGGGCACCCGTGCGGGCTGGCCGGGGTTGAGGAAGGCTTCCTCTTCGGCGGCGAGGCCGTCGCGGCGCAGTTCGTTCCAGGAGGTGACGGACCAGACGTCGGCGGAAACGCCCCAGTCCTCTTCCAGGATCCGCTGGGCATCCAGGGCCCACGGCACCGAGACACCGGAAGCGAGGATCTGGGTCCGGGGACCGTCGATCTTCGCCGGCGCGGCGAGGTAGATGCCCTTGATAACGCCTTCGACGTCCAGGCCCTCCGGCTCGGCGGGCTGGACGATCGGCTCGTTGTAGACCGTGATGTAGTACATCAGGTTCCGGTCGGTGGAGTCCGGTCCGTACATCCGTTCGATGCCGTCGCGGATGATGTGGCCCATTTCG